>JBIKYU010000097.1:0-5709 GCA_044355085.1 Rickettsiales bacterium | reverse complement strand
GCGCGTTTGTTACAAAAAAATTTACTGCCACTGATAGAAGAATTATTCGCCTTTCCGAGCGCCGATTCAAAACTGCAAGCGCTGTATAATTTAGCGCTCAGAGCGGCAACACAGAAAAGCGCTGCTGCTTGGTCTCTATGGATGGAAGTTGTTGATGTTTGGTTTTTGCATTTGCTGCGCCGAAAATCTGGGGTTAGCTGCAATTTATCATCTCTGCCAATTCTGCAAAATAAGCCAGTTCCAGAAGATTTCCTTGCAAGATTTTCTCTTGAACAGCTGCAAGAAATATGGGAGAAGTCGCGCGCAACATTAGGCGATGTGAGCCGAATTTACTTAGATCCACAACATGCGATGCTCGCTTGCTTCGCAGATTTCACCAAAAAATAATACTACTATATCTCTGAAGTGAAAAATTTTTATGTCCGATTCATTTTATATCACGACTCCAATTTATTACGTCAATGATGCGCCGCATATTGGCCATGCTTACACTACAATCGCTTGCGATGTGATGGCCAGATTTTATCGGCTAATGGGGAATGAAGTGCATTTTCTGACAGGCACTGATGAGCATGGACAAAAAGTTGAAAAAACTGCCGCTTCAATTGGTCTAACACCGCAGGAATGCGCAGATAAAAACAGCCAGAAATTTCGTGCTTTAGTTTGCGACTCTGCGCGCGAAGATGGCGGAGAAAATGCACTTGGTGTGAGCAATCATGATTTTATTCGTACAACTGAACCGCGCCATATCAAGGCAGCGCAAGCATTGTGGCAGCGCCTTGCTGATTCGGGTTCACTCTATCTTGAAAATTATGGTGGCTGGTATTCCGTGCGTGATGAGGCTTATTATCAGGAGGCCGAATTAATTGATGGCAAAGCGCCAACTGGCGCGCCTGTCGAATGGGTTGAAGAGCCAAGTTATTTTTTCCGCCTCTCTGACTATCAAGAGAAATTGTTACAATATTACAAAAACAATCCAGAATTTATTTTTCCGCAATCGCGCTATAACGAAGTCGTGCGCTTTGTTGAAGGCGGACTGAAAGACTTATCCGTATCGCGTACAAGTTTTAGTTGGGGCGTTCCTGTACCGGGAGATTCTCAACATATCATGTATGTTTGGCTTGATGCTTTGGCTAATTATCTTACAGCGCTTGGATTTCCTGATTTGAATGCTCAGCTTTACAAGCGTTTTTGGGGCAATGCTTTTCATGTGGTTGGAAAAGATATTTTGCGTTTTCACGCCGTTTATTGGCCAGCTTTTTTAATGGCCGCTGATTTGCCTCTACCAAAGAAAATTATTGCCCATGGATGGTGGACAAATGAAGGGCAGAAAATTTCGAAATCGCTTGGCAATGTTATTGATCCACATGGGCTATTGCAGGAATTTGGCCGCGATGCGACGCGCTATTTTTTGATGCGCGAGGTTCCTTTTGGTCAGGACGGAAATTTTGCGCGCGAGCAAATGATTATGCGCATGAATGCAGAGCTCGCCAATAATATTGGCAATCTTTGCCAGAGAACTTTATCTTTCGTGCAGAAACACACAGGCGGAAATGTTCCTCTTGCGGGAGAATTAAGCGCTGAAGATAAAAATTTACGCACGCGTTGCCGCGATAATAGCCGCTATTTGCGCGCAATGAATGGCTCGGTATTTAGCGAGGCTCTTGAGGAAACGGTAGAGCTGGCCATGTCCGCAAATCAATATATCGACCAGCAAGCGCCGTGGAATTTAAAAAAACAAGGCGATGAAAAAAGACTCGCAACTGTTCTAGCAACTTTGCTAGAAGCCTTGCATGCTCTAGCAGTGCGACTGCAGCCTTTTATTCCAGAAGCAAGCGAAGCTATGCTGATACAGCTTGGATATACTCCTGAAACTGCCGCACGCGGAGTCATGTTACAAAATATCACTAAAGGCTATACTTATGTTGGTGCTTTGCCTGCACCATCTCCTGTTTTTCCGCGCTTTCTAGAAAAATAATTTCATGCTTATAGATTCGCATTGTCATCTGAATTATCCGCAGCTTGAGCCAACTAGCGCTACCCTTGCACGCGCTCATGCTCAAGGGATTCGCTATGTGCAAACTATTTGCACGAAAATGGATGAGTTTGAAACGATTCATGCAATTGCGATGAGTTATGAAGAAGTTTGCTGCTCGGTTGGTGTGCATCCAAATCATGTGCATGAGATGGAATCTGCTCTTAGTTTAGATGATTTATTGGAAGCCGCAAAACGGCCTAAAATATTAGGTTTGGGCGAAACAGGTCTTGATTATTATCGCGGCCTGGAACATGCAAATCGTCAACAGCAGGATTTTATAACTCACATAAAGGCTGCGCGCGAAACGGGCTTGGCCGTTATTGTGCATACTCGTGATGCTGAAGAAGACACAATCAAAATTTTGCAGGAAGAAATTAAACGCGGCGCTTTTCCTTTTCTGATCCACTGTTTTAGCGCCTCAGAAGCTTTCGCAGAAAAAGTTTTAGAGCTTGGCGGCTATATTTCTTTTTCAGGAATTCTAACTTTTAAAACGGCGCTGACGATTCAAAAAGTCGCAGCGAATTCACCGCGCTCACGTATTTTACTTGAAACTGACGCGCCATATCTTGCACCAACACCGTATCGTGGCAAAAGTAACGAACCTGCTTTTATGTATCATACTGCTTTGAAGCTGGCTGAATTACAGGGATGTAGCCTTGATAAAATAGCGCAAGCTACAAGTGATAATTTTTTTACTCTTTTTAGCCAAGCAGAAAAATATTGGCAAAGCTTGTGAGCGCTGATTATGTTTGGTGCTCTTGTATTGTAAAAACCAAGGAGAAACACCATGATTCGTCGCTTTGCTGATCGTAAAGATTGCAGCACTCTTGTTGATCAAGCGCGTGAGTTTACACCAAGAGTTTACGGACCTAAAACTTGGTTTATCATTACTTCTTGTTTAATTTCAGCCTGCGTGATTGGAATTTTTGTTTCTGATTTAACCTATCAGCACACTGATCTTTCACAGGGGCTTTTAGCGATTCTTTCAATAATTTTAGTTGTTTATATCGTCATGTGTTTTAAGCGCATTAATACGCGCATTGCGCTGATTGAATTTCAAAGCCTTTTATTTGCTAGCGCTTCACGCGCCAACACACGCTTTTGCTTGCTTATTCACAAAGATCACCGGGTGATTTATTGCGATAGCCGCTATTTTGATTTATTCGCACAGAAATATGTTCTGAATTTAGAGCAGTTCGTAAAAGAAGGATGGCTGGATGAAAATTCAGCGCAGCAACTTTATGCAGCGCTTGAATCAGGCACGGAAGCCACAGTTAATATGGCGCGCGTTGCACCAGATGGCTCGATTGAAAGCGGACCAGCAGTTGCAGCAAGATTAACTCCGCTTGATCGTCCGCGCGGATATTTTGTTTTTAAAGCCGCTGAGTAACGCGAAATTAGTAAAATATCGAGATGAAAATTACTCTCTTGGGAACAGGCCCTTCAACTGGAGTTCCAGTTATTGGTTGTCTGTGCGCGGTTTGTAGTTCGAATAAAATTTATAACCAACGCACGCGGGCTTCTATTTTTGTTGAATCAAAAATGGGAGTCAAAATTTTACTAGATACTGGACCTGATTTACGCGCGCAGATGTTGGCTAACGCACTTCCCGCTCCTGATGTTATATTCTACACGCACGAACATGCTGATCATGCGCATGGTATTGATGATGTCCGTGCGTTTAATATGCTCAAGCAAGCAGCAATTCCAGCTTTCATGAATGCGCAAACAAGAGAAAATTTACAGCTGCGCTTTCCTTATGTTTTTGTGTCACCAAAAGCTGGGTCATTTCAATGGTCGAAAGCGACAATTTCTCCTTTTGAGCTGACCGAGATGATGCCTTTTTGCATTGATGATTGTTATATTGTACCAATTGCACAAATGCATGGACCAAGCACAACTCTTGGATTTAGGATTAATGATTTTGCCTATTCAACTGATGTAAATTTTTTAAGCGAAGAATCTTTAAGCACACTTAAAAACCTTGATTTATGGATAGTTGGTTGTCTGCGCTATGCAGAATCTGCAACTCATGCAAATTTAGAGCAAGTGCTCAACTGGATTTCAGAAATAAAACCCAAACGTACAATCCTAACGCATATGGCGCATGAACTAGATTTCGACGCCCTGCAAAAACAGCTGCCCGCTTCTGCAGAGGTTGGTTACGATGGAATGGTTGTTTTGATTTAAAAATTTGAGAAAATTTTGTAGCGCGAAGACGCGCTTTTCGCATAGAAGTAATTTCCTAGAATTTTTGTCAGGAGAGAAAATCATGAGCATGCCAAAATTTCAGTGGGATGACCCGCTATTGCTAGATGCGGATTTAACCTCTGAGGAGCGCTTGGTGCAAGCAACTGCTCGTTCTTATGCGCGAGAAAAATTAATGCCGCGCATTATTGATGCTAATCGTCACGAACGTTTTGACGTAAGCATCATGAAGGAAATGGGTGAACTTGGTTTGCTTGGCTCGACCATTGAAGGCTATGGCTGCGCTGGAATGGGCCATGTTGCATATGGTTTAATTGCGCGCGAGATGGAATGGGTCGATAGCGGCTATCGCTCGGCTTTGAGTGTTCAATCCAGCTTAGTGATGCATCCGATTTTTGCTTTTGGCAGCGAGGCGCAGAAACAGCATTATCTGCCGCGTTTAGCCAGTGCTGAATTAATTGGCTGCTTTGGTTTAACTGAACCTGATCACGGCTCTGATCCTGGCAGCATGATTACGCGTGCCACAAAAATTGCTGGCGGTTTTCGTATCAGCGGCGCTAAAAACTGGATCACTAATGCAACTCTCGCTGATGTTTTCATTATTTGGGCAAAAGTTTATGGCCTAGAAGGCACGGAAGACGGCGCGATCAAAGGCTTTATTTTAGAGCGAAAAATGAAAGGCCTAACGACGAGTAAAATCGAAGGTAAAATGTCTTTGCGCGCTTCAGAAACTGGCATGATTTCTATGGATGAAGTTGAAGTTCCCGATGAAAACATTCTCAATGTTTCAGGCTTGAAGGGACCGTTTAGTTGCTTGAATAAAGCGCGTTACGGCATTGGCTGGGGCGTGATGGGAGCAGCAGAGTTTTGCTATCAAGCGGCGCGCAATTACACAATTGAGCGCAAGCAATTTGGTAAGCCACTTGCGGCGAATCAGTTAATTCAGAAGAAACTTGCCGATATGGCGACAGAAATTGCGCTCGGATTGCAGGCTTGTTTGCAAGTTGGGCGTTTGCTTGATCAGCGCCGCGCAGCGCCAGAGATGATTTCCTTGATCAAACGCAATGGCACTGGCAAAGCTTTGGATATCGCCAGAACTGCGCGTGACATGCATGGCGGGAATGGCATCAGCGATGAATATCACGTGATTCGTCATATGATGAATCTAGAAAGCGTGCATACTTATGAAGGCACGCATGATATTCACGCTTTGATTTTAGGACGGGCGATTACTGACATCGCTGCTTTTTAGCGAGAAATGCTGTTAAGCTGCTGCTTGTTTGAGATAATATTTTTGCATTAAATTGAGAATTTTTTGATTCTGGCGCTGCTCAGCAAAGAAATACGGCGTGCGGTTTTCCAGATCAATGAGCGCAAGATTCGCACCGAAATCTAAAAGATGCTGAACGATTTCAGGCGCGCTATAAGCGGCAGCAAGATGAAGCGGAGTAAGGCCTGTTTCA
>JBIKYU010000096.1:0-5714 GCA_044355085.1 Rickettsiales bacterium | reverse complement strand
GCAAGCTATAGTTTTGTGTGGTTTCTGAAGTTGCAGAACTCACGTTTGCCGAACCGCTCAAGCTACCATCAATCAATTTTTTTCCATTGAAGGTGGTGTTGGTTGCGATCCGGTCTATTTCCGCCTTTAGCGCTTGGAATTCTTGGTTCAAGAATCCGCGTTCGGTTGCGCCAAGAGAAGCATCGTTCGATTTAACAGATAGGCTTTTTTGTTTTTGAAGAAGGGTGTTAATGGTTGAATAACCCCCTTTTGCGATGTTCACCAAGCTTGCGCCCTGAGCGGCGTTTTGGTTCGCAGTGCGAAGCGTTGAAACCCGTGTTGCAAGTACTGTACCCACTGAAAGGTCAGCTACGTTTGCGTTGAGCTTTTTACCGCTTGCAAGGTTGGCTGAGGCGTTTGAGATCGACTCTTCCGCCTTTCTGATGTACGCCTGAGTGGCGCGGGCATCGTTACTTATAATTGATGTCATGACGTATACTCCTACTTGAGTTTAATTAAAACGCGAGCCACTACCTGGGCATCAGGTTTCGCAAGCTAGAGAAGCAAATTGTCAATTGCAAGTAGAAAAATCATGGATGCTATTTTTATTTATCGTTGATAATACAACCTGGCTTTTTCTGCCTGATTGCGGGGAAGGTGCATTAAAAAACGCTGCGCTTTTTTACAAAACGCAGCGTTTTTATTTTTTGAAATAAGCAATTGGAAAATAAAAATTTGCCTATGAAATCATGTGGCGAATTGCGTATGAGCTGTTGCCAAAAATATGTTGAGCGCCTTGTTTTGTAATGGCATCAACAAATAATGGTGCGCGCAGATTCACTGAAAGACGGCGGATATTATCGCTATCTTGATGTACTGAAACCAAAAGCAAAGTGAGTAAATTTTCTTCGCGGATATTTACGCTTTGCAATGCTTCTTCTAAATCATGTGCTGCGATTGTGCCGTTCCTATGTTCAAAAGGCATAACAATAAAACAGAGATTATCATTGCTGGTTGATTGAAGAAGTTTAAAATGTTCATTTAAATGCGGGCTTGGATGATCGGCAATGCAGAATTTTTTATCATCGGGAAATCCTGCAAGTCCTTGCGTGAAATTAATTGCTAGAGCGGTATTGATTTCCAGCGCACCAAAACGACTATGAACTGTACGTGAGGCTGGCAGGCGCGCCTCTTGCTGTATTTCTGGGACAAAAGCAGAGTTTGACGCAAATGCTTCAAGGGTAGATGTGCGGACAAGTTGCATGGAAGATTCCTATTTTGTTTGTGGATAAGTAGTTTTAGAGAAAACTGGTGAGAGAAATTTGGCTGAGACGCGTCAGAGCGTAGAAAGAAGCCTGCATCTGTGTTTCTAATTCAGATAAATGCGAAGACGCTTCTACGATGTCGGTGTCTTGAATTGTGGTAAGTTTTTTGCGCAGCAAATTTTGTAAATCATCAAGCTGCTGCTGGTTGCTACTGATTAAATTGCTGTCGGTGCGGATGTTGGAGCGCACTGCAGCGAGATCAGAAATTGTGTCGTTAAGGAGAGTGACGGCATTTCCTAATGTGAGAAAATTATTGGCAGTGTCGCCAGCTCTGGCTAAGTGAATCGCACCGATGAGGTTTTTGAATGCGCTGTCATTAGCGTTGACGCCATATTCGAGAGATTCCGTGTCATTTAGGCGGACGCTGGATTCTTCATTATCGCCACGGTAATAAATATCGGTGGGATTATTGGCGCTATCTAGCGTACTGTTTTTGATTGTGTTGGTATCAACAGGCGCAGTATTGGTTTTACTGCCCGAGAAAATATAATTGCCATTTTCGCGCGTATTCAAAACGCTGGCGATTTCTTCCAGCATTTTTGTGGTTTCAGTATTGAATGGAACTGATTCGCCAGTTGCAGAGCGGCGCTTTGTTAGAAGTGTGCTTAAATTTGAGGCGATTGTTTGTAGGCGTGAAATTGCATAGTTGCTGGTTTCTAATTCGCTCTTTGCAAGCATGTTGGCGCGTTTGAAGCTATCGATGTCGCTCATGCGGCTGCTTAGGATTGTCAAAGATTCAATGTTGCGTTTTTCGGCATAGCCTTTGTAATCCTGATATTGCTTGCCGCTGGCGATACTGACATTTACCTGATCAAGAAAGCGCTGGTTTTTTCTTACAAAAGCGAGGTTTTGATCAACTAATGTTGGAATTTTAAAATTTCCGCTCATTTTTTTTCTCCGCTACAATGTTATTTTATAACGTTGTAAAAATTAGAATGATTGCATCAGGCGATCCAGCATGTCGCGAGTAATGCTGAACAACTTGGCGTTAGCTTCAAATTGATGTTGAATTTCTATAATTTTTGCTAGTTCTTCATCGGTATTTACGCCGCTGCCTTTGCGTACTAAATCTTTCAGCCCATCCATGGTGAGAGTTTCTAAATCAAGATTTCCCTGTGCGCGAAGTGCCGCACTTCCTACGAAGCTGCTCATGTCGCCAATATAGGCGGTTAGAGAGAGTGAAGATTCAGGCAGAGAACCAGCTGCAGCAAAAGTTATTGATTCTTGATTTAGCTGCGCCAAAGCAGTTGCGTTTTTGCCGTTACCTTTTCCTAGTTCGTAAGTGAAGTTAGTTGCAAGCGAACCTGTTGTTGGATTCGATTTAGTGAGCTGTCCGACAGCGATTTTATTTGGGTCGGCGAGTATGTCGCTGCGCAGCTCTAAATTATAGGCGCTGCCTGCTGTTGTGGCGTTAGATTTGAAAAGATTATTTAGCTCAAAATAATGCGAAAAATTTCGGCCTGTAATTGATGAGGATGCAGCTCCTGTGATTCCACTTTCCGCGCTATCTAGAGAATCGATTGCAAAACCTAAGCCGCTTTGATTGGTTTCAATTAACAAATATCCAGGAGTGTTGCCAGAAACAGTTTGACCATTTGCATTTACTAATCTTGCGGTGGCGTAACGTTGGCTGGAACTGCCAGTTATCAGTGTTGCATCGCCGCTATTTATGGCTTGCGGTGGGTAACGATCATTGCGAATATTGCTGACATTTGCGTCGATGCTGTAATCGATTGTGCTGGTGCTGATTGTTCCATCAGCTTCTGTTACTTTTACATTCGCGCGGATTTTATAACTTGTTAGAGCTGCTGCCGATAAATCAATGGTGATAGAACTGCCTGTGCGCGAGAGTTCTCCTGTGGTTGAAGTATATGAAGCGGGCAGGGATCCGCCAGGTAAAGTATATAGTACTGAATCATCAGCTGGATTTAGAACGGTCACGCCTAGTACGTCAAAAGTTGCGTTGCTGGTTGAGGCGTTGTCGAGTTCAAAATCGAATGAAAAACTCGTTGGTGTTGCAGCGATAGAATTAGAAACTGCAGCAAGCTGTACATTGCGTAAATTACCAAGGCTGGCGCGGCTTTGCGGTGGTCCGAAATAATTGTTTATTTCTTTTATCATGTCGCTTGCGGTGAACTCGCCGTTATTTCCGCCGCTATTTAATTTAGAAAAATCAAGTGTGAGTGGGCGTAAGTAGGTTTCATCGGAATAGGTGCTAGCAGCTGGTGTGCCAGTGCTGTTTAGAATGGCGATGCGAATGCTGCCATCGAAGCCAAAGCTGTCGGTGCTGGCAATTGCGCGTGCGCCAGTCAATGAAGTTGGTGGTGGAAAACTAGTTCCTTTGTTGTGAGTGGCGTTCATGTTCTCGCGCATGGTGCTGGCGAAATTATCAAGCTGTGATAGTAAGCGCGGAATTTCAACATCACGCATATCAAGCAAGCCTTTAATTGTTCCGCCTGTTATTGAATAAGAAGCTTCACCGCTTTTTGCTGCTGGAATTAATGTTCCTTGTTTGCTTAAAGTGCTGCCATCATCGTCAAGCAGGTAAATTTCTGCAGCAGACAGAGTATTATTGCCGATAAAAGCGTCAACGGATGAGCTTGGCGTATATTGAACCTTATAGGCTGCACTTGGGTCTAGTAGTGAAATTCCGCCCGCAGTGGAGATATAGAATTGATCATCATCAGTGGTGAAAGTTTGAATATCTATCAATTCAGAAAGTTCGCGCAGCTTTTGTTCTCGTTGATCGATGAGATTGTTTCTTCCTGCGGTGTTGGGATCAAAACGAATCATGGTTTTGTTGATTTCGTACATCTCGCCGATGAGATTATTTATCTTGGTTACGTTTGTACCAATTTGGCGATCTGCTTCGAAACGCTGCTGTTGTAGATCTGTGGCAATTTTATTGATTTTGTTAGTAAGGGAATTCAGATTTTGTACGGTTTCTGAGCGATTGGCGGCGACATCAGGTGAAGTGGCTAAGCCGTTTAAGGCTGAGAAAACTTGATCAAGGCTGCTGGCTATAGTGCTGTTACTATTTGGGTTGCCGTAGATATTTTGTACGGAATCGTAAATTCCAGAAATGGTTGAGAGTTTCTCAATTGCTGACGTACGCTCGCGCACAACATTGAAAAGTCGTTGATCAAAAATACTGCCTATTGAAGCAATTTCTGCGCCCTGTCCAGCGCCGTCTGTTTTACGACTAACTTGAGAATATCCGCGTTTTACATAGCCTGGTGTGTTAACGTTAGAAACGTTTTGTGAATGAACTTGCAGCGCCTCTTGTGCGACGTGAATTCCAGAAACTGCGTTACGTAGAACAACATCAAGACCCATGGTTTTTCTCCTTACAAGCAGCGATTAAGCTGCACTGGCGGGGTGAATCGCTCTTTGTAGCGTGAATCCATATTGCTACCGTTTTTGGCGTAAGCAATTGCTGGTGAAATACATTGCTCCATAGAGCTGCGGACCATGTTTAAAAGCAGCTGCTGAACGCGCTCGGTTTTGATTAATTCACGCTCATATTTTTCCATCGCGCTGGCCATTTCTTTACCGTGATTTTTGAGTTTGCGGCGCTGTTCATTGGGAATTTTATTCAGCAATTCAGGTTTGTTTGCGATCATCCAATTGAATTTTTCTAGCGATTCGGTGAGTGCGCGTTTTTCCTCTTGAAAAGGTTTGGTTGCCATAATGTCGCGTTCGCTCAAAAGTTCTGCTTCGCGCTCAAGCAGAGCAGTTAGCTGAATGAAATTTTGTGCGAGCAAATCTGTATCTAATTGTGAGTTACTTAAATCTAGTTCAGCCATTATTGCTCTCCTGCAATGCTAGAAGTTGCTTTTGTATTGATTGATCGAGAGATTTTAGTAAGCCGTTTTGTCCAAGAATTTTGCCGAATTCCTGCACCATTAAAGTGCGATAAATATCGCCGCCATTGCCGCCGCCAAAGATCATCGATTCTTCATCATCTTGAGGAAACATCGGCTCGATAGTTCGGCTAATTAGCACGGACATAAAATCTTCTGTGGATTGCTCCATGCGCCCTTTTTGGCCGCGCGCAAGATTGGCGGAGCTGATTTTTATGTCGGACGAAAGATTGCTTGCGATGGTATCTAGCATGTATTACCTCGTGACTATATCAGCCTGGAGAGATCCAGAGGCCTTGATGGTTTGCAGAATGCTGATTAAATCGCGCGGGCCAACACCTAGGGCATTCAGCCCATGCACAAGCTCTGAAAGACTAGCGCCAGTGCGAACGACAGCGAGTTTGCTGTTTTTGTCTTCTTCAACATCAACGCGGCTTAAAGTTGCTTGTTGCGTGGTGGCGCTCTCTGGTGCGAAGGCTCCTGGCTGAGAAATAAGTGGCGTTTCAGTGACGCGAACAACTAAATTTCCATGAGCAACTGCAACGGT
>JBIKYU010000095.1:0-5715 GCA_044355085.1 Rickettsiales bacterium | reverse complement strand
CCAGATGATTCACGAATAACTGGGGCAGATTCACCAGTTACGGCGCTTTCATCAATTGATGCAATACCATCAATAACTTGTCCATCAGCGGGGATAATATCGCCAGCCTGTAATAATATAACATCATTACAATGGAGAGCGTTTGAAGAAACTATATCAAATTGCGTTTTGTCCTGAGCATTTTTGAGCTTTTTTGTTGTGACTTCACGGCGCGTTTTTTTTAGCGCATCAGCCTGCGCTTTGCCGCGTCCTTCAGCAATTGCTTCAGAAAAATTTGCAAATAAAACCGTAAACCAAAGCCAAAAAGCAATATTGGCCACAAACCAAATTGGTTCTTCTGAAGGATGGAAAAAACGCCAAGCTAGCAAGATCGTTGTCGCAATAGAACCAATGAAAACTAAGAACATTACGGGATTATGCATCTGATAGCGAAAGCTCAGACGCAAAAAAGATTGCGCACTAGCGTTAAGCAAGTTCTCGGTATCGAGTAATCCTGGTTTGCGTTTTTTTATCATAGACTTAACCATTTATCAGGTTGAGATAGCTAGCAATCGGACCAAGTGCCAGGGCTGGAACAAATGTCAAAACGCCAATAAGTAAAATTAGCATCGCGAGCAAAAATACAAAAAGTGGCGTATGTGTCGGCAGGGTTCCAGCAGATACAGGAGTATTGTTTTTAGATGCCAATGAACCAGCGATAGCAAGCACAGGAAGTAGAACACCAAAGCGCCCAGCTAACATGCAAATCGCAAGAACAATATTATAAAAAGGCGTGTTAGCATTAATTCCAGCAAGAGCGCTGCCATTGTTATTTGCGGCGGAAGTAAATGCATAAAGAATTTCTGAAAATCCATCAGCTGCTGGATTAAAAATTCCAGCACGGCCAGCCTCAGTAGAAACCGCCAAAGCTGTTCCCAAAAGTACAAAGGCGCTAGGCAAAATAATTGCAATTGAAACCATTTTCATTTCAAAAGCCTGAATTTTTTTTCCTAGATATTCAGGCGTTCTGCCAACCATCAAACCTGCAACAAAAACCGAGAGCAGAACAAAAATCAACATGCCGTAAAGTCCAGAGCCAACGCCACCAAAAATTACTTCTCCACATTGCATTAAAAGCAACATCGCCGCATTTGAAAGCGGGTTATAAGACGCGTGCATTGAATTTACAGAACCATTTGATGCCGCCGTTGTTGCAATACTCCAAAGTGCAGAAGAAACCACACCAAAGCGCGTTTCTTTGCCTTCCATATTGCCACCAGATTGCATGCTGCTTTGCTTTTGGTCGATATTAAGCTCGGAAAAAGCAGGATTTCCCTGCTGTTCAAAAGCAATTGTTGTAAGCAGAAGAGGTATAAAAATTATCAGCATGGCAAAGAGCAAAGTTCTGCCTTGGCGCGCATCGCCAACCATTTTTCCCATCGTAAAACAAAGAGCAGCGGGAATTAATAGAATCGCAAGCAGTTGCAGAAAATTTGAAAACGCTGTTGGATTTTCAAGCGGATGTGCAGAATTAGCGTTAAAAAATCCGCCACCATTTGTCCCCAATTGTTTGATCGCAACTTGCGAAGCAACTGGACCAACAGCAATTGCTTGAGTGTTTTTTTCTGCTGAGGAATTTTTCTCAAGCGTAGCAATATTTAGCGTAGGTAAGAAGCTCTGCACCACTCCTTGAGAGCCAAGTAAAACCGACCAAATAAGAGCCAGCGGTAAAAAAACATAAAGCACAGTACGCACTAAATCGATCCAGAAATTTCCCAATGCTTTTGTATTTTTACGCGTAAGTGAGCGCATAAGAGCAGCCAAAACAGCCATTCCTACACCAGCAGAAAGAAAATTCTGCACACTCAAGCCAAAGGCCTGAGTAAAGTAGCTGAGAGTTTCTTCTCCGCTATAGCTCTGCCAATTTGTATTGGTAACAAAACTAACCGCAATATTGAATGCAAGATCAGAAGAAAGATTGCCAAAATTTTGCGGATTTAGTGGCAGAAAAGCCTGAATTTTTAACAGCACGAAAAGCAGCAAAATTCCGCCTAAGCAAAAGCTTACCACCGCTACACTATAGGCTTGCCAATCCATTTCAGAATCAACATTAACACCAAGAATACGATAACAAAAAGACTCTAACGGCTTAATAGGCTTAGCAAAGCGAGGAATATCCCCAGCAAAAATTTTGGCGATATAAATACCGAGAGGCTTTGCAAGAACTAGCAAAACCAAAAAATACAGCACAAGCTGCAAAAGATTGCCAGAATCAATTTTTAAAAATTCCATATTCCGCCTCGCAATCAAAATAAAAGGAAACGCAGAATGACTGAAAAGAAACTACGTTCCATCTCTTTATTTTTTTTCTAAAAAACAAAAAATTAGGCTGCTTTTTTACTAGTAGCTTTAGCAAAATTTTCTGCTGCAAAATCCCAGTTTATAAGCTTTTCAACGAATGTAGTGATGTAATCAGGACGACGATTTTGAAAATCCAAATAATATGCATGTTCCCAAACATCGATTGTTAGCAGCGGCGTTTGTCAATACACAATTGGTGTATCAGCATTGCCAGTTTTGCTGATTTTTAATGCTGAACCATCCCAAACCAACCAGGCCCAACCGCTTCCAAACTGCGTAGTTGCGGCTGTTTTGAATTGCTCAACAAAAGCGGAAAAAGAGCCAAAATCTTTTTTGATTTGCTCCGCTAATGCGCCATTTGCTTCGCCGCCACCATTTGCTTTCATCGAATTCCAGTAAAAACTGTGATTCCAAACCTGCGCGGCATTATTAAAAATTCCTGCTTTGCTAGAATCAGTAGCAGTTTTTTTGCAAATATCTTCAAGAGAAGCTCCCGCTAAATCCGTGCCTTCTATCAATTTATTGAGGTTGGTAACATAGGCTTGATGATGTTTGCCATGATGAAAACTTAATGTATTTGCGGTTATATGTGGCTCTAGCGCGTTGCTTGCGTAAGGTAGTTCAGGAAGCGAAAAGCTCATTTTAGAAACTCCATTTGAAGATGATAAAAATATAGATTTACTAGATTCAAGACTTTTTGATAATGCGGCGGAAGGTCGCATCAAGCCAAGGATTGGCAATGTAGAAACTAGGGATAAAAAACGACGACGAGTCCACGACATATCACAAGTCCTTGCAATTTCGAAGAAGGCGGACAATAGAGAGTAAAAAAAGAATTTCAAAAAATTTATTAAGCTGTGGCTCATGAACACAAAAAACTTTTCAATAACTTTGCGCGCAAAAGATTACGATCGTTATCTAGCCACAAAATTTTTGCCAGAAAATTGCCAAGAAAACCTTGCAAAATGGTATCTTTGGTGGCAGTCAGTCACGGCACAACTCAAAGCCAATGAAGATCCAATGCCGCAAATTATTCGTCTGCAATGGTGGAAGGAGCAGTTGGAAAATTCCGAGCTAACAAAAGAAAACCAAGAATTTTATGCGCTAAAATCTCTGTTGCTTGAAAAAAATATTTCTACAAAATCCATAGTTGCAGCTCTCGATGCAGAGCAAAATTGGCTTGAGCTTCCAGCCCATGAGCGCAGTTTAGAAAAAATGCAGCTCTGGTTATATGGCCGTGAAGAGCTTGTTTTTTCTATATCTCAGCAAATTTACACAGAACAGGAAAAATTTCCTGCCAACGCACAAGAGCAAAAAAAGCTTGCACATCTACTGAATGCCTATGGTCTGGTGCAGTATGTTCGCTCAGGAATGAGTTTTTCTTTGCCAGTTGAATGGTCGCAAGAAAACTGGGAAATATCCTGGCTGCAGTGCGTTGAATTGCATTGGAATGAAGGAAAATCAATGTTGACGCATCCGCTTCTTGTTCATATGGCTTTGATTCCTGCCTATAAAAAGCGCTTAACAAAAGCTATTGAAGCAAATCAGCCACTTGCTTGTGCGCCAATTTTGCGTCTTTTCAAGATTTTGCAGCAAATACATAAAATCAAAAAATAATTATCAGGATTTTATATGCGACATAAAATACTACAGAGTGAATGGTCGGTTTTAATCAGAAATGCCTTGAATGAAGATCTCGGCGAAGATGGCGATGTTACTTCGCTTCGCGTTGTTGACCCAGCTGCGCGCGCTGTTTTTAAAATTGTTGCGCGCGATCCGCTGATAATGTGTGGTGGAGAAATAGCAAAAGAAGTTTTCTCACATGTATCTAATGCAATTGATTGCAAAATTATTGCAAGAGAAGGTAGTGTATGTCCGCCGCAAAGTGTTCTTTTGCGTGGGGAAGGGCCAGCACAGGCAGTTTTTTCTGCCGAACGTGTAGCGCTTAATTTTCTGCGTCAAACTTGTGGAGTTGCAACGATTACAAGGCGTTATGTTGAAAAAGTAGAAGGCACTTCTGCAAAAATTCTCGACACCAGAAAAACCATTCCTTCTTTGCGCTCCTTACAAAAATACGCCGTTCGCACAGGCGGAGGAATGAATCACCGCATGGGTCTCTTTGATGCCATCCTCATCAAAGACAATCATATCGCCATTTCTGGCTCAATCAAAAAAGCGGTTGATTTGGCAAAGAGTGGAACAAAAAAACTTTCAATCGAAGTCGAATGCGACACAATCGCGCAAGTAAAAGAGGCCTTATTAGCGGTCGTAGACCGCATTTTACTCGATAACATGAGTATCGAATTAATCAAAGAGGCAGTTTCTGTAGTTAATGGAAAAATTCCACTTGAAGCTTCTGGCAATATGACTTTGCCGCGTGTGCGCGAAGTTGCAGAAACTGGTGTTCAATTTATTTCCGTTGGCAGACTAACCAATGCACCAGATTACGTTGATATTGGCCTAGATCTATAGCGCTATATTTTTGCAAAGAATTTCCGCTGCATTTTTTATCAAAATATTTTTTTCGCTTTGTATCGCAGGCGAGAGCTAAAATTTTTTGAAAAAAATATCATTTCATCTTTAGAGAAACAGAAAAAATCAAAGCTGAAATCGCAGATGAAATCATAATTTTTTTTTGAATTATTCTCCTAAGTCTTTGTAATTACGTGGTGTGGTTTTCATACAAGTTGAATCGCGCAAAGAAAAAAATTCACCTGAGGTTAACTTTCCAAAGAATCATAAAAACTCTTGAAAGCTCCGTTGATTCAATTATCTTTATGCAACCAAAAATAGTTTTTTTGGCGGCGATAAAAATAAATGTCTCTAACGATCAAGGTTTTTATGGAAGCGGAAAATACACATAAAATAACCCACAGCCTGAAAGAGTCTGGATTCAGCGGAAAGCAATCTGTTGCTCTGGTTGAAACGATGCAGAATTTTTTTCTGCGTGTTTCGAAAAACTTTGCCACAAAAGACGATTTAAAAGATCTGCGACATGAAATTGATAGGCGCTTTATCGCATTAGAAGGTAAGTTTGAAGCGCGTTTCCAAGAGCTAAAACACTATATTATCCAACAGAATATAAAAATAATTTTGGCAATTATTGCGATGCCTTTTGTTCAGCAATTCATGAATAAAATTTTTGCAGTTTTTTAGTTTCTCTCTCTCTCTAACGATCAAGGTTTTTATGGAAGCGGAAAATACGCATAAAATAATTCACAACCTGAAAGAGTCTGGATTCAGCGGAAAGCAATCTGTTGCTCTGGTTGAAACGATGCAGAATTTTTTTCTGCGTGTTTCGAAAAACTTTGCCACAAAAGACGATTTAAAAGATCTGCGACATGAAATGGATAAGCGTTTTATCGCATTAGAAGG
>JBIKYU010000094.1:0-5755 GCA_044355085.1 Rickettsiales bacterium | reverse complement strand
CATACGATTTTGCGCGGACTGAATTCCTATTTACGCCACAGTAATGTTGTCGTGCGTGAAGTTGAACCCGTAAGCAGCGATTTTCATGCGCGTTTTATGGCCATTCGTCGCCAATATTTATACCGAATCCTAAATCGGCAAACGCCCAGTGCGCTTTATAAAAATCATGTCTGGCATATTCATTATCCGCTCGCTCTCGATGCTATGGAGAGCGCAGCAAATCTGCTGATTGGCAAACATGATTTCAGCAGTTTTCGTCATCCAGGCTGCTACGCTGCATCGCCCGTCAAAACTCTGGAAAAAATCGCAATCAGCAAAAATGAAGAAGAAATACACTTGCGTTTTTCTGCGCCGTCCTTTCTTTACCATATGGTTCGCAATCTGGTTGGAACTTTGGTTTATGTTGGCAGAGAAAAATATCCACCAGAATATATAGACACAATTCTACAGGCTAAAAGCCGCAGCGCAGCTGGACCTACAGCTCCAGCGCATGGGCTTTATTTTCAAGCGGTTGAATATAAAAACGCTTAAATCAAGGAGACAAAAATGAGCTATGACGTTCTCGGAATCGGTAATGCAATTGTTGATATTTTAGCTGAAGTTCCAGACAGTTTTTTGCATGAGCATAATTTACCCAAAGCAAGCATGCAGCTCGTTGACGAAAATGCAGCGGAAAAAATTTAT
This sequence comes from Rickettsiales bacterium, assembly GCA_044355085.1. Taxonomy (GTDB): domain Bacteria; phylum Pseudomonadota; class Alphaproteobacteria; order Rickettsiales; family JBIKYU01; genus JBIKYU01. Next base: position 5,071 of record JBIKYU010000094.1, on the reverse strand, counting down.
TCCGCCATGCCAAAATCACTTAAAAAATCTGGTGGTTCTGCAGCAAATACAATTGCTGGAATTGCCTCTTTTGGCGGAAAAACCGCTTTCATCGGTAAAGTACGAAACGATGAGCTTGGCCAAATTTTTGCACATGATCTAAAATCTCTCGGTGTTCATTACGAAACTACCTTTACCACAGAAGGCCCAAGCACGGCAAATTGCCTTATTTCTGTGACTCCTGATGCGCAGCGCACCATGGCAACTTACCTAGGCGCAACACTCAGCATTTCTGATGCTGATATAGATCAAGAATTAATCGCAAAAACTAAAGTCACTTATATTGAAGGCTATCTCTGGGATACACCAAACGCCAAAAATGCCATTCGCAAAAGCATTCAAACTGCGCGCGCCAACGCCCGCAAAGTGGCTTTCACTCTTTCTGATACTTTTTGTGTTGAACGTCACCGGGAAGAATTTTTGGAATTACTAAAAGACGGTGTCGATATTTTATTCGCGAATGAGGCCGAATTATTATCTCTAACACAGCAGAATAATTTCGAACTCGCACTACAGAAAATGCTTGGACTGTGCGAAGTTACAGCAATCACGCGCAGCGCTAACGGTTCGGTAATTTTAACTGAGAATCGCACCATCACTATTGCAGCGCAAAAAAATCTTTCTGTTATCGACACAACAGGCGCAGGTGATCTCTACGCTGCTGGCTTTTTATACGGCTACACTCAAGGAAAAACGCTCATTACCTGCGGCGAGTGGGGAACAATTGCTGCATCGCACATCATTCAACAATTAGGCGCGCGGGCATCACTTTCGCTTTCCTCATTGATCGCGGCGGCATAAATGATCTCAGCCTGGAAAAATATCTACGAAACTTATCGCGATCCGCGCTTAATAATTATTTGTGCTCTTGGCGTAGCAAGCGGCTTTCCGCTGGCGCTTACTGGCTCAACTTTCAGCGCTTGGTTAACCGAGTCCGAGCTTTCTCTGCAATCAATTGGCTTGATGAGTTTGGTTGGAATTTTTTACGTTATCAAATGGTTATGGGCGCCTTTTATCGATAATATCTCTCTCCCTTTTGCAAAAAAATTTGGCCGCAGGCGCAGCTGGATGATTCTCTGTCAAAGCGCAATTGCGCTTGGCTTATGTTTGATGGCGGGGCTCTCTCCACAAAATTCTTTGCTGGAACTCACGCTCGCTGCTTTATTCGTAGCATTTTTTTCCGCTAGTTTAGACATCACCATTGATGCTTACCGCGTTGAACTTCTGCAACATGATCAACAAAGCGCTGCCTCAGCTGCAGCGGTTCTTGGCTATCGTATTGGCATGTTATTATCAGGAGCAGGCGGGCTATGGCTTGCAACTGCTTTTGGCTGGCACGGCGCATATATCGGTATGGGAATTGCAACTTTAATTGCATCATTTGCGATGTTTTTTTTGCCAGAACCCGAACTTCCAATCATGCCAGAAGGCGAGGCGGAAAAAGGAAAATTTCAGCGCGTTATTATTTCCCCCTTCAAAGATCTTCTCGCGCGGCCACAAATTTTTACAATTCTTGCTTTTATTATTTTGTTCAAAAGCGGCGATGCTTTTATCGGCACGATGAGCATTCCATTTTTTCTGAAAATTGGTTTCAGCAAAGCGACAATCGCAAGCGTAGTAAAGCTTTTTGGCTTCTTTGCAACCTTACTTGGCGCTGCAGCTGCGGGCGTTTTAATTCGTCGTTACGGCATGTGGAACATGCTTTTATTCAGCATCATTGCGCAAACTTTATCCAACGCAGTTTTTGTTTTACAAGCTATTCGCGGCGCTGATTTAGCAACTTTAATTTTTACAATTTCAATCGAAAATATCGCTGGCGGATTTGGCACTGCAGTTTTAATCGCTTATTTTGCCACGCTTTGCACGCGCTCTTACACCGCATCGCAATTTGCTTTGCTAAGCGGTCTTGCACCAATTTTCCGTTTGGTTTTCGGAGCAACTTCCGGAATCGTTGCAGCAACTTTAGGCTGGACTTGGTTTTTTATTCTCAGCATGGGATTTGGCATTCCCGCATTTTTACTGCTTCTGCGACTAAAAAAGAAAGAACAACCACAATAATTTCGTTGACTAACACACTGATACGCAATAGCTACCTCCATTCCTAAAATTTCTTAGCGGTTTTTCTCTTATCTAAATTACGGAGCAGTTTTCCAATGGCCGACGACGCAACACTCACGCGGGCACATCTAGCCCAAGCGATTTTTAATAAAATTGGCTTCTCTCGCGCGGAAGCATCCGAGATCGTCGATGTCGTATTAAACGAAATGTCAGAAGCACTCTCTGATGAAGGAAAACTAAAGCTTTCCTCTTTTGGAACCTTTGAAGTGCGCGAGAAAAAAGAACGCATTGGGCGCAATCCAAAAACAAAAGTAGAAGTTTCAATTACCCCACGTAAAGTTGTTAGCTTTCACGCTTCTCCGTTGTTGAAACAGCGTCTTAATCAAGATTCAGGATCTGCTTCAGCGGCCTAACCTCTGTTTTCTGAGGTATGCAGCATATGGAAAATTTTTCATCGGTTGATAATTATTCTGCCAAAGAAAAATCACCTTTAGCGCTTAGAACTATTGGCGAAGTATCTGAAGATCTAGATATTGCTCCACATGTTTTGCGTTTTTGGGAGAGTAAATTTTCGCATATCGATCCAATTATCAGGCGCGGAAGACGCTATTACCGCGCGCAAGATATTCGCGCTATAACGCAGATAAAATCTTTGCTCTACGGCCAAGGCTACACGATAAAAGGCGCACAAAAATTTCTGCTTAGCTGGAATCCAAAACAGGTCGATGAATCTTCCGCAGTAGGAAAAGCAACAGAAAAGAAAACTACCTCTGCTGAAATATCCCCAGCAACCGAACCTCAAACGGCAGAAAGAATTTTGGCCGAATTACCAGTAAAAATGCCTGCTTTATTATTATCTGACGTACAAATTTTAAAACTTACAAAGCAGCTTGAGGAAATTCAGAGCTTACAAAACGACTGGCAAAAATTTCTTGGTGAATAGTTTTATAGGAAGCGTTTTCAAATCAGAATATGCCAAAGGCATATTGGACGATTGGCGATACGCAAATCGCCCTTCAGGGTGAGAAAAATACCTTGGTGTTTTTCGAATCAAATCCCGCCGCTCCTAAAATTTCAAATCACGATTCATTTGCTAAAAACACTATGTAGCACCAGGAATTATCTTGCGAAAAAAATGCCTGCTTGTAAAAAAAACTGCATATAAATTCTGATATCATTTTCAAAATAAACGGAGCGTAGCGCAGCCTGGTTAGCGCACCAGTCTGGGGGACTGGGGGTCGTGGGTTCAAATCCCGCCGCTCCGACCACTTCTATTACGGCGCAATCGCCGTAATAGAAGTTGTTTAAGTGGTGTAGTCAATTACCTCAAAGGTTCGTGGGTTCACAATATGCCAAAGGCATATTGGACGATTGGCGATACGCAAATCGCCCTTCAGGGTGAGAAAAATACCTTGGTGTTTTTCGAATCAAATCCCGCCGCTCCGACCATGTTTTGCAAGGGGCGTGGGGGAATATGAAATCTTAGATCTTTTGTGTAGGTAGAAAATAGGTAGCATAAAAACTGTTTTGCCACAGCTTGATGTTACAAAAGCGGCGGCAGGAGAAAAACATTATGAAAGACCTAATTGCAGCATATAGATGAGCACTTACGCCTCTGCCTACTGAGCCCAAGCGCAAACAAATGTTAAATACCACTATTGAAGCAACGGAACTTACGTGCAGCCTTATGAACGCAACGTGCCAAACCAACATTATTGCGATAATTGTTCGAATAAAGGAAATTTAAATCCATACACCAGCCAACAAGGCACTGTGTGATCTAGGATCAATATCAGCAAGAGAAGCTGCAACCAATGGGTTGGAGACGACAAATAAAAACCAACTCAATGGCGAAAGAGTAAAATAAATAAACTACAAACCCAAAAAGGAATGATTCAATGGAAAATTCTTCAACAATCATAAACCAAAATCATATGGAGGACCTTAAGCATGCAGGAATCTTGATAAGGGTTTTGGCATTTTTTATAGACATAGCTGCATTCATGATATGCATCTCTATGGCTTTATACGTGGTGCGTTTATTCTTAGTTATAGGCGCTGATAGCGCAAAGGCCGTACAAAATATCGTAATTTTTATTTACACGGCATATTTGGCCTCAGCAGAAGCTGGAAAACATCAAGCAACTATTGGAAAACGTATCTGTAAACTTTACGTAATCGATAAAAGCGGAAAACGTATTTCTACAATGCGCGCTATTGCGCGTTACTTCATAAGTCAAATATTTTACTTTGGGTTTCTTAGCATAGCCTTTACTAAAGATAAGCTTGCCTTGCACGATTGGATTACCTCTTCGCGAGTTATCCACGGAAAGCCTAAATAATAGCTCAAAAAATAACTTGCTTGGTCAATGTCATCACCGACTTACTCCACTCCTTCTGTAAAGCCCCCGAAGTTAGCACTGAAATTTAGTAGAGATTTGTGTAGTAATTTTTTTATTACGAAAGGATCTTTATGAAGCAGCTAAAATTGAGTGAATCCAAGATTGTTGCGTTGCTGCAAGAAGGTTTTTGAAGGCAAAGATACTATTGTGTCTTTTTGCCGCAAATACGGGATATCTGAGGCGACATATTACAAACTGAAGTCGCGTTATAGCGGCGTTGGTAGCAGTGAATTTAAGCGTTTGCAGAGTTTGGAGCTTGAGAATAATCGTCTTAAGAAGATGTCTGCGGAAATAAGCCTGGATCACAAGCTTTTGCGGGAATCTGTGGAAAAAAAGTGCCTCTGACTGATCTTGAGCAACTGCCTCAGCATTCTATGCATTCGCTATGCTGAGCTAGAACAAGAGATTGAGGCCGAGTCTATGCATTTTGTTCACATAAAATGAAGAGCTGTTCTGCATTAACATAGCAGCACGCTACCGTAGCACTATTATGCATTTTTGCGGGTTGCCTGGGCTTTTTTGTGTAGGATGGCTGCATCGCTTGGTAAGCTAGCTTCAAATTTGGCAAGGCG
>JBIKYU010000093.1:0-5792 GCA_044355085.1 Rickettsiales bacterium | reverse complement strand
AAAGATTTTCATAGAAATCTTGATTAAGCGGCAGATCCGCCCCCAAAGGATCGAGCAAACCAATCCGAGTTTTTTTATCAGCAACCAAACTATTGACCGATTTTTCAGAAAATTGCGGCTCACGAAACACGCATATTACTTGGCCTTGCTGAATCTTATCGCGCAATTTCTGCATGCGCGACAGCGATAAAGATTCATTCGGATCAAGCGTAATTGAACCAAGCGCATTCAAACCATAACGCTGCTCAAAATATTGATACGCATCGTGAAACACAAAAAAACCTTTGCCTTGCAATGGCTTTACCGCACTCATTAATTGGCGATCTAGCGCGTTAATTCGCGCGATAATTTTTTTCTCGCGCACTGAATAAATCTGGGCATTTTCTGGCTTAACTGCACGCAAATTTGCAGAAATTTCCGCAACCATCCGCACTGCATTTTTAGGATCAAGCCAAATATGCAAATCGAGAATTTCTGGCACTGCATCTGAATGATCTTCGTGCTCGTGCTCATTGTTTTCTTCATGTTTATGCTCCTCCCACAGACCACCATTTCGCCTTTTATAACGGCGCAAACCTTCTGCTTTACTTAATTCCAACAATTTTGTTTTTGCAGAAAAATTCGACAATAACGGCTTTAAAAAACTCTCTAAATTTTCATCAACATAAATAATCATATCGGCATCATGTAAGCGCTGCATTTGCGAAGGCTTCAGCTGAAAACCATGCGGAGACTGATTTTTCGAGAGCAAAACCGCAGCCTCACCAGTATCTGCTAATATTTCTTGCGTCCAACTTTGCAAGAAAGGTAGAGTTGTTATCACCTGAAATGTAGATTTTGCCTGCACTTGCTGTATTAGTGCAAAAAATAAAATCATTGAAAGTAGGATAGTTTTTTTCATGATAAGTCCTTATATCATTGCATGTTTTCAGCATGACATCGTCACAGCTTCGCATATTAATAGTTATATTATAACAATATTCAAAGAATAATTATGAATCCACTACTTCTTGAAGCCAAAGAAATAAGCGTGTTTTGCAATCGCAGAACAATATTAAAAGATGTATCTCTGACAATAAACGAACGTGACTTTATAACAATTATTGGACCAAATGGCGCAGGAAAATCCATGCTACTAAAATGCTTGATGGAATTTTATGTGCCCAGTAAAGGTAAAATTTACCGACGCCCAAATCTACGCATTGGCTATGTTCCGCAGCGCTTTTCCCTGCAACCAAGTTTTCCAATTACCACGAAAAAATTTCTGACTTTGCGCAGCAAAGAATCAGCAGAAAAAATTCTCCATATCGCCCATGAAACAAAAATCGAAAAACTGCTCACGCGCGACCTTTCTGTTCTCTCTGGCGGAGAGCTTCAGCGGGTGTTAGTTGCCAGGGCCCTGCTTAATTCTCCTGATTTACTGATACTTGATGAACCTGCACAAAATCTCGATATTTCTGGGCAAATGTCATTTTATAAATTGCTGGAAAATATTTATAAAACCCACGCAATTAGCATTCTGATGGTTTCTCATGATTTGCATTTAGTGATGGCTTCAAGCAAACAAGTTGTTTGTCTTTTTCATCATATTTGTTGCAAAGGCGAGCCACAAATCATCACCAAAGATCCAGAATTTATTGCGCTATTTGGCAATGATATGGCGCGCATGATGGCGGTTTATCATCACGAGCATCAACATCATCATGAACATGAATAAGAGATAAAAATGCATTCGTTTATTTTATACGCCACTCTCGCTGGCATCGGAATTGCGCTAATCACCGGACCACTTGGCTGCTTTGTGGTCTGGCGACGCATGGCATATTTTGGCGATTCTTTAGCACATAGCGCTTTGCTTGGTATAGCAATTGGCCTGTTAACTGGCATGAATATAAATCTCAGCATCGTCTTAATTTGCGCGGCCTTTGCTCTAATTTTAGTATGGCTACAACAGCAACGTCTTTTAGCCGCCGATACGCTAATGGGAATTTTAGCGCACGCTGCTCTTTCAATGGGAATGGTTGCTATCAGCTTTTTAAGTGCACAAAATTTTGATCTCCACAGCTATCTCTTCGGCGATATTTTAACCGTGAGCACACAAGATTTACTATGGATTTACGGTGGCGGATCTGTCGTAATCGGCACTTTAATTGCGATTTGGCCGCAACTTATTTTGCTCACTATTCATGAAGATCTCGCCAAAGCTGAGGGAATCAACAATACCATGATGCATTTATTGCTCGTTCTTCTTATGACCATTGTCGTATCGGTTTCAATTCGCTTGGTTGGAATTTTGCTTATTACTTCGCTGCTGATAATTCCCGCTGCAAGCGCCAGACAATGGGTAAAACAGCCAGAAACCATGGCGATTCTTTCAGCAATGATCGGGGTTTGCTCGGTAGTTTTGGGAATTGGCGCCTCAGCAAAATTTGATATTCCATCAGGTCCTGCAATTGTTGTCGCAGCAGCTTTTATTTTCGCGGTATTTTCTCCATTAGCTTCAATAACCAGACGCAAATCAAATTCGTTTTAGAAAAAAATCAGGAGTAAAAATCATGACTGTCGTTACGCGCTTTGCGCCTTCACCAACTGGTTATTTACATATTGGCGGAGCACGAACCGCGCTGTTTAATTGGCTTTTTTCAAAAAATATGGGCGGAATTTTTCGCCTCCGCATTGAAGACACCGACCGCGCGCGCTCAACTCAAGCGGCTGTTGACGCTTTAATTCAAGGCCTCGAATGGATGGGAATAAAATGGGACGGCGAAATAATTTATCAATATAGCCGCGCATCTCGTCATGCGGAAATTGCGCATGAATTAGTCGCACGCGGCAAAGCTTATTATTGCTACACCAGCGCTGAAGAACTCGTTGCAATGCGCGCACAAGCTGAAGCGGAAAAGCGCGTTTTTCACTATCACAGCATTTGGCGCGACCGCGAAGCGAGCGAAGCAGAAAAAGATGTATTACCAAGCATCCGCCTAAAAGCCCCGCAAACTGGGACTCTCACGCTTAAAGACAGCGTACAAGGCGAGGTAAGCGTAGAAAATTCTCAGCTCGACGACATGGTTTTATTGCGCTCAGACGGAACACCAACCTATCTTTTAGCAGTTGTTGTCGATGATCATGATATGGAGATTACCGATATTATTCGCGGCGATGACCACTTCACCAATAGTTTCCGCCAAGCTCTAATCTACAATGCTCTTGATTGGGAAATGCCCAAACTATGCCATATTCCTCTGATTCACGGAGCAGACGGAGCCAAACTTTCCAAGCGCCATGGCGCATTAGGCGTTGAAGCCTACGAAGCAATGGGCTTTCTACCTGAAGCAATGCGCAATTATCTTTTACGCTTAGGTTGGAGCCACGGCGATAATGAAATTATCTCAACTAACGAGGCAATCTCGTGGTTTTCGCTCAGCAATATTGGTAAATCTCCTTCGCGTTTTGATATGACAAAACTAGAAAGCGTCAATGCTCATTATTTGCGCACGCTTCCAGAGGATGAAATTTTATCAGCGCTCTTAGATTTTCTCAAAAGCAGAAATGATATTCTCGATGAAACAAGCAAAAAGCGCATTTTATCTGGCTTATCTGGCTTAAAAGCCCGCGCAAAAACTTTGCTTGAACTGGCTGAAGCAGCAAAAATTTATCGCTTTGCTCCAGAGAATTACAGCGAAAAAGCAATGGAAATTCTAAACAGAAACAAAGATTTACTTTTGTGGTTGCGCGAAAAATTAGCAGCAGAAAAAATTTGGCAACGCGAGAGAATTGAATCTTCATGCAAAATTTGGGCAGAAGAAAAACAAGTCAAAATCGGCGAAATTGCAGGCGTATTGCGCGCTGCTCTTTCTGGTTCTCATATTGCACCAAGTACCTATGAAATGTTAGAAATTCTAGGCGCAGAAGAAAGCCTGAAACGCATAGATTCCGCCACCAAATAACCAAATTTTATACCATTTCAGATTTTTAAGAATGAGGAGGAGATACAAGATTTTTAGCACGGAGTTTACTAAACGTACATGAGTACTAAAAACGAAGCATCGACAATGTCAGGCTAAAAATATGGAATGGTATTATTTTATAACAATCTAAAAAATGAACTTTTATGATCCTACCTTTAGTCATTTCTCCTGATCCGCGTTTAAAAATTTGTTCATCTGCTGTTGAAAAAATCACCGCTGAAACTTTAAAGCTTATCGATGATATGTTCGAAACTATGTATCACGAAAACGGCGTTGGTTTATCTGCAGTTCAGGTTGGTGTGCATCAAAGAATTTTAGTCATGGATTTGCAAGATAACGATGTGAAAGATCCAATCGTTATGATCAATCCAGAAATAATCAATTCTGATTCTGAGCAATCAATCTATAACGAAGGCTGTCTTTCATTTCCTAATCAGCGCGCGCGAGTAGTTCGACCAAAAGAAGTAACAATTCGCTATCTCGATGGAGAAGGAAAAACCCAGGAAAAACACTGCACAGATCTGCTTGCAACTTGCGTTCAGCATGAAATTGATCATTTAAACGGCGTAGTTTTTATTGATCATATTTCCAAATTAAAACGCAATATGATTCTAAAAAAAATGCAGAAAGCCGAAAAAAATAACGGATAGAAAAATAATGCGCATAGTTTTTATGGGTTCGCCCGAATTCTCAATTGCTCCACTTACAGCGCTTTTAAAAGCTGGATACGAAATTATTGCGGTATTTTCGCAACCGCCAAAAGCCGCAGGAAGAGGGCAGGAGGAACAAAAAACTGCTGTGCATAAATTTGCGCAAGAGCAGGGGATTACAGTTTTCACTCCGAAAAATTTTTCTGAAACTGGCGCTATTGAAAATTTACAAAATTTAAAACCGGAAATAATTATCGTCGTTGCTTACGGTCTTTTATTGCCGAAAATGGTTTTGGAGAGCGCAAAATTCGGCTGCATAAACATTCACGCCTCACTTCTACCAAGCTGGCGTGGCGCGGCTCCAATACAGCGCGCCTTATTAGCGGGAGATACAAAAACCGGCATCACCATAATGCAAATGGATGCTGGATTAGACACAGGAGAAATGCTGCTATTAGAGGAAATTCCAATCACTTCAAGCGACACAGCCGCAACCCTGCATGACCGTTTAAGCCAGCTTGGCGCTGAATTAATTGTTGAAGCTTTGCCGAAAATTCAAACAGGCGAAATCACAAAAATTGCACAAAATAATGACCACGCTTCTTACGCAGCCAAAATAAAAAAAGCCGAAGCAGAAATTTCTTTTGATTTTTCAGCTGAATATATCGAGCGGAAAATCCGCAGTTTTACTCCATGGCCAGGCGCTTATGCCTTTATAAAAAACGAACGCGTTAAAATTTTAGCGGCAGTTTGGAACAATGATTCACATCAATTACAACCAGGAACCATCATCGATAATGAAGGCTGGATTGCTTGCAAAACTGGAAAAATTCGCCCAATAAAATTACAACGCAGCGGTAAAAATCCACTCGATTATGAAAATTTTTGTCGTGGTTTTCAAATTCATCCAGGACAAATTTGGAATCAAAATGCAGCGTTATAAAGTAACAATTGAGTATGATGGCAGCAATTATCATGGCTGGCAATCTCAGCCTGAATTACCAACCATTCAGGGAGAAATTGAAACAGCGCTCGAAAAATTATGCCAAGAAAAAACTGAAATTTTTGCAGCAGGCAGAACCGACGCTGGCGTGCATGCGCTCGGACAAGTAGTGCATTTCGATATTGCAAAGCGCTTCTCAAGCCATACGATTTTGCGCGGACTGAATTCCTA
>JBIKYU010000092.1:0-5816 GCA_044355085.1 Rickettsiales bacterium | reverse complement strand
TGTTCATTGGTTTCTTTTATAAGCACTCCGCTTTGTCTTAAGTTGAAAGATTGCAGGGGCATAACAAATGAAAATTATCGTTGTTGGCTATGGCGTTCAGGGCGTGAAAAGACGCAAGATTGCTGGCGAGATGGTGGTTGCTGTTGTCGATCCTTTTTCTGTGGAGGCGCAGTTCAAATCGGTACATGATGTACCTGTAGATTCTTATGATGCAGCTTTTGTTTGTACGCCAGATGAAGCTAAATTTGATATTTTGAAATTTTTGCTCTCAAGAGGCAAGCATGTGCTTGTTGAGAAGCCTGTTATGCTTGAGACGGTTAAGGAAATTGAAAAATTAGAGGCGTTAGCAGAAGATAATAAAGCTGTTTGTTATACTGCATACAACCATCGCTTTGAGCCTCATTTTATGAAGATGCGTGAAATTGTTTCTTCTGGAATTCTAGGAGAAATTTATCATGTGCGGCTTTTTTATGGCAATGGAACGGCGCGGCTTGTGCAGCAATCTCCGTGGCGTGATAAAGGTTATGGCGTTTTGGCGGATTTAGGTTCACATTTGTTAGATACTTTGTTGTTTTGGTTTGAGAATCGTGACGTTGATTTTCGGATAGTGAGTGCGAATCGTTTTGAAAATAAAGCGTTTGATCATTTGGTTTTTGCGAGCAAAGAATCAAAGCCGTTCATCGAGTGCGAACTTAGCTTGCTTGCTTGGCGGAATCACTTTACAGCTGATGTTTTTGGCGAGAAGGGAAGCGCTCATATTTCATCGCTTTGCAAGTGGGGTCCTTCTAGCTTTACTTTACGAAAACGTATTTTGCCGAGCGGTCGCCCGCCTGAAGAATCTCAGACTTTAATTCAGGATGATCCAACTTGGGCAGAGGAATATAATCACTTTAATTATATCTGCTCTACTGGTGGCAGAAATAGAACGAACCTCGCGAATGACCGCTGGATACAAGAAAAATTAGAAAAATTATATGCAGAGGCAGAAAAATAAAATGTCTAATAATAATTCGGTTAAGATTGCTTATGTTGGTTTAACCCATCTTGGTTTGATTTCAGCAGCAGCCGCATTAGAAAAGGGTTTTAAAGTTATAGCAATTGATCCTGATAATGAAGCGATTGCAAGGCTTGCTGAGGGAGATTATCCGATTAATGAGCCTGGCTTTGCTGAAGTGTTAGAGAAATATTCTGGTCATATTGCGTTTTCTTCTTCGCTTGCTTCTGTAAAAGAAGCAGATGTTGTTTATGTTTCTCCAGATATTGCTACCGATGATAATGGTATTAGCGATCTTTCTGTGATCAATAATTTGCTTGAGCTGGTTTTGAAAAATATTTCGCCTGATTCGGTTCTGGTCGTTCTTAGTCAAATTCCACCTGGTTTCATGAGAAATTTTTTGCATGATGTAGAGGGATCTGGGTTGGATGTTTCTAATGTTTATTATCAAGTTGAAACGCTGGTTTTTGGCATTGCTATGCAGCGTGCGCTTTATCCAGAGCGTTATATTTTAGGCTGCGCTCAGCCAGATAAAGAATTGCCTCGGAAACTGAATAATTATTTGCAAGCTTTTGGCTGCCCTATTTTACCAATGCGTTATGAGAGTGCAGAGTTTTGTAAAATTTGCATTAATGCGTTTTTGGCAGCTAGTGTTTCGACGACGAATTGTTTGGAGGAAATTTGCCAAAAAATTGGTGCGCGCTGGAATGAGATTGCTCCAGCTTTGAAGTTGGATAAGAGGATCGGTCAGCATGCTTATTTAGCACCTGGGCTTGGGATCTCTGGTGGTAATATCGAGCGTGACCTTAGAACAATTGTATCTTTCGGAAACCGCTTGGGATCTGATGTTTCGGTTGTAAGATCGTTTGTTTGGAATAGTAATTATCGTAAGAAATGGCCTGTGCAGATTTTCTATCGTAACATTTTGCCGCGCTTGGAAATTTTGCCAAAAGATTTAAAAATAGCAGTGCTGGGTTTGGCGTATAAGGAGAACACGCACTCGATTAAAAATTCTCCTGCGGTTTTAATGCTTAGGCAGTTAAATGGTTTTGTAAGAGTAGCATATGATCCAGTTGTAAGATCATTGCCGAAAGATTTGAGCGATGTGAAAATAGTTGCAAATTTGGATGAGGTGTTTAATCAAGCAGATGTGCTTTTCATTATGACTGCGTGGGATGAATTTAAATCTTTGTCGATTAATTACGTGCGCGAAAAAATGAGGCAGAAATTTGTTGTTGATCCTTTCGGAATTTTAAAAACAGCAGATGATTTGGATGGTTATTATTCGTTCTGCTAGATGTTTTTATGGGTCAAAGTTTGGTTAAAAAATATCGTAGTTTTAGTTATTAATTCTATTCGCGTTTTAAGGTTAATAGGTGGGTAAAATATGCTGACTGCCAATGTAAGATTGCGTTCTGGTGATAAGGTGGTTGTTATCGGTGCTGGTGGATTTATCGGCAAAAATATTGCTTCGCGTTTAGAGCGGGAAGGGATATATGTTGAGAAAATTTATTCTGCTAATTTGAATTTGGTCGAGCCAGATAGTGTAAATTTTCTTCAAGAAAAATTTTGTGGATCTGCCGCAGTTATAATGCTCGCTTGTATTACGCCTGATAAGGGCAGAGGGGCTGAAGTTTTTTTACGCAATGTTGCTATGGCAAAAAATGTTGTTGAGGCGCTGAAGACGCAAGCTGAGATTCCTCACTTTATATATTTTAGCTCTGATGCTGTTTATAACTTTGATTCATCTCTTGTTTCTGAAAAAACCTTGGCTTCGCCTGTTGATTTATATGGAGCTATGCATCGCTCGCGTGAATTAATGTTCGAAGAATTTTGTAAAGATAGATTGGCGGTGATACGTCCGACGCTTGTTTATGGAGAAGGTGATACGCATAATTCATATGGACCGAATCGATTGCGCAGAGAGGCTTTTCGCGATGGATCTATTACTTTGTTCGGCGAAGGTGAAGATACGCGATCTCATGTTTTTATTGATGATTTGGTTGAGCTAACTTGGCTAGTTTTACAAAAAGAATTTGTTGGTGTTTTGAATGCTGCTCCTGATGTTTCGGTAACTTATGCTGAGTTGGCTAAGAAAGTTTCAGCATGTTTTCAAAAGCCAAGTATCATAAAGTCAAAACCAAGAGCAGCCGAGCCAAATCATCGTTTTTTTGATGCAACATTTTGTTACGAGTCTTTCCCTGGTTTTGTTTTTACTCCTCTTGAGGAAGGCTTAGAGATAACTATTAATTCAATGGAGAAAAATCCAAATGCCTGAAATAAATTTGCTTGCGCGTTATCCGAAGTCGAAGCGCAATATAGAGAAGCGCCATGAGGCTCAAACGCCAGAGAATATTGCACTTTCAAGGCAGTATGGTTTTGAATATTTTGATGGCCCGCGAGAGTTGGGTTACGGCGGCTATCGTTACGATGGGCGTTGGATTCCTATTGCTGAGGATATGGTTGCGCATTTTAAATTGAAGCCAGGTGATCGCGTTCTTGATGTCGGTTGCGCTAAAGGATTTTTGGTGAAAGACTTGATGAAAGTTTGTCCTGGACTTGAAGTTTTTGGTCTTGATATTTCTTCCTACGCAGTTATGAACAGCGAGCCTGAAGTGGTCGGAAGATTGCATTTAGGGTGCGCTAGCAAATTGCCGTTTCCAGACAAAATTTTTGATGCTGTGATTTCAATTAACGCTATTCATAATTTGGAAGGCGAGAAGCTACTTTCTTCTTTGCGTGAGATTATGCGTGTGTCAAAAGACGGTCGTGCTTACGTACAAGTTGATTCGTATAGAACTCCAGAAGATAGAGAGCTTTTTTTGAGTTGGGTCCTTACCGCTTATACGCATGACTATCCTGAAAATTGGGAGAAGATATTTGCTCAAGCTGGCTACACAGGCGATTATTATTGGACAATACTTTAGTTGAGAGATCTATGAATTTTGCTAAGTCGAATGATAAGATTTCTGCTAGAGAAGTAATTTCTTATGCGTCTCTAGACAGGCAGTTTGCAGAAGAAAAATCAGAAATTCTTGATATGCAAAGTAAGATATTGGCGAGTGGTCAATATATTCTTGGCGAAATTGTAAATGAGTTAGAGATAAAAATCGCTGAGTATTGCGGTGTTTCTCACTGTGTTTCGCTAAACTCTGGCACCGATGCTTTGTTGCTTGGCATGCTTGCTTTGGGAATAGGCAGGGGAGATGAGGTTATTACTCCGCCAAATTCATTTGTAGCTTCGAGTGCCGCGATAGCTCATATAGGAGCGAAGCCAGTTTTTGTAGATGTGGCAGACGATCAGAATATTGATGTAGCAAATATTGAGCGAGCTATTACATCGAAAACAAAGGCGATAATGCCAGTTCATTTGACTGGACGTATCTGCGATATGGATAAAATAGAATCGATTGCAAAACAGCATGGTCTTGCTGTGGTCGAGGATGCGGCACAATCTTTTGGCTCAAAATATAAAGGGCGTGCGGCGGGAAGTTTTGGTGACGTAGCTTGTTTTTCTGCACATCCTTTGAAGGTATTCAACGCTTGTGGTGACGCTGGTTTTGTTACTACTAATCGTGATGACTTAGCTAGTCGAATTAGAACATTGCGTGCACATGGAATGGTAGATAGAAATACCGTAAAAGAATGGGGCGTGGTTTCAAGATTAGATGCTCTGCAGGCTGGAATTTTATTAGTTAGACTTGCAAAAATTGATGATTACATCAAGCGGAGAAGAAGAAACGTTGAAACATTCAAGAGACTCATTTCCTCTTCTGGTGTTTATATCGCACCTTGCAAGGAGTGCGAATATAACAGCTTCCAGACTTTTGTCGTGAGATCTAGTCAGCGTGATGAACTTCAGGCGTATCTTTTAGATGCAGGGATTCATACCTCTGTTCATTATCCTGTTCCAATTCATCTTCAGCCTGCTGCAGCTGCTTTGGGATATAAATCAGGTGATATGCCTGAGACAGAATCTCAAGCTAAAACTATTTTATCTGTTCCTGTCAGTCAGTTTTTAAGAGATGAAGAGGTGGTATATATAGCTAACACCATCAATAATTTTTTTCTAAATAAGTGAGTCCCAATATGAAGGTTGAATATAATTATCTTCCTTATGAGTTTGCAGATGTTGAAGCTGTTATTGCTGATTGGCGGCGGCTTATAAAAACAACAGATTTTACACTCGGATCTTTTGTGGCGGAATTTGAGGATGCTTTTAAAAAACTGGTTGGAGCAAAGCATTGTATATCTACAAACAATGGCACCGATGCTTTGATACTTGCATTGCGAGCTCTTGGCGTTGGACCTGGTGATGAAGTCATAACTGTTACAAATACATTTTATGCCACTGCTGGTGCTGTTGCTGCAGTTGGTGCTTTGCCTGTTTTGGTCGATTCTGATGAGCGTTTTCAGATAGATGTTCAGGAAATTGAGCGCGCAATTACAAAAAAGACAAAAGCTGTTATTCCAGTTCATTGGGCTGGAGCTGCTCCAGATATGAAAAAAATTCTTGCTCTTTGCGAAAGCAAAAATATTCCAGTGTTAGAAGATGCTTGTATGGGTATTGGTGGTCTAGTGTCTGGTAAACATCCTGGAACTTTGGGAAAGCTTGGTGCTTTTAGCATGCATCCTCTGAAATCACTCAATGCTATGGGCGATGGAGGGATGGTCGTTACAGATGATGATGATCTTGCAACATGGATGAAGAAATATCGCAATCATGGCATGGTTGATCGTGACCATATAGAGTTCTGGGGAGTTAACATGCGGATGCAGCCATTGCAGGCTATTGTTGGCATGCATGGGCTCAAGAGATTGT
>JBIKYU010000091.1:0-5817 GCA_044355085.1 Rickettsiales bacterium | reverse complement strand
CGGACGGAAAACCAGACCAAAACGATCGAGATCGTAACGGCTTGCTGCTGTGTGCATCATCTCAACTGCACAACAAGCCAAACCAAAAGTCATCGGCCACAAAGAGCCAGTCTGCGCCCAATGCATAAGCGCATCTAATTTCGCCAGAACGAATCCTTTATGCGCTAGCTCTTCCGAAACTGCGCCTAAAATTTCATCATGCGCTGGCGGTGCAACCGCTAAAGTTGAAGTCGAAACTACTCCCATTCCAACGCCCCTTTTTTCCATTCATAGATAAAACCAACCGTCAAAATTCCCAAGAATATCATCATCGACCAGAAGCCAAACAGCCCTATTTCCTTCAGCACCAAAGCCCATGGAAATAAAAATGCAATTTCCAGATCAAACAAAATAAATAAAATTGCGACGAGATAAAATCGCACATCAAAACGCGTACGCGCATCATCAAACGGATCAAAACCGCACTCATATGGAGATAATTTTGCACGATCAGGTTTATTCACCGCCAACACAAACGGCACAATAACCAACACACAAGACAAACCAATTGCGAAGCCAAGAAAAATCAAAATTGGCAAATATGGCGTTAAAAATTCAGCAGAAAACACTAGATCAGCCCTCGATTTCAGGAAAAAGCACAACGCTTTCCTAGGTTCTATTCACAGTCTCTTCACCCCTCATAAAATTTAAGGAGCTTTAAGAACCCAAGCAAAAATCAGCGTCCTTATAGTCGACAGCACAACAATTCCTCAAGAAAAATCTGTACAGCTCACATCTTGAATTATCGAGATGCAGCTCCCAACTATGCAAACCAAAAAAATTTATCAGGAGAGAAAACATTATGTCTACCGCACACAATGTTGAAAATACCATAGAACATCATGCTTTCAGCGCCGAAACTGGAAAAATTCTTCAGCTCGTTATTCACTCGCTTTATTCCAATCGCGATATTTTCCTGCGCGAGCTGATTTCAAATGCCTCCGATGCCTGCGACAAACTGCGCTACGCTGCGCTCCAAAATCCAGAATTACTTGAGCAAGACAATATTCTGAAAATTTCCATCAATAGCGATGAAGCCGCAAAAACTCTTACCATCACCGATAACGGCATCGGCATGAACAAGGCTGAACTGATAGAAAATCTTGGCACAATCGCACGCTCAGGCACACAAAATTTTCTTGAAGCTTTAAGCGGAGACAACAAACAAGATCTGCAATTAATCGGCCAATTTGGCGTTGGTTTTTATGCAAGTTTCATGGTTGCTGATGAAGTTACAGTCATTTCACGCAAAGCTGGAACCAACGAAAGCTTCACCTGGAAATCAAAAGCTGATGGCGCTTTTACCGTATCGCCAGCCGATAAAGAACATCCGCGCGGCACTTCAATTACTCTGCATTTGCGCGCTGATCTCGCTGAAGAATACACCGATAAACATCGCATTCGTCACATCATCGAAACCTACGCCGATCACATTCCCTTCCCTGTTACTCTGCACGAAAAAGAAGGAGAAGAAACCACATTAAATCGCGGTGCTGCGTTATGGACGCGCGCAAAATCTGAAATTAACAACGAACAATATGAAGAATTTTATCGGCATATCGCCCATGCGGGAGACTCTCCTTTCCTTACTCTCCACAATAAAGCTGAAGGAACTCTTTCCTACACATCACTGCTTTTTATACCTTCCGTTGCGCCATTTGATTTGTTCCATCCCGACCGCAAAACCCGCATTCGCCTTTATGTTAAGCGCGTTTTCATTACTGAAGATAACATCGAGCTACTGCCGCGCTATCTGCGCTTTGTCCGCGGAATTGTTGATTCCGAAGATCTACCGCTAAATATCAGCCGCGATAGTCTGCAACACAACGCCATGATGAATCGCATCAAAAATGCGCTGGTTAAAAAAA
Source organism: Rickettsiales bacterium (assembly GCA_044355085.1). Taxonomy (GTDB): domain Bacteria; phylum Pseudomonadota; class Alphaproteobacteria; order Rickettsiales; family JBIKYU01; genus JBIKYU01. The sequence goes on along the minus strand of JBIKYU010000091.1, from coordinate 3,910 downwards.
TTCTTTCTGAACTCAAGAAAAAATCCAGCGAAGACAGCGAAGGATTTGCTAATTTTTGGAAAATTTTTGGTGCAGCAATCAAAGAAGGATTATGCGAAGCAAACGACACCACACGTGATGCACTTCTGGAAATCTGCCGTTTTCAAAGCAGCAGCCACGGCCATACCAGCCTTTCTGAATATATTAGCCGCATGAAGGAAGGCCAAAACGACATCTATTATCTAACCGCAGATTCACTCGAGCAAGCACTAGCAAATCCGCAGCTGGAGGGCTTTAGCAAGCGCGGCTTAGAAGTTCTACTTCTCACTGATCATGTCGATGATTTTTGGGTCACTGTTGTGCATGAACATCAGGAAAAAAAATTATCGGCAATTACCCAATCAGGAATTTCATTGGATCAATTTCCAATAACAGGAGAAGAAAAAAATAACGCCGAAAAACCAGCTGAATCAGACGCCACAAAACTCAGCACAGAGTTGCAAGAGCAGCTCTGTCAGTTTCTGAAGGAAACACTCAAAGAACAAATAAAAGATGTGGTTGTTTCAGGAAAATTAGCTGATAGCCCAGCCTGTCTAACAACTCCTAAAGGCGGCATGAATGCTAGACTTGAGCGTTTTCTGCTCGAGCAACGTCAATTAAAAATGGCCATGCCAAAAATTCTCGAAATCAATCCTAATCATCCAACCATTTATTATTTAGCAACGCATGAAAACGATGCAGAGCGCCAACAATGGGCCGAGCTACTTCTAGATTACGCCCGCATAATTGATGGCGAGCCACCAGCAGATTTATCTGCATTCACGCAACGCTTTAACAGTTTGCTGAAAAAAGCTTTGTGATTGAGAAAATTCACTTAATGATCTTTTGAAACTAGGCTCAACAAAGAGCCTAGTTTTGCGCTAAACATTTTTTTCCAGATAGCGGTTCTTATGTGAAAAAAATTTTAGAAATTTGCAGCAAACTCGTGACTACACTACCTAATCTTATTGAATGCAATCAATTATAACCCGTCCATTGCCACCTTTGCCCCAAGCAGAGTTAGCACAAGTATCATCTGATGCGCAACCACCAGCGCCAACCTCAGCCGCCGCCGCACCATCAACAGGCCTAGAACAAACATCTACTGGCTGTCCATAACGCCTAGAAACTGGCTTAGAGCTTGGGCGCGCAGCTCCACCACTTACCGTTTGGCATGTTGCTGCAGATCCATTCTGGCCATTCTCGACATTGATACCTGTCAAACTTCCACCGCCACCACCGCCTAAATTCTTATTCCCACCTTCGGCAAAAACAATTTCTACACCGCTGTTATTAGATACACTGCTTCTTTGTCCAACAGCGCCTTTAGTAGATCCACCAGCACCAACTACAACCTTTAACTCATCACCAGGACTAACATCAAAATTCACTTGCGCAAATCCACCGCCACCACCAGAAAAATCGCAAATAGCTGGAGTAGAATCTTCATACATACAGCCCTGGGTGAAATCACCTGCACTTCCGCCACCAAAAGCCATTATCGAAATTTTCTTACAGCCTGGCGGCACTTTGTAGGTACCGCCAACATCATAAACTTTTGGTATTGGAACGCAAAGCCCCAGCTCCTCTGCATTTTTTGCACGCACTTCTTGCGTATCCGTATTCACGTAATAAGGATTGATATTTAGATCGCTAACCTCAGGACGATAAGAAATAGGATTAACATAATGCCGGTCGATTGGGTTATCGAAAACGGGAGGATAGTAAACACAATCAATAACACCATTAACATCTGGTCTGCATTCGTTAGGAGGGCCATCAACTGCCTTGCCTGGCTTGCCACCAGAAGTTTTTTCCGAAACCACAAGATCACCATATTTGAAACCATCCAAGCAAACTCTATCCTCCGTTTCCTTACAAGACGCTGTTCCGTTAATCGTAGCCTGCTCTGGTGTTACTCTATATTCCGAACATTTTTTCAGCGCACATAAAGGTATTCCATACAAGGTCTTACAGTTTTCTATCGAATTCTGACTTGCCGCTATTGAAGTTGGATCTTTATAAGGCAAAGATTTAGCTTCTTGTACAGGACTACCAAGACTCACATCTAAAGTAACCTTATAATCTGCATCCAAAACACGCGTAACAACTGGCTTTGGCGGACGCGGACGATTAACACATCCTGCGATTCTTCTGCTTCCACTTTCTTCTCTTGCACAAACTTTCATTTCATCATTTTCTGAAATAACCGCACAAAATCTGCGAGAAAATCCAGACAATCCCTTGCATACACCACCAACCTCTAAATCAGCATGTTCTTTACAACGATTATTTTCACGCACAACCACGCGAATTCTCGGCGCTTCAAAACTACCAACATCGTCAACTGTCGAATCACAATTTGATGTAACAGGCTCAACCATAGGCAACATGCCACTCTTTATCGCATCACCAATATTGTGAATATAGGGCGGCGGCATCGTCGCAAGCGGCACATCAACACAGCCGATATCAATCGTTACCACATGGTTATGCTTCCCAGTGATGAAGTAAGCCATAGTCATAGCAGCAGCAGCCGGACCTAAAAGCACACCAGAAGCTGCTGCTGCAGCTCCAACTCCAGCAGCAGCTTCTGTTATACTAAGTCCTGAATTCTCCTCATTCTTATGAAATGGGCTAACATATGTTTGAGTGTCCATGCCATCTTGCGGATCTTCGTAAGCGCAAAGCTGAGACCTTCCGCAAACTGCGCCACCTCCACTCATCCCTTGGCGCTGATCTGTTCCAGCGACGCAGCTAGATGTCCCAGTTGAATTCCCATAATTACCTGCTTGTGCCATGCGAGCACAAATTCGATAAAGCGCACCAGTGTAAACAAAGCCGCATTCACCGTTGCTAAGCACTGTGCTATCTGACCAGCTCACGAATCCCATATCAACTTTGTAGCGCACACCAATAGATGGATTAAAGTATGTTGATTCTTCAGGAACGAAAACTTCACGCCCCGCAAAAGCTGAATTTAAACCAAGAACAGCTGATAACAATAAAAACTGCAGGAATATTTTCTGATAATTAAGACGAAAAATACTAAGCCCGACCATCAAGATGTTGATATAAAATTGGCAACCACGCATCAGGATCTTCTCCTCTATCGGCAATCAATGAGTCTGCGAGTGTAGCAACTTCAAAACTTCCTGACAATATCTGAGCTTCACGAATTGCCGATAATTCCGTTTTAAACTGCAAAGATAATCCATGTTGTCGCAAAAAACAGGCATCTTTCCATAAAGCACATTCCTGCAGAAGCGTGCATTCATTCTTCTGTAGATCCCAGAAACCCTGATAAAAATCAATTATTTCATTTATCTCCTGATCAACCACAAACCAATTGCTACCAAATTGTTTTTTTACCGCCTGAGCCCAGGAACGTTTTTTCATAAGCGCCCCATCATTACCAGCCCACAAAACCGCATTTCCAGACTGCTGCATAAATTTCAGCCAACCATCAACCAAAGGAGAAACAAAAGGATGATCCATCAACTCCCAAGCATCTTCAAGCACTACCAATCCCGCTCCTTCACCACGGGAATGCAGCGCATGCAAAGAATATAAGAGCAAAACACCATGCAAAGCTGGAAAAGTCATAACCGCAGAAAAATCAATCATCTGCACTGCTTCACGCATTGGCAGCCACTGATCACTGCCAGAATCGAATAAAGCCCCGAATATTCCGCCCTCACACCAAGGAGATAAGCGCTCAGCCAGATTTTTTCCCAGCGGATCTTGCAGCAAATATTTTTTCACTACATGCAAACGACGTTGATCTAAATTCAATGACAAAACCTGATCAACAATCTGATGCAGAACTCTCTGTTCGCGCTCAGATAGAGCCTCTCCACTACTTGCGACCAATGCTACAATCCATTGCCTA
>JBIKYU010000020.1:0-19363 GCA_044355085.1 Rickettsiales bacterium | reverse complement strand
ATATTGGAAAAGCTAGAGCGCTCGAATTCACCTAGTGTTACCTGATAATCCGTATTACGAAGATAAATAAGGCGGACTACTGCTGCATGTTTGACTCCTTTGCGCAATGCAAAATCAAGAAATTCAAACGCTGGCTTGCGTAACTTTTGTGGGAGCAAACCATTTTCTATATCTAGCATTATGCTTGCGCCCATTTGGAAAGCGCGTAATTTCAAGCCTATTGAAGCTGTCGTTCCTGTCTTACTAAAATCAACCTCATCTTCCTCGAATGAAAATTCTGTTTCTCTTTTAAAAAACAAGTGACGCAAATAACAAATTGAATGCTTTGAATTCTGATGCTGACTCTCAGAAGATATCAACTCATAATTTTTCTCCAAAATTATTTCTAATTTTTTCTTTTCATCTGAGTCACAGATTTCCATTGCCTGATTATAGATTTCTCTCAGTTCAGGACTTTTATCCAATCTCTCGCCAATGGTTTCTAAATGTAATTTCTGCGCCACTGCACCATCTGGTAAGAAAGTTGGAAAACGCTCCCAAATAACTCTTCCAGCGCCTCCAACACTTCTTCCAATCTGCATTGCTACAGAAGAAAACGCAATGACAGGCGAAATGATGGAAGATCTCCACTGGACTGGTGCAGCAGGTGTGCTTTGTGATGCGCTGATGCCAAAAGAATATGCGGCTGGTTCAGGCTTTTTGTGTGCAGATGTATTTTCGACTGAGCTTTCTCTATCCTGCTCAGAGGATGAACTTACTGTTCCAGATTGCACAGTTTTTTGCGCCCGCACCTGCACAGCGGAGAGTTGCAAAAGATTACTGCAAAGCAAGAATAATTTTTTTGGTGTGGATAAATAACTAAACGCACGAGGATTTGTGTGCCATGTTTTTGTTTCATGATTTTCAATATGCCATTGTATTGGATTCTCTGCGATTTTCATTCTTTGATAATCGCGATTAAACAATTTACGGAGACTGTTGTAATGTCCGCGCTGAAGTTTTTCTGCGAGATCTTTTTGTCCTCTTTCATCAAGCTCACTGAAAAAAATGCTTACGATTTTGTTGATTGCCTCTTCTTCTGTTATTGATCTTCCAAACCGACCTTGATTTGCTTGATATACAAGGGACTTAATGGCATTAAAATTTTTTTCTACTAAGGCTCTTCCCGCCAAAAATTGACGATGATGCGGCATATTTATGGTCTCTTTTTTTTATTTATGCAGACCATATCACTAGAGTTTTACGCTGATGTGAAGCTGTTATAAAATACCATTCTATTTTTTTAGCTTATAAATTCCTGATGCTTTCTTTGCTAGTAATACAAGTTTTATTTAGGATTCTCCTCATGCTTAAAAATATGAAATGTTATATTATTACTAACTTCGAGTAGAGCTTTGTAGCTGTGGAAGGTTTTTTGTGAGCCGTTTTGCCGATTTTTACCGAATAAAAAATTGGTATTTTTTTATTATCTATGCAGGTTCATTTGCAGATTCCAGCTCGGCTGGCTCTTCTTTTTCAATTTCTATTAATGCGCCGCTGCCTTCGATGATCTGGAAATTTTTCATAGGTCTAGCTTGCGCATTTTTCAGCCCTGCAGAAAAATCTAGGCCGATGGTTTTTAGCTTTTCCGAACGATGAATTTGTTTGTTTAGAAGCTGGCTAAATTGGCTGAAATGATTGACGAAATCGAATAATTCTTTCTCCATTTTATTGGCGGAAATTATCATCTTCTCGAAATGCTTCATGAAATCTTTCATGGAATTGAGAATATTTTCATATTCCTGCTGTTGGCGATGACCAATTATTTGATGCTTAAGTGCGAGCAAAACGCCAAGCAAGCTGCTGGGTCCAACCAGGAGAATTTCCTGCTCCAGAGCTTCATTCAATAAATGCGGCGAGTTGGCGCGCAAACTTTCTAAAACTGTTTCGCTCGGGATAAATAAAAGCGTTATGCAAATGGGATTTTCGGCGGAGATTTTTTGCGCGCGAATATGCCGCAGCAGCGCTTGTTGATAGGATTTGCTCGATAAAGTACGAATATGATTTTGCATTGATTTTTGGATCTGAGAAATTTTTTCTTCTGCCGTTAGTTGCTGATTATTCTCTGTAGTTTCGAGGAAAAATTTTGACGATTTACTATCAATAATTACCCATTGTTCATGTGGAAGTTTTACCAGAGCATCTGGGCGTTTTATGCCTTCACCATTGCCAGCTGGAATGTGATATTGCATCCAAAAATCTTTTTCAGGAACCAATCCCATATTGGTGAGAGTATTTTCAAGACTGACTTCTCCCAATGCGCCCGCACCTGCTGGCGAGAGAAGAGCTTGGCGAATGTTAGTAGTTTGCTGCTCTGTCGTGATTAGACGCTCTTGCAGCATGGCGACTGTTTGTTTGAGAGCGCTCATTCCTTCGTTGGTTTTTAGATGCCATTGCTCGGCCTCTTCCCGAAAAACTTTGCTGCCAGTCTCAAACATGGCTTCTTTAGCGCTTTTTAAGCTATCAGCACGAATTTGTTCCTGATCTTTTAGCTGCTGAATTTGCTGGCGCAGATTTTCCTCTAAACGTGCGCGAATTTGTTCGAGCTCAAGAATACGCTGCTGTTTCTCCTCAATGTTTTTATTATTCTGAAGAATATTTTGTTTTAATTCTTCGCTTTGCTGTGTGAGCATAGAAAATTTTATTTCTATTTCATGAGCTTGAAAAATTTTTTCTTCCAATATTTTGCAGTGCGCACGATTTTTTTCATGCGCGTCGGTTTCTTCTTTTAGTTGCGCCTTGAGAATCTCAGCTTGCAGCCTATAGTGTCGCCACTTTAAAAAAGCGGTGAGAGATGCAGCTGAAATAATCGTAAAACCAACGCTAAGCGCTATCCACAGCATTTGTTGCTCTTTATTTTTGCTATTAATTCTAAACAGATTTTTTCTTATGAAGACTTCCATAACACAAAATGAAAATATTGCCGCTGTAATTTTAGCCGCAGGAGTTGGTAGTAGAATGCGCTCGCAACTGCCAAAAGTTATGCATGCGGTAGGTCGCGCGCCGATGTTTTCTCATGTTCTGGATACCGCAAAAAAAATTCATGCTGAGAGAATCATCAGTGTTGTTGCTGATGATATGGATTCTGTGCGCAGCCTTGCTTTAAAAATTGGTGAAGTTGCAATTCAAAAAGAGCGTTTAGGCACGGCACATGCAGTGAAAATGGCCCTTCCCGCCCTTAATGGTTTTCATGGTTATGTCGCAATTTTATATGGAGACACGCCGCTTTTGCGCGCAAAAACTTTAGAGCAACTTTTAGAGACCATGATTTCGCGCCAAGCTGCTGTTGGAGTTTTAGCTTTTTTGCCTGAAAATCCTTTTGGTTATGGTCGATTAGTTTGTAATCAAGATGGAATTTTAGAACGCATCGTCGAAGAAAAAGATGCATCTGATTCAGAGCAAAAAATTGCCCTATGCAATTCTGGAGTGATGATTGTTCAAGCACAAGCTTTAGCCAAGCTTTTGCCGCATGTTTCAAATCATAATGCCAAGCAGGAATATTATCTCACCGATTTAATCGCTCTTGCTTATGCAGAAGGCTTAGGAACGGCTTATATTCACGCAGACGCGCTGGAAGTGCTGGGCGTAAACACGCGCGAGGAATTAGCTCGCGTTGAGAAAGCGTTTCAAGAAAATGCGCGACTGAGCGCGATGATTTCTGGCGTAACTTTGTTAGATCCTGAAAGCGTATATTTTAGTTACGACACAAAATTAGGAACTGATGTAATTATTCATCCGCATGTGGTTTTTGGGCCTGGCGTTGAGATTGGCGATCAGGTTGAGATTTTTTCTTTCTCGCATTTGGAAGGCGCAGTTTTGCAATCTTTTACGAAAGTTGGCCCTTTTGCGCGTCTGCGTCCTGGTGCGGTTTTGGAGAATCACGCACGTGTTGGAAATTTCGTTGAAATAAAAAATACGGTTTTAGCGGCACATGCAAAAGTCAATCATTTGAGCTATCTGGGCGACGCTGAAATTGGCCGCTACAGCAATATCGGCGCTGGAACAATCACCTGTAATTATGATGGTTTCAGCAAGCATCGCACAATTGTGGGCGAGGAATGTTTCATTGGTTCAGATACAACTTTGGTTGCGCCTGTAACGCTTGGAAATGGCTCGGTCATTGCAGCAGGAAGTACAATTACTGAAGATGTTGCTGTTAATTCTTTGGCAATTGCGCGCTCAACGCAGACAGAAATTGCTGAGGGCGGAATTCGCTACCGCGCGCGCAGGCGCTCTACTGGTTCACAACATTAATATGGATTTTTAAAAGTGTCTCTTTCTGCTCCCGCTTGGTGTGTGCGTTTTCAAGTACCAGATTTCTATATCGGCGTTTTCCTAGATTATGCTGATAATTTATCTGCTGTTTCATCGGCCTTTGAAATAGAGCACACAAATTTATGGGAAATTCAGTTTTTCTTTGAATTTCCACCAAAGCGCTCAGAGCTTGAAATTTCATTAGCGCTGCTTGCAAAAGCCTGCGGTCTGCCTGAGCCAGAATTGGAAATTTTTTCTCTGCCCGCGCGCGATTGGGTTGCTGACGTACAAAGACAATTTCAGCCAATAATGAGCAAAAGATTTTTTGTACATGCGGAGTCTTTCACAGATTCTGCGCCTTCTGGCTTGTGGCCTATTTGTATTACACCTGGGCGCGCCTTTGGCACTGGCTCGCATCCAACCACTTACGGCTGTTTGTTAGCGTTAGAAAAAATTGCGAAAAAACATTCGCATATTAAAAACGTTTGGGATGTTGGTTGTGGCTCGGGAATTTTAGCAATAGCCGCCGCGCATTTATGGAGATCGGCGCAAATAACCGCAACCGATTACGATAAAATTGCGATTTCCGTGGCAAAAGATAATGCGAAGAAAAATCGCTTGGCTAATAAAATAAATTTTTTTGCCGCTGCTGGATTAAGAAATCCAGAAAAACATCGTCAGGAAAAATATCAAATAATCGTTGCCAATATTCTTGCAGCGCCGCTGATGAAAATGGCTTCCACTCTATGTTTACGCCTACAAGCTGGTGGATTTATGATTCTATCAGGCCTGCTTATGGAACAAGCAGAATTGGTGCTGCATCTTTATCAAGCACAAGGTTTGCGACTGATTAAAATTCAGGCTTTTGGTGAATGGGCGGTATTGTTACTGCAAGCTCCTGCTGATTTTTATCTGCATCGATGAAATATAATTTCTCTGGAATTTGCGCCGCTTCACCACGAAAAATTATCAAACCGAATTCTCCTGCGCTTGAAAGCATGCGCGCGGATTTTTCTCCAACTTGATTGAATAGATCTGCATTTTGCTCTGGTAATGGCTCAAAACCTTGCACACAGAGCAAAAGTTTTTTACGAGCTGCGCGATAAAAACTACGCGCTGTTACCTCTTGTCCGACATAGCAGCCTTTTTTGAAATCGATTGCGAATTTATCCATGGCAAAATCGAGCGGAAAATCTTCAACTGAAATCATATCATCAGCACCATCAGCAATGCCGTTTTTTATGAGTGCTTGCTTATATTTTTTGCGCAAATTTTCTGCTAGAGAGCTTTCATCAGATGCAGAATTTTTTGCATAAATACGGAATCCCAACGCAGCTGAGCGCGGATCGGCATAACAAAAACACGCTGAATTTTGCGGCGCAAAAAATGATGAATAGACTGACAATTCCTGATCTTCCTGCCAAAAAACATCTGCACGCAAACGATGCAGAGATAGTTTTTTTATGAGTAAATCTTGCTGGGTTTTACGAATTTCTAGGAATAGATTTTTGTCTCTGGAGTAAATAAAAAAATCGCCGATATATTTTCCTTGTGGCGTCAGAAACAATCCATAGCGCGCTTCTTGGATAGATAAATTATTTATCTCCTGCGTGGTTAAGCCATGCAAGAACTTGCGTACATCACTACCGCTTAGGCGGAAAATTTTCCATTCATCTAAATGAAGCATTCGGTTTTTATGCTCCTTCTGCTTTGAAAATCATTTCAATTTTGCGTTGTCCGCAAAGCGATATGCCAAAATTTTATAAGCGAGTTTTGCTGCTAAAAAATCGCATGAATGCCATCCAGCAATTGGTGCAAGCTCGACAATATCAGCACCAATAATTGGGCATGACTGCATCGCACGACGAATAATTTTTAGTGTTTCCCACCATAAAATTCCGCCTGGCTCTGGTGTTCCTGTTGCTGGCATGATGCTTGAATCAAAACCATCAACATCAAAAGTAATAAAAGTTGGCAGGCCTTTTAAAGAAGCTACGATTTCATCGATATTCCAATTGTTTTTATCTTTAGCCCAAAAAATAGAAATGCGGTCGCGATTGGCTTCAAGAAAAGGAATTTCACTTGCAGAAATATTGCGAATACCAATTGAAACCAGACGCACATTGGGAAAATCCAAGCAACGACGCAAAGCAGCAGCGTGAGAAAAATGCTCGCCTTCATAACCATCACGCAAATCAGCATGAGCATCAAAATGCAGCAGGGCAATTTCTTTGTGGCGCTTTACAAGCGGACGAATTCCACCAGCGGTGAGAGAATGCTCGCCGCCCAAAATCAAGGGAAATTTTCCTTTCGCAACGACATCTTCAACCAGATTTTCAAGCTGATCTAGCGCTTTGCTCACAGTTTTTTTTATGTCTATTGGCTTTTGCGTGGCTAAGCGAAAATAGCGGAATGCCTCGCATTCAAGCTCTTCGTCATAAAGTTCCACTTGGTGTGATGCTTTGATTATTGCTTGCGGACCTTTTGCTGTTCCGCCGCCGTAGCTAACTGAAGCTTCAATACCAAAAGGAATTACTACTGCATCAGCTGCAGATGGCTTGTGCGCAGCGTCCTCTTTAGCAATTCCCAAAAAACCTTTTTTGGAAGAAAAATACGAAATTTCTTCTGACATATTTTTCACTTTACGCTTTAAATAATTTTGCGAATTTGCGCTCTTTGCGGTTTTTCCAAAAACCACGATGGTAAGCATCACTCGCTAAAAGCGGCATAACGCTTGAAGCTTCGGCAAAAACCATTTGCTCGTAAGTGGTGTCAACTTTTCCCCAAGAACAAGCTTCTTTCAAAGTTGAACTGCTGCATGCACCATCACGCGTATCAGCAACAGTAATTTGTACTGCGTATTTATGCATCTCGGCTTCTTTGCCAAGAATTTCTGCGCAAACCACTGTGTCTTGCACGAAATTTTTTGGTACGCCGCCGCCAATCATCAATAATCCTGTAGTGCCAGCAGAGATTTTTATATCGGTTAGTTCACGAAAATCTCGAATGGAATCAAGAGTCATATGTTTTTCAGGATTTTTTACTTGATGAAGTACCAAACCAAATCCTGCACTTGAATCAGTGAAAGCTGGGCAGAAGATCGGGATATCTTTGCGGTAAGCGGTTTCTATCAATGAGTTTTTTTTCTTCGCATGAGTGGTGAGGTATTTTCCCATTTCACGAATAAATTCTCGCGATGAATAAGGTCTGGCCTCAAGACTATTGGCGATTTCAAAAATAGTGTGATCGCAGGCTTGCAGCTCTTCTTCATCGATATAGGTGTCGTAAATACGGTCGATATATTGGGCGCGCAAATCGCGGTCATCAACATTCGGACTGCCCTGATAATGCCTAAAACCAAGCGCTTCGAAGAAATCCATATCAACAATACTTGCACCAGTAGCAACAATTGCATCAACCATGTTGTATTCAAGCAAATCTGCATAAAGTTTCATGCAGCCACCAGCAGAAGTAGAGCCCGCAAGCGTTAGAATGATTGAACATTCAGGATCAGCAAGCATCTGATTATAAATTCCTGTAGCACGCGCTAAATCACGCGAGGTAAAAGACATTTTATCCATTGCATCGATGATCGGGCGCGCATCAAATTTTGTGATGTCGATATGTTCAACAGCTTTGCTAAGCAGCGCTGCTTTTTGAGTGCTACGAGTATTTGCAGCATGAGAAGAAGAGTTCACAGTTTTTCTCCAAAATCAGGAATACATAGATAATAGCGGCGCATCATGCACTGCTACCAATTGGTCGGTATAAAAACCGTTGAAGCGCGATTGCAAAGTAGCGCCATAAGCGCCTAATTGACCTATTTCTATCCAATCGCCTTCACGCACTGTAGACGGCAGATAGAATGGCCCTTGCATCGCATCGAGACTGTCGCAAGTGGGGCCAAAAAATGAAAATGGAGCAATTTTATTGCCAGAAATTCTTCCCTTCGGACGAATAATTTTTACTGGATAAGAAAGGCCCAATAAACCAGCATCAAACAAACTGCCATATACACCATCATTGATGTAGAGCTGCTGACCCTTGCGCAGTTCTACGCGCACAATGAGAGAACCAGCCTCGGCAACTAGCGCGCGTCCTGGCTCACACCATAATTGCACATTATGCAATGAAGGTTCGTTGGCCATCGCTTCACGAATTTTCTGCATGTAGATTGATAAATCTGGTGGAGTCATACCAGGATAAATTGACGGAAAACCGCCACCAACATCAAGAACATCTAGAGAAACACGCGCAGCTTTCACAACATCAGCTGAAAGAGAAATTGCCCTGCAGTAAGATTCTGGATCCATTGCTTGCGAACCAACGTGAAAGCAAATTCCCAAACGCCTGGAAACTTTGCGCGCTTGTTTTATCAGGCGCGGAGCATCATTTTTATTAACACCAAATTTTCCAGAAAGATCATGCGCAGCAGAACCCTTAGGAAGGGCCAAGCGTACATGTATGCCAAGATCATTGGCATGATCGGTTTCTTCGAGAATTTTTTTCAATTCCTCGCATGAATCAACCGCAAAATCACGCACACCATGCTTATAATATGATTCACGAATTGCTGGTCTATTTTTGACTGGATGCATGAAATATAAATTTGCCTCAGGCAAAAGAGTACGCACCAAAGCGACTTCTGCCAAAGAAGCAACGTCGAAATCTTTAACACCAGCAGCGTAGAGGCTTTGTATTACAAAAGGCTCAGGATTGGTTTTCACCGCATACATTACACGCCCAGGAAAAGCTGATAAAAACCAGCTAGCTGCTCGCTTAAGCATTTCTGGACGCAAACAATGAACCGGATTTTCTGGCTTCAGCTGATGCACCATATGTTCCACCGACGAATAGGTGGGAAGGTTATCAGCACCGACAGGTTGGGTGTTACAATAGACAGCGAAATTGGCCATCCCCATTGACTCCTTACTAAAAAACGCCAAAGGCAATTAACAACGCGAAAACAATCGGTTTTTAATGCCAAGGATGGAAAGCCGTTTTCGCTTTAGTAAAAAGCGCAATGTGCTTAGCACCATTCCGTGACAAAAAACGGCATCCGTCGCAGCGCGCAAAAAGCGAGACTCGGCGGTTACCGTTTTCTGTATGGACGATGTAGAAGATGGGAGAAGGAAAAAATGCGTACCAAGGAAGCGGTTTACGCAAACAGGTGCTGATAAAAAAGCGCAAGCATGCATACCCTACTATCCTTTCAAAAGCTAATGATTAACAAATAAATATAGCACGCGGATCACCACTGGTTTTCCTGTTAAATTTTCCAAGAGATAAGAGATTTTTGCAGACCTCTTAAGACTTCGGCAAGGTCTGGATTCCAGAGCCTTTAAAGCCACTTGTGAGCCGCGTTCATTAATGTGCTAGCAAAAGAATGTAAAGAACTCTTATGCAATATATAAAATTTTTTTTGAGAATCTTTACTCAGCAATTCAATAAATATTAGAAATATCTAGGAAATCAGCGCGTTCTAAGCCATAATTCTTTCCATGCAGAAACTGCGGCTTCAACATCGCTTGAACTTGAATTTACACCAAAACTAACACGAATGGCTTCTGCTGCATCTTTTTGGCTCAAACCCATTGCAAGTAAAACCGCTGAGGGCGTTACTTTTCCAGATGAACAGGCCGAGCCTGCGCTCACAGCAATTTTTGCTAAATCGAAATGTATCAATTGTGTTTCCTGTCCGACGCCAGGCATACGCAAACAGCTGGTGTTTGGTAGTCTTTTTGCTGATTTTGCGATTACGGTTTCAACAATAGAAATTTCTTGAATTCTTGCTTCAAATTCATCACGCAGAGCCTCAGTTTTAGCCATTTGCACGCGGTAGCTCTCAAGATTAGAAAGCGCAGCGCCAAAGCCAACAATTGCCGCGACATTTTCTGTTCCAGAACGAAAACCGCGCTCCTGCCCACCACCGCGCAAAATGGGCGATAGCGAGTGAATTTTTTTCATAACCAGCGCTGCTGCTCCTTGCGGACCTGAAAATTTATGCGCCGAAATTGTACAAGCATCGATAGAAAAATCTTGCAGCGAAAAAGGAATTTTTCCAATTGCTTGCGTGGCATCAACATGTAAAAAAGCACCAAATCTTTTGCATGTTTCTGCAATTTCAGCAAGCGGCTGAAGCACGCCTGTTTCATTATTTGCGGCCATTACTGAAACCCAAACAGGGGCAGAATTTTGCTTAAGATTTTCTGCAAGTGCAGCAATTTCTACTCTGCCAAACTGGTCAACAGGCAGGAATTTTGCCCGTTCTGGCCATTCATCCACAGCAAAACGCAAGGAGGAATGCTCAACAGAGGAGATAAAAAAAATAGATTCAGCAGGAACAACTCCGCGCAGAAAAAGATTATTTGCTTCAGTTCCTGATGAGGTAAAAACTGCGCGCGTATCAGCGGGAGCAGAAAGAACAGATAATAATTTAGCGCGCGTATCATCTAGAAAACGCCTAGCTTTTTGGCCTTCAGCATGAACAGAAGAAGGATTAAGAGGCAAATCCATCACTGCAAGCATTGCTGCTTTTACTTCAGGAGAGAGCGCAGTTGTAGCGTTATTATCAAGATAGCGATGCATTTTTAGCCCAGATCTTTTTCTTTCTCTATCTCTTTCAGAGATTTAATTTCCGCCTGAAGTTTTTTTAGTTCTTTTGTAAGAAATTCAAGCGATTGCTGGGTTGGATCGATAAAATTTCCTGGCTCCGCACCGTAAGCAGAGAAACTTTCTTCAGCGTTTGAATCTAGACGATTTGCTTCGTCTTTCGCCGCTTTGCGCGATTTCGCCTCACGCGCTGGAATGCCAACCATGGTTTGACCAGCGGCCACATCAGAAAGAACAACTGCATTTGAGCCAATTCGGACATGATCACCAATATTGATTGGACCAAGCAGAGCTGCTCCCGCTCCGATTACAACATTATTTCCAACTTGTGGATGACGCACTCCGCGCGCATGGTGTGAAGTTCCACCCAAAGTAACTGCATGATACAAAGTAACATCATCACCAATAAGCGCTGTTTCTCCTATCACGACGCCCATGCCATGATCTATAACAAAGCGGCGACCGATAACAGCTCCAGGATGAATATCAATCCCAGTTAAAAAACGAATAAACATCGAAAAAAAACGTGCTAAGAAAAACAGGCGAAAATTCCAGAGAAAATGCGCCACACGATGCCCCCAAAGTGCGTGCAGACCTGGATAGCAAAAAATTATTTCTAAGCTAGAACGAGCGGCTGGATCACGCTGACGGATGGTTTTTATATCTTCGAAAATTCGCTGCAGCATTAAGTTTCTCTGGGCATTGTTGAACCTTAACTTCCTTGCACCAGTTAAGAAAGTGCGCTAAAAGCCTTCAGGCTCTATGCAAAAGGGCGCGCATTCTAGAGAGCTGAAACGTGAAATCAAGCCCATTTCAGCCTTCTTACACTTAACCGCAATAGAAGCAGGATTTCTAAAAACATGGCAGAAATTATTTTTAACGGCCCTGATGGCCGACTAGAAGGAATTTATCACCAAAGCACCAACAGCAAAGCTCCTGCAGCGTTGGTTTTGCATCCGCATCCGCTGCATGGCGGCACAATGAATAACAAAGTTGCCTACAATATTTATCACGCTTTTGCGCGACATGGTTTTTCGGTTTTGCGTTTTAATTTTCGTGGTGTTGGGCGCTCGCAAGGAGTTTTCGATCACGGAATTGGTGAACTTAGCGATGCTGCATCTGCTCTTGATTGGCTACAATTACAGAATCTTGATACCACAAGCTTTTGGGTGGGCGGATTTTCTTTCGGCTCCTGGATTGCCATGCAATTGCTGATGCGCCGCCCTGAGTTGGTTGGTTTTATTAGCGTTTCTCCACCAGTTGCTTCTTTTGATTTCAATTTTCTTTCCCCCTGCCCTGCAAAAGGAATAATCATGCAAGGAACAGAAGATAGCATAGTCAAAGAAAGCGACGTGACAAAATTCTATGAAAAATTATCGCGCCAAAAAAATCCAGGCCTTGAATATGAAAAAATTGAAGGCGGAGATCATTTCTACCGCACAACAATGGATAAGCTAAATAAAAGCATGGATGAATATATCATCAAACGCCTGGCTGATAGCGCCCAGAAACCACGCCGCATAAAGCCAGATCGCAGAAGAAGACAACCAACTAGCTAGGTTTTAAGCACATTCATTTTTATTGGCGAGCTT
The DNA here is from genome assembly GCA_044355085.1 of Rickettsiales bacterium. Lineage (GTDB taxonomy): Bacteria > Pseudomonadota > Alphaproteobacteria > Rickettsiales > JBIKYU01 > JBIKYU01. Next base: position 6,866 of record JBIKYU010000020.1, on the reverse strand, counting down.
AAAAAAACTAAGCAAAAAGCCATAAAACCAATAAGCCGAAGATGACTCTGTACCAAGCAAAAACTAAAAAACTATGGGTGGAGATGAATTTAAGCAATGCGCGAATGGTTATGAAAGCGCTGATGAAAGCTGCAAAAAATCCAATCGCCCAAATGCCTAGATCATCTAAAGTTAAGATATGCTGCGCTTTATAGAGGCTATATAAAGAAGCAGCGCCCAAAGTTGGCAGCCCCAAAAAGAAGGAAAATTCTGTTGCGGCTTTGCGTGATAAACCACAAAACATGCCGCCAATAATTGTTGCGCCAGAGCGCGAAGTTCCAGGAATTAGCGCGAAACATTGCGCCAAACCTACAAGAAAAGCGTCTTTCAACGAAATATCATCAACGCTTTCTACGCGCACAGAATGGCTTTTTTTCTCAGCCCAGAAAATTACAAATCCACCAATTATCAGCGCATAGGCGACAGAAGTTGGGTTGAATAAATGTTCTTTTATAGCGTGTCCAAAAATTAAACCTAAAAATGCGGCTGGCAGGAAAGCAAGGAAAACTCCCAATAGCAGAGTTCTCTCAGCACCAGGATGAATTGCTTTGCAAGCTACTGTAAAAAGTTTTTTACGATATTCTAAAAAAACGGCGCACATCGCGCCAAGCTGAATGAAAATTTCATATATGTCGCTTTGTTCTTTCGGTAAAAAATTCAGCAGCTCACCAGTGACAATTAAATGCCCTGTGCTTGAGATGGGCAGAAACTCTGTTATTCCTTCAACAATTCCCATGATTAGAGATTTCAATAACAGAATAAAATCCATGCGAATTTTCCTTTTTTGAATTTGTTATTTTATAACATTTAATATTTATAAATCGCACCGCCGCTGCTTGGCACGCGCACGCCTGTTGTAGTTGGAAAAGAAATCGGAAGATTTTCAAGAACGCGAACCGCTAAATAAGCATAGGCCTGAGCTTCAACTGCATCGCCGTTATAGCCGAGATTTTCAACAGGCAGAACTGGAACATTAAGCACCACTTCAAGCGCATTCATGATACCGCGGTTATGGCGACCGCCGCCTGTTATGTACCAGGCGCCAACAGGCTTAGGAAAATGCGTCGCAGCTTTCGCAACACTTTCTGCGACGAATGCAACTAATGTTGCCGCTCCGTCTTCAACCGACATATCACGCACCCAATCCATTGGGAAAGCATTACGGTCTAATGATTTTGGCGGCATTTGCATGAAGAAAGGATGCGCAAGCATAGCTTTCACAACGCTTTTATCTGGCGTTCCTGCGCGTGCCAATCGGCCATCAGCATCAAATGGATGACCAGTATGACGCAGAACCCAATCATCAATCATGGCATTTCCTGGGCCTGTATCGAAGGCAAGCAGAGCATCTTCACCTTCGCCAATCCAGGTGACGTTTGAAACGCCGCCAATATTTAAAATCGCAACTGGTAATTTTGCATCACGCACCATTGCCTGATGAAAAAGCGGAACAAGCGGCGCGCCCTGCCCTCCCGCAGCCATATCTCGTCTTCTGAAATCAGCAGCAACAGTGATGCCTGTGCGTTCGCATAAAAGTGATGGATTACCAATCTGCCAGGTCATTAATTCATGCGGTCTGTGAATTATTGTTTGACCATGAAAACCAATCACATCAATGTCTGAAGCTGAAAGATCAGCGCGCAAAAGCAGCGCTTTAACAACCTCTGAATGCGCCTCAGTCATATCATGTTCGATGCGCAGTAAATCACCTCGACCGCTTAATGCACCGCGCAATTGCTCGCGTAATTCTTTGCCATAATGCCTGCTGAAAAATGCACCGATAGTTAGCTCAGATCGGCCATCAGTCTGGATTATAGCGGCATCGATTCCGTCTAATGAAGTGCCACTCATCATTCCAAGTGCGGTGTAGCGTTTGGTCATTTTTTAAAAATCCTTTCTAGGAATTATGCAAATATTTTTTGCGATAAATAGGTTTTTATTTTTCTGTCACATTTTCTACTCTAGAGTGCCACCTAGGATGCAAGGATTGAGGAAAAACAATTTTTTTGGAAAAACTCATGCGCGCAATCCATTCACTACCTAAAGAAGAAATCAAAAAAACTAACGTAGCTTTATTGTTCCAAATTCTCAAAAACGACGGAACGTTAGGAAAATTTTTTACTGATGCAAGGAATATAAGCAGATTTGGTTATGAAGAAGATGATTTTTTGGGTTTTTCTGATGAGAAGAAAATCGCAGTTGTAAGCCAAATATTTCAAGCTCTTTCCGCAAAAGAAAATGCAACTACAGAAGAAAAAATATTCCGCAAAACAGTAGGGAATCTGCACGCTACAAGCGTTAAACTGCAAGCGATTGATCGCGCAAAGCAAGATATTTTTCTACAAGAAAATATACGCAATAATGCAGTTTATGAAGCACGCAAAATTTTTGCGCCAGTTAAAAAACTGGCATATCTGCAAGAGAATTTGCCTGAATCTGCAGAAGCTGCAATTGGTGTATTACTGCGTGACAAGCCTGAGAGTAAAGATGCTTTTTTTCATGTTCTTACGCATATAAATGAAATTATTATCGAGCCAACTTTTACTCTTCATCCAACTTCTGAAGAAGGTTTTTTGGCGAATAAATTGCTGACAGAAATTGAAAATTCTCATGACGAATCAGGAAAAGCAGCAAAAATTCGCGCCTATTATGAAAGCAAAAAACTTGATGACCATGTGCGAACACCAGAAGAAGAAGCAACATATGCTTTAGATGCAGCGAAAAATATACAAAGCAACCGAGGTTTTTATCAGCGTTTACTTCAGGGAATAAAATTTTGGTTTCCTAGCATGAGCCAGGATCAGGAAAAAATGCTGCTGCTGGCTTATCAAGGCGAACTGCACTCAGCAGAGGAAAAAGACAACGATAATTTACGTAAAATAATGGCGCATTCGCGCTCAGCTTATAAATTATCGCAGAGCAAATTTACTGAACAGCCAGCGATTTGGGGAGGAATTGATTCCGACGGAAACAGCCAAATTGACGCCCTCGTTACCTCGCAAACACTTCTAAAAGCAATTGAAGAAAGCCGCAGAAATATCTCAAGCAAAATAGAAGAATATGCAGAGAAAAATCCTAAGCTCAAACCGAATCTTCTAACATTCGTAGAGATATATTTGCATAATAAAAATTACAGCAAATTTGAATTGCTGGAGGATTTACGGGCGATTATTCCAGCAGATGATAAAGAAAATTTCGTGGAATTTTTGCAGCAAATCGATGCTGCGCCAGAGCAAATGGTGAACCTGCATTTGCGCCATAGCGCTAAAGATCAGCGCGGGGCCTTACTCAACATTTTAGTTCTTTGCCAAACGATAATTTTAAGACATCCAGAATATGCGCGCACAATGGATGCTAACTCTGCTGTTGATTTAGTCGCAAGATACAAAGAATCCACCGAGAACGAAGATTCGCGCGCAGATTATTTGCAAAAACTCATGAAGAAATCTACGCCAGGAGCTTCGTTGCTTGCAAATATTTTGAATGCAATTGAGTATGTTCATGATCGTAGCGGAGATAAAGTATTGTCTGGATATTCCGACAGTGAAATCGCCCAAAAATTGAATTTAAGCGCGGCAGATTTCAAAGCGCTTAAGCCATTTCTTCCTCATGTTGCAAACGTTTTAGCTGCACAGCAAAAAGACGTAAAAATTACAAAATCATTGGAAGAATTACATCGGCATAAAGTTGCAGCAGAAAATAAATGTGTGAATCTGAATATAGTTGCAGGATGCGATCATTCAGCAGATCTTTTCACCGCAGAATATTTTCAATATATTTTCAAAGGAATGGAAAACACCCACGCCGTGCCGCTTTTAGAGAGCACAGAATCGCTAAAAAATGGCGTGATAATTTTTTCTCCTTACATAAAATTCCGCATAAATTACATTCTTACACAAATTCATAACTCGCTACATGACGATGCTGACCGCGCTAAATTTCTTGCTGAAATCGGCGCAGAATCAATAGAGCAAGCGGTTGATGATTTATTTGCTAAAGGTATTTCTGCAAGAAATCCTGCATTTGCTCACTTACTAAAACAAATTCCTTGCACAATCATGGTTGGCTATAGCGATTCAGAACGCGAAGATGGCCTTGGAGCCTTGATTGCAGTTGAGCGAACACGCAATGAATTGGTAAGTTATTTCAGAAAATATGGTTTAAATATTCGGCTTTTTGATGGCCGCGGCGGCGATATAAATCGCGGTGGACCAGCACAAACAAATCGTCATCACACTGTGCAGGGCGATGAGATTACAAGACGTTTTGGTAGTGCTGAAAAAATCACACGCTCTCAGGAGCGCAGTTTTTATGCAGCAGCGCGCGAGGCAATTGAGCTTGGAAAAATATCAACTCCTACAAATGCCAGAGAATTAGAAGATATTTATCAAACAGCAAGCGCAACTGAATATCGCCAATATTACGAAAAAGGAAAAACTCATCACGACATGATGAGCACAGCATTGTCGGAAATGCGATGGTTTCTGATTTTTTGTAATTCAAGCTCACGCGGCGCTAATAGAAGTACAAAACAAGATACTCGGAGGCATCGCGCAGCAGATTTATTCGAGCGCGGACTTGCTGCTTTTCCACGCGTTGCGATTTCTGATCAACGCGCAATAACTAACACGCAACTGCATGAAGTTTTAGGCCTTGAAATGCACATAACTGCTGGTGTTTTCGCAGGAATTAAAGCAATGAAAAGCAAAATTTCTGATGATTCTTTGCTGGCAAAACATGTTCAGCAATCGCCAGTATTAATGGATATTTTCCAGAAAGCCGCAATTGGTTTGATGCGAACAGATTTTTCTCGCGTGCGTAAATTTATTGCGCCTAAAAATGAAAGTGACATGGATAAATTCCTTAAATCTCTTGAAGCGCAACATCAAGAAACTGTGCGTGAACTTGCAAATTTACTGCAGAAGATTTATCCGCAGGCGAAAATATTTTCGCCAATTGATGGAAAAATATATTTGCTCGCACCATGGCCAAAAATGGTGCAAGCCTTAGAAGAGAAGAAAGAGAATTCTCAGCCTGCTTTTGATGCTTTGGCGCGTTTTCATGCGGATTTAAAAGCTGGAAAGAAAATTAGTTCTGAAGAAGGAGAGCTTTTGGAACTTTATAACATTTCCGCTAGCATTATGTCAGGGCGCAATCTGCCACCAGAATATTACGAATCCCAGCAACGCGTGGCAGAGAAAAATATCGAAGCTAGCAAAACTCAGCTGCAATCGCGGCTTTAGAAATTTAAATTGTAAGACGCAAATTTGCATAAAAAATCCAGCAACCGCAGAAGAAACGCTCTTAGTTTTGGTGAATCTAAGAGCGTTTCAGCTAAATCGCAGAAAAACAAACAAGCTACTTGAAAACATGTTCGTGTTGACAACACACTGCTAATACATCTAACAATCAAGCGTTTTATAAATTTAGAGCTTATTCTTTCGAGGATTACAATGACAAAACATTTCAGAAAAAAATCTGCGTTTACATTAGTTGAGTTAGCAATTGTTCTGACTGTGATTGGTTTAATTATTGCTGGGGTTGTTAATGGTAGGAGTCTGATTCGCCAAGCACAAATGCGAAGCGTTTTGTCTGAATACGCAGCTTACGACATTGCAGTTTTAAATTTTAAAAATTCATACGACCAATTGCCTGGAGATTTTGACGGTGCATATACTTTATGGGGTACAAATTGCCATAGCACGGCGAGTAGTTGCAATGGCGATGGGAATTGGCAGCTTTCAAGTAGCGGTTCACGCAAAGAAATGTTTATGTCCTTAAGACATCTGAATTTAGCTGGAATAATTGCTGTTTCATATGCAGGTTTTTCAAGTGCTGCAAATTCTGAAAGCAGCCCAGGACTTAATGTTCCTGAGGGAAGATTTCCTAATAGCGAATGGAATATTGGTGCAAGAGATGGAACTTTTTTGTCTTCCTCGATTAATTCTGCGCTGTTTTCAAGAAATGGCATTTCAATTGGCAGACATAATACTGTTCAAGCATCAACTAATGAAGGATCACTATTTACGCCACAGGAAGCTGGAGGGGTTGACGCAAAAATTGATGACGGCATGCCTGCTTCTGGCAAAGTAAATGCTATACAGGGCGTGCTATTAAGTACTTCAGCCTACAGCACAGCTTGTTTTACACCATCAAGCGCAGCTGGTTCAGCAGCAACCTATACATATTCAGTCACAACACCTGAATGCACACTCGATTTCAGCATGTCGGCATCAAATAATTTTTGGTAGAAAAATTATTGCGCTACTCTTCGTGGCTTAAGCTGAATATTCAGCTCGCGCAGCTGTTTTTCTGTTGCTGGCGCTGGTGCTCCCATCAATAAATCTTGGGCTTTTTGATTCATTGGAAAAGCGATCACTTCGCGGATATTTGGTTCATCAGCAAGCAGCATAACAATGCGATCAACACCTGGTGCGATTCCTCCGTGCGGAGGAGCACCGTATCGGAAAGCGCTGCTCATACCGCCAAAACGCGCGTCAACTTCTTCGTTTGAATAGCCGCAAATCGAGAAAGCTTTATACATTATTTCAGGTTTGTGATTACGAATTGCGCCGCTTGAAAGTTCGATTCCGTTACAAACAATATCATATTGAAAAGCGGTTATAGCCAGCAGCTCTTCCTTGGTTTTCGCGGCTTCTAGAGCTTGCAATCCACCCTGCGGCATTGAAAAAGGATTGTGCGAAAAATCGATGCGCTTTTCATCCTCGTTCCATTCGAAGAACGGAAAATCAACCACCCAACAAAAAGCAAAAACATCTTTTTCAAGCAGATCTAATTCTTCACCAATGCGCGTGCGAGCTTTTCCT
>JBIKYU010000090.1:0-5930 GCA_044355085.1 Rickettsiales bacterium | reverse complement strand
CACCGCCGAGACTGTTTCTTTCTGCAATCTTCTGCTTGAAACCTATAAACAGCTTGGCTTTGATGAAGTACGCGTCAAATTTTCTGATCGCCCAGAAAAACGCGCAGGCACCGATGCGATTTGGGATAAGGCCGAGAATGCGCTGAAAGAAGCAGTGCAAGCCTCCAACCTGCCATATACGCTTAATCCTGGCGAAGGCGCTTTCTACGGCCCGAAATTAGAGTTTGTTTTGCGTGATGCAATCGGGCGCGATTGGCAATGCGGAACAATTCAAGTTGACTTCGTTTTACCAGAGCGCTTAGACGCAAATTATATCGGCGCGGATGGAAATAAACATCGCCCTGTGATGCTTCACCGCGCAATTATCGGCACTTTCGAGCGTTTTATTGGCATTTTAATTGAACAACATGCAGGAAAATTTCCGCTTTGGTTAGCGCCAATTCAAATTGTTATTGCCACCATTACCAACGATTCCGACCCTTACGCTATACAATTACTCGAGCAACTGAAAGAAGCTGGAATCCGCTCTGAGAGCGACTGTTCAGCCAATAAAATCTCTTACAAAATCCGCGAACATAGCCTGAAGAAAATTCCGATTATCCTAGCAGTTGGTAAGCGCGAAATGGAAAGCGGCGAAGTAACCGTTCGACAATTAGGCGAAAACACCCAAGAAACCATTGCATTCCAGGAATTCCTTACTAGAATCCGCCCCCTTGCTGCCATACCTGCATAAATTTTAAAGGCCGCAAAAACCAACAGAAGGAGAACGACCATAACCGACCAGCCGTCCCAGGGTATATACCCAAAAGCCAATCAAGAAATTCGCGCCCAAACTGTGCGCCTGATTGACGAACAAGGCGAAATGCTAGGCGTTGTTCCAATAGCAGAAGCTCTGCGCATCGCTGAAGGAAAAGGCCTCGATCTGGTAGAAATTTCACCACATGCCGAACCGCCCGTGTGCAAAACCATTGATTTCGGCAAATACAAATATCAGCTTCAGAAAAAAGAACATGAAAAGCGCAAGCATCAAAAAATTGTGCAAACCAAGGAAATCAAACTCCGCCCTGCAATTGGCGAGCACGACTATCAAGTAAAACTAAAAAGCGCGATTGAGTTTTTAAAAGACGGCGACAAAGTAAAAGTTTCTCTACGTTTTCGTGGCCGCGAAATCACGCACCAGGAAATTGGCTTTGATCTTCTCAATCGCTTTAAAACCGACACTGAAGAATTAGCAAAGCTAGAGATGGGGCCGAAGATGGAAGGCCGACAAGCCGTTATGGTACTAGCTCCGAATAAAACTGTTTAGTATCTAAGGATCAGCTTCCTTTTCATAAGAGCACTAAAACTGCGGAGTTTATAACATCGATAAACGCTGCAGTTGGCTTCCAACATGCATATTTGGATAAAATCTTAGAACATCTTTTGCAATGAAAGACTCTATCGATTAAAAGGCAAACAATCCGCAGCAGGAAAATTCCGAGAGCTGACGTAATAAAATACGAATTATCTCTTCCGCCTCAGGCCTAAAAACAAAAATACAAAAGCACTTACGCAGATAAAAATTGGCAAGCCAAATAAGAATATTTGCGACTGCAAACTCAGCTCATCCATCCAAATATTTTGCCCGTAACGCGCGCGGAAAAATCCACGAATCTGCTGTTCATCTTTGCCTGCGCTAATTTGCTCACGCACCACCAAACGCATAGATTTAGCCAAATTTGCGTTAGAATCAGCGACTGATTCTCCCTCACACACCACGCAACGCAATTGCCTGAATAATTCAACTGCACGCGACTCTAGCGCTGGATCAGCAAGCTGAGCCTCGCCCACACGGTTATATGCTGACGCAAAAAACATCACCGATAAAAGAAAAATCATTTTCAGATTCATGGTTTTACAAAGTCTTTTAATTGCGGAAGAAAATGCGCATCCCAAACTGCCTTATGCATCGGCCCCGCGTGATGCGCTAAAACTCTGCCATCTGCTGCAATCAAAAAAGTTTCAGGCACGCCTGTAACACCGAGAGAAACCGCCTGGTTGCCCTTCTCATCTACCCCAACAATTTTATATGGATTACCATTTTTCAGCAGTGATTTTTTGAGATTCTCTGCTGAATCGTTCCAGCCAATTCCTACAAAAGCTACAGGAATTTTATCGGCATTTTCCATCCAAAACGGATGCTCAATGCGACAAGATCCGCACCAGCTTGCAAACACATTCACTAAAATTGGGCCAGTAACTGCAGGAATATTTATCCGCTGATTTATCTGCCACAGATCCGGAAGCGAGAAAGCCTCAACCTGCGTCAAAACCTCTTGATCGCGGAGTTTCTCAGCTGGACGCGACAGCGCTGCAATCATCATCACCACAAATAAAATCATGCATAAAAGCGGCGCAAAACGAAGAATCATTTTTCTCTCCTGAAAACAAGGTATAAAACAGCAACAGCAGAAAAAACCAGCAAAACAGCGCCAATTAAAACCATAAAAATTGCTGGCTGAGTATAAACACGAATTGTATAGCCATTTTTTAAATCACCCTGACCAAGTGCTGAATATAAAATCACATTGCGCCAAACTTTAAGCGAAGCCTCAGTTGTGAAGCTTCCCTCAACTGGATAATAGCGATATTCTGGCTGCATTTTTATGCTAGATTCAGCTTTTTTTGCCACTAAATCTGCGCGCATAGCAACGTAATTTTTGCCGATAATTTGCTCGATATTTTCCATTTTTATTTGCCAATCACCAACATTCATTGTTTCGCCAACGCGCAAAATCGATTCTTTTTCCTGCTGCGTATAATTATGGAAAACCGCGCCTGACAACAAAAACGCCGCCCCGATATGCGCAAAGATCATCGCCAAGATTCTTACATTCAGCGCATTTTGCTGAATTTTTTCGACTGTAATTTTAATCATTACCAAAAAGACCAACCACGCAAATAACAGAAGAAATGCAGAGACAGCCGATATATCGATGAATTTTTTATCGATTACAAACAACAAACCACAGCCTAAAACCAAGGCAGAAAGCCAGAAAGCGCGCTCACGCTCCCAAACGCGCTGGCCTTTTATTGCCGATGCAAAAGCCATATTAAGCAACAGCGGAATCGCTAAAATCTGCATCACCTGATTAAAATACGGCGCACCAACCGTTACTTCCTGCTGCGAAAAAGCGCGCAGCAAAAGCGGATACCAAGTGCCAAGAGCAACTGTTGCCAACATGGTTAGAAGCAAAATCGCTTGCACCGAAAAACTAATATTTCGCCAGGAATATTTCTTGGAAAATTCAGGCTGAAAACATTGCGCCGCGCGCCATGCATACAAACCAAAACCCGCAACGCTCATACAAGCAAGCATCGCTAAAATCACCCAGCCACGCGCTGGATCTTCAGCAAAACTATGCACAGAAGTTAGCAAACCAGCGCGTACTAAAAATGTCCCCATGACACAAAGTATAAAGGTGAAAATCGCTAGAAAAACCGACAACATTACTGCGCTGCGCTGCTCAGCCACCAAGCGTAAATTATGCAGCAGCAACGTTGCCGCAAGCCAAGGCATCAGTGAAATATTTTCAACTGGATCCCAAAACCAAAAACCACCCCAACCCAGTTCGCGATAAGCCCAAATACTGCCGAGAATTATTCCTATCGTTAGAGAAACCCAACTAATCTGCACCCATATAAGCAAGCGTTTTGGCCAATCTCGCGGCGCAGCACCACACCATAACCAACCAACCACACAGGAAAATGGCAAAGAAAATCCAACATATCCCAAATATAAACCTGGCGGATGCAAGGCCAATCCCCAATCTTGCAATAATGGATTCAAACCTTTTCCTTCAGCAGGAATCACACTCATCACCGCAAATGGCGAGGATGAAAACCACAGAAAAGCTGCAAATCCCGCAATCAACGCCGCTTGTACGCGCAGCGGATAATCAATGATTTTTATGTCGATATTATCTGCAGCAATATTCTTCGTTTTTTTATCGGCAGAGAACGCCAGTGCCGCGCCCAAAATCGCCATATACCAAAGCCATAATAAAAACGAACCTTCGTGATTTCCCCACGTTCCGCTGATTTTATAAAGCAGAGGTTTAAGGTGATGCGAATTGCTCACAACATTCACAAAAGCTAAATCTGTTCTTGCATGCGCGAGCAATAAAATTATCCATCCCAAGGAAATCAGTGCCGCGACAAAAATCATCACTCGCCGTACTGGCAACGCACCAAAAGCTGAGACTAACGCCAACACACTGGCAAGAAATAATGCGTAATCAGCAACGACCGCCTGCAGCACAGAAAAATTCATTTACTTAGACTCCGCCTCTGGCATTGAAATATTATCACGCCAATGTCCCTGCTCTTTCAATGCACGCGCCACTTCTGGCGGCATGTAGCGTTCATCATGTTTCGCCAGCAATTCATCTGCACTAAATATTCCATCGCCCTTTAAAAAACCACGCGCAACCATTCCCTGTCCTTCACGAAATAACGCAGGCGGCAAACCATTATAAACAACAGTAATTTTTTTCTGCCCATCCGTTAGAACAAATGAAATTTTCTGCTCATCCCGCACAATGCTTTCCGCTTCAATCAAACCGCCAATGCGAATTTTCTGATTCTCAAGAATTTTTTGCTCAAATAATTGCGACGGCGTGAAAAAAAACTCCAAATGCGAACGCATATTCCACAATAAAACACCGACACCAAAAGCAATTGCGCTCAACAAAACCAAAATATAAATCATTCTTCTGGTTTTAGGCTTCAAGCTTTGCACGATTTTTTTCCTTCCTAAAACAACAATATGTTATGCCGCTATAACCAATCAAACCAAGGAACACCAGGCCATAAGCCGCAAAAATATAATTCCAAATCTGCTCCATTATTTTCTCTCTCTTAAACTATCAAACTCTGGAAGGGCGCTTGAAAATAGAAAGATTTGCCGATATTCCAAGCAGATAAAAATAATAAAAAGCGAGAACTTCAAAGGGAGAAGCTCAAGACAATGCCAAAAGCCTATGTTGTACGACACACTGGCAGCCCTGATGTTCTTCGCTTAGAAGAAATTCCACACACACGCCCAGGCCCTGGCCAAGTCTCAATTCGCCAAACTTATATCGGCGTAAATTACATCGATATTTATCAACGCAGCGGTCTCTACCCAATGCCACAGCCTTTCATTCCTGGCATTGAAGGCTGCGGAGAAATTGCTGAAATCGGCGAAGGCGTAAATAGCTTCCGCATTGGTGATCGCGTCGCCTATGCCACCGCCACAGGCGGCGCTTACACTGAATATCGTGTAATACCAGCGCGTCTTTTGATTGCAATTCCTGATGATATTTCCGACGCAACTGCAATGGCAACGCTTGCAAAAGGCCTAACTGCGCATGCTTTGTTATTTCGGGTGATTCACATTTGGGAAGGCTGCCCGATTCTTATTCACGCCGCCGCTGGTGGCATGGGGCAAATTCTCTGCCAATGGGGAAAACATCTCGGCGCCAATATTTTCGGCACGGTAAGCTCTCCTCAAAAACTAGAAATTGCCAAAAAAGTAGGCTGCCAAAATGCCATGCTCTATAGCGATAAAATTCAGGAAAAAATTTTGCAAAAGAACAACGGCGAAGGTGTTTCTGTTGTTTATGACTCAGTCGGAAAAACCACTTTTAATCTTTCCATGGAATGCTTGAAACGCTTTGGTTTGCTTGTAAGTTTCGGCCAATCATCAGGCCCTGTTCCGCCGATAAATATTATGGATCTCTCCGAAAAAGGGCTTTTTCTTACCCGTCCTTCTTTGCATCTTTACAAGCGCGAGCGCTTGGAATTAGTACTAAGCGCGGCGGAAGTTTTTTCCCTCATCAGCAAAAAAATAATTCGCCCAAATGTGCATCATATCTATTCATTTGGCGAAGCCGCAAAAGCTCACAATG
>JBIKYU010000019.1:0-19657 GCA_044355085.1 Rickettsiales bacterium | reverse complement strand
CGCCGCAAAGCGACGGGAGAACCCCCTCTTTTTTGCGATACCTTTTTTTTTATTGCAGTTTCAATCCGCTCCCGCCGCAAAGCGACGGGAGAACGACAACTTATTACTTTAGAAAGCCAGGTTCGGAAGTTTCAATCCGCTCCCGCCGCAAAGCGACGGGAGAACGTACGGCGTTTTGTACGCCGAAGACGCGGACAAAGTTTCAATCCGCTCCCGCCGCAAAGCGACGGGAGAACAGAGAATTTGGCCAATTATAAGTATTTTCTACTTGTTTCAATCCGCTCCCGCCGCAAAGCGACGGGAGAACAAATTAAGCTTCTGCCAGTGTCGCGATGTCCTAAGTTTCAATCCGCTCCCGCCGCAAAGCGACGGGAGAACAGGGCTTATAAGTTGGCGCGCATGGAAGAGCAAGTTTCAATCCGCTCCCGCCGCAAAGCGACGGGAGAACGGACGACGCGGTTATGCAACTAGCGGATGATCCAGTTTCAATCCGCTCCCGCCGCAAAGCGACGGGAGAACGCAAGCGCCTAGCGCCCATAGCAATGCAGCGAATCGTTTCAATCCGCTCCCGCCGCAAAGCGACGGGAGAACAAGAGTTTTTTCGGGATTACAGCGTGCAGGAGGCGTTTCAATCCGCTCCCGCCGCAAAGCGACGGGAGAACATAAACGCCGAAATAGTGCCCGCCCAAACTGACGTTTCAATCCGCTCCCGCCGCAAAGCGACGGGAGAACTTACCTCTGTGTATTGATTATTAATCGTGGATTGTTTCAATCCGCTCCCGCCGCAAAGCGACGGGAGAACTTGGAAGGGTTTGGTTGTTGGGGGTAGCAATGCCAGTTTCAATCCGCTCCCGCCGCAAAGCGACGGGAGAACCTGTAGCGGTCACAATTTGTGACCGCTACGAAAGGTTTCAATCCGCTCCCGCCGCAAAGCGACGGGAGAACTACTAAGGTTGCGCTGCTGGCCGAATCCTCAGAAGTTTCAATCCGCTCCCGCCGCAAAGCGACGGGAGAACTTAAGTTTGCCGAAATAGTCGGTGGCAAATTAGAGTTTCAATCCGCTCCCGCCGCAAAGCGACGGGAGAACTCCACATCTTCAAAACGAATCTGTGCTTGAAGAAAATTTATCAGTCGCGCGGACATAATAAAATTATCAGTAACAAGAACAGTTTTGTTTTTTGTCATGGAGGTATTTCTCTTTATTTTTCATGCCGTTTTGCCTTCGCGCGAACTGCTCAGGAAAATCATAAGAGCTTATGGTTCGCGCAATCGCAATTGGCAAAAAATGATCTAAATTACAAGCGGCGCATCAAAATCAATACTTCTAAAACATCCATATTGCTTGACGTTCCAGTTAGTGCTTTCACTTAAACGATAAAGTCTTAGGTTATCTTTTTCTTCATCAATTATTGCAACAAGTTTTCTTTCCATTTCTTCAAACTGCATCAATGAAAGTTTGCATTCAAAAACTGATTTCTGAACACGCTGACCATGTGCCTCGCAGATTTTTGCGACCTTACGAAGTCGCTTCCTTCCTTCTGCGGTTTCGGTTGATACATCGTAGCTAACAATAAACAACATGGTTTGCATTTTTGCTTACCTCGCAAGAAACGGAACATATTCTGGCATATCGCCACGCAAGGTGCGCGCCAGCAAAGCTGCTTGCATGTGAGGCAATAATCCAAGCGGAATTGTTTGCTCGGAAAGAGGATGAATAATTTCTTCCTGTTTGCGTTCTTGATAAGCTACTAACAATGTTTTACGCGCATCATCAGACATTTGCACTGCTCCACCAGGACGCATATCAAAATCTTTCTCTTTAATTTGTCCGCGATTAATTAACGTGAGGGCCAAGCGGTCGGCTAAATATGCACGAAATTCTTCTAGCAAATCTAGTGCCAGAGAAGGACGACCAGGCCGCAACACATGTAAAAAGCCACATTGCGGATCAAGCCCCACCGACTCTAAAGCAGAACGACAATCATGTGTTAGCAAAGTGTATAAAAACGAAAGCATCGCATTCATGCGATCTAATGGTGGACGACGATTTCTACCATTCAGAAAAAAATATTCACGATATTGTGGCTTCACCAATTCAGAAAAAACAGAAAAATAAGAGCGCGCCGACTCGCCCTCAATTCCGCGCAAAATATCCATATCAGATGCTGCTGGTATACCGCGCAACAACGCCAATAATCTATCCGCCATCTTAGAAAGATTTTCTGCATCTTCAGCTGATGTTTCTCTCGCACCACGTAATAATATTTGCCTGGAATTACGAATTTTTGCTGCAACAATTGGCTTAGCCAATTCCAATGCATGCTCTTTTGTTAAGCTATACTGCGCTTTACGTAGCAGTACATTGCCGGACACTGCCCCTTCCACTCGCGCCATAAATTTTCCATTACGGTCAAGAAGCGTGAGTGTTATTCCATTTTCTGCGCAGCGCTGAATCAAAAAAGGTGACACTACCGTTTCACCAAAAGTGATTATTGATGACAAATGAAATAATGGAACTTTGATTTTGCACTCTTTTTCTATTTCTACTTTTACTGTGTCGTTATCCAATCGCACGTAAGCGCCTGGAGTGGTGACATAGAGAGTATTTAGCATAGTTTTTGCGATGCTCATTTTTCATCGCCGCAATAAATAGTTTGTAAAATATTTTGAGATTTTTTCTGCCATACAGAAATTTCTGGCTGACAAATTTCACGCAAAGAACATTCACGGCAGCGGGCATCATTTACAGGTGCAGGCAACTGCTCCGATTGCAGCAAATCACGCACCGATTCTATCACTTTCTTAGTGTGTTCACGAAGCGCTGCATCAATCACCACAATACGACGCCTGCGGGAACGATAATAATAAACTGCACCTTCTGGCACAGAAACGCCGAGCATTTCTTCTAAGCACATCGCTTGGGCGGCTAGTTGGAGGTCGTCATGAATTTTTTGCCGACGCGAACCATGTTTATATTCAACCGGATACGGCACTAGATCATGAAATTCTACTGCATCTGCTTTTCCAATTAATCCAAGAGCATCAGAGTAAATCGGCAGCGCATATTCTACGCGAATATCTTTTTCTGTTTTGCCCTTAGGATCATCCACTACCGAATGCACGGCCTGTCCACGAAGCGTATGGACATTTTCAGAAAACACCTGCTCCTGATGGATCAATGCACATTGCCGCGGGCAGTAGCTGTAATGCTGGAGGGCGGAGATGGATAATAACAAAGAATCATAACTCATAACTATTGACTAAAGAATTTTTCCCTAGCAGATTTACACGAAAAGGTCCCTCCCGCCTGATAAGAGCCCAAGGGGCCCTCTCCGAAATGAGTAGGGCGGGAGGTCAAAAAAATCAGCGTCCCTTTATTACTTCTCGTTTTAATTCTGCAAGTTCTTCTAATTTATGAGAACCATCTGCATTTACATGTAATGTTTGATGAACTTTTGCGGATGAATATTGTCCTGCCTTGCAATTATGCTTCCACCAGAAAACATTTAGCACTTCCATACTTCCTGCGGGGCGCGCAGAGGATTCATCGTTTTCAAATAATTTAGGAAGCACTTGTTTTATTGCTTCTGCGTCTTGATCTGAAAAACCCGTTCTTTCTGCTAATTGCGGATTCATGCTGCCATAAAACACATATACTGCGCTGTCTACACGGTGTTTCATTCCCATAGAGTCGGAGCTACGTTTTTCTCCATCGCCATCACCACTTGCGCTTTTAGTGATTTGTATGCTTGTGATTTCGATAGGTGTAACACTAAACGCAGATTGAATTGTTACCGGCCCCCTGATTCCTACCGACACACCGGCAGCATCATTATTTTCTGATTCGGAGTCGTTTTTCTCCGTGTCTTTTTGTTTTCCCTTTTTGTTCTTAGATTTCCCCCCTGAGAGAGCAAATAGTTGTCCAAATGCACGAACATCAATCCATTCTTTGCAAGCCAGTGTAGTTGTCTCTGCGGAACCTAATTTGTCACCTAAAAACTTTTTTGCACGAAATCCTATGCTCATAGCATCATCAACTTTTCTATCGTCAGACTGAACAAGGATGGCTTGTCCTTTTTTTGCATCACCCTCTAAAGCAGAGAATCTTTCAAGAAGGCGATCGCGGATTTTTCTTTTAATGCACACATCCGTTATTTCACCGTAATTTTCATAATTAGTACGTGGCCGATTTCCGTTGAGTGGATCTCCGTTTGGATTAGCATTTTTGACACGCAAGATAACTGCGAAATCTATTTTGTTTTTTAGCGTCATATGAATACTCCGTTTTCATTTTTGTAGTTTTAAGTTTCTTGAATTAAAGGCTGCTACCCCTGAGAGATTGGCAAAGCATTTTTCTCCTTTTCTTCGCCTGCAAATAGTTTGCGACGTTGGCAGTGGTATCCCAAAAGGAATTCGCCAGATAATTTTTTGTCATCTAGGAATTGTTCTCCCAAATCGGAAATAACTTCGTCCATTAATTTTCTTCGACTTATCAGGAAACCTCGATTGGCCTCAGATGCGTTGAGACGCGCCATATAAGGCGCTAAAGCTAGCTCTATATTTCTCCATGCAGAGAAAGGACGTGCCGAAAAAATTTGCATATAGCGAACAGCCGTCGTACTCCTATTTTTCTCTGCTTTTGTGAGGGCATAATCTTCTATGTTATCGGCTATAGCTAATAGACGCCCATACAGATAATCTCGAGTTTTCCTTTCTGTTTCTAATGTCATCTTATAACTCCTTTCTCGGAAAAAATTTTTTACTAATGAACAGGCAATGCCAAGATTTCTCTCCCACTCCCATGATTCTAGAGCAATTCTATTACTAGCTCGCCCTACGACAGAATCGACAATATCACGAGGAAGTGGGACGCCCTCGGCTATACAGGGTAATAATCTTTCAACAGCAGCTTTGACGATTTTTTTGTATTGCTTGTCGCTTCCATAAGCTGCAATCGCGATATCACGAGGAGAAGGGGAGCCGACAAATTGAATATAATTTTTGTTTTTTTGATCTTTGCCGTAGTTTTGGTACCAAGCACAGCCATCATGCCACGATTGAAGACGCGCCAAAAATTCTGTTCCCGTTAATTCCCTGTAGTAAGTGATAGCCAGCCGACCTTTTGATGCAGAATCGAGACCCATTATTACAATGCGATCCGTAGCCCCCAATTTTGTGCTATGGCCTGCTATAAATTTGGAAAGTCGTACACCAAACGCTTGCCCTACGTCTCCTTCATATGAAGGTTTTTTTTCTTGGTCATCCTCTTCAAGTCCAAACAAAACAAATGTATTTGCGAGGGGATCTGGAATTTCTTTTCCTCCAATTTCCCATGCAACAAAGGCCTGATCACCATTACGATATGCCTGTCGTTCGACCAACCATTGTAAGGCCAGATGCGCCTTTTGGCTCACTTCGAAACTCACTCCACATGTTTCGCGTGGAGTAGTAAAACGTCCACGAAATGTAAATCCAATCTTATCATTAGAAGAAATAATTTTTGCTTGGTCACCAGCATTCCTGATTTTTGCAGGATGCCTCTCTGCCATCAAAACGCCAGATTCACCTGTAATCATACAAAATCCGCGCTCTTTTTGCTGTAAGGAATAATAAGCAATCCACGAATCAAAGAGTGAAAAATCTTCCCAGGTTGCTGAACAAGCACTGCCGTGAATTTCTACCTTCCATCTAACAAAGGCTTCATCGGTGTTGTATTCCAAAAATGCACTATCCGCTTTTGCTTTATTTTGTAGGACAGCGCATATTTTTGGTAAGTTATCTTTCTCTGATTTAGGCCATTTTCTTCGGATTTTTTTTCCGTCGAGTCTTTGAGATGTGTCTTCGCCCTCAATCGGCAATATTCCCACCTGTACTAAATCCTCAACAACTCTTCCTTTTTTGACGTAATTTAGAATGGCTTCTAGTTTTGGATGTTGTGAAAAATCTTTCCATCCAGAAAGTAATGTAAGGTATTCTTGATGAGGATCTTTAGATAAATCGTTGCGTGTCTCTTTTTTATTTTTGCGCTTTCCAACACTGAGTTCACCACCAAAACTTAAAAAATCAGCAGCTATATATTGCAACTTGTCGCACAAAGGGTGACTTGCTACTCCTGAAGTGCGTCCGCCAGAACTCTCCGTACAAGGTATTACTGTTGTTGCTTCCTTCTTCTCGACAACTTTTGCTGCACAAAAATTTCCTTGACCATCAATGGTGATTTCAATTTGTGCTTTTTGTGTGCTGTGACAAATCGGAGAAAGAGGCGGCACATGGCTCATATGCTTGCATCTCTCATAGGTGTTATAAAGATTTTCCATCCATCCCATAACTAACACTCCATCTCTGCTAACTCGTCACTGACAGAGCGTATTTCATTTTTTCCAAATTTCTTTGGATGCATCTCGCGTAAGAACTTCTTTTGACACTCTTCTGGTTTTACAAAAGTAATATACCCATTTCTCATGGTGGGACGCCAAAAACGCGCTTCAAATTTTTTGTTTCCTGTTTCATCTGGATAATCAAATCCATGAAACATCAGGCCAAATGCTAGTTCTCCTTCATTATCATATCTACCTTCCCCCGTTCCAAATTCACAGGGCTCAACATATCCTTGGCAATCACGTGTTCCTAAAAAGACATCCTGCCTTCCTCCACGCTCTAACATTCTTTTCGCAATACAATGATGTTTGACTGCATCGCGGTCTGACTCAAGTTCTGGGTGATTTAAATTCCAAACAAAATGCGCACGCACTTGGTACTCTACATCAGATAAAAAAGTATAAATTGCGAGATCATTTCCACCACTAAGCTTAAGAGGTTTTGTTCCTTTCGTTTGCGTACGAATTGGCTTAATGACACGCACTTCGTCGATTATCCAAATAAACGTAGGTTTCCAGTAAATAGACTTGGCTATTCCCTTAAGCGCTTCATAAGTTGGGATGTGATAAGAACATTTTTCTCCGCCAACACGTGTAATTGGATCGGTAAAAAGAGCGTAACGCCCCCATACTTTAAATTCGATGCTATTCAGTTTTAACATACCGCAGCCTCCATGTTTTTTGCTGGCGTTTCACTCAAACCAAACTCACAGCTGTAATGTTTCTCATCAAGATAAAAAATTCCTGTCTCAGGTCGAATTTCACGTGCCGCCCCTGTCTTTTTCAAGTTTTCTAAAACCTGCGGAAAGACATTAACGGTGTATTGTTGAGCTAAGCGCAATATATCCAATTCCTTATCAGGCAAGTATGCTGCACATAAATCTGCAATAATATTTTTTCCAGTTTCTGTATATGGCACGATGACTCCTTGTGTTGGAGCGCTAATAGCACGAAATTCTTTTGCGGCAGTCATAAATGATTGTCTGAGATACAATGAAGAACTTTCCGCATTGAGTCTTTTGTACTCACATGAAGCAAATGAATTTTTTGATAAAAGATTTAGCAATGTCTCATCACTTCGCCCGATCTTTTTTGCACATAAGTTGTGCCCCATATCATTTTTACGTTTGAAAAAATAATATTCGTAATAGCATTCCATTGCCTGAGGACTTAGAAGTGCATTGCCAAACCTTTCTGGATCAGATTCATACTCATTAAATACTCGCGCCGTTTGATCAATACCAAGCTTAATATCGTATAACATTTCCAAATTTTCTTCTTTCGGGTTAACCACATGCACAACTCCAAGCTTGCTACGTCCATTACGATTACAACGACCAGCAGCTTGAGCAATGGAATCCAGACCTGCAATAAATCGGATAGCCGAGCCGAAATCGATATCGACTCCAGCTTCAATAAGCTGGGTACTTACACACAAAACATTTTCATTTCTTGATAACTTATCTTTTATTTTTGTCAGAACTAATTTGCGATGTGCTGGACACATACTAGTGCTTAGATGATAGCCAGCACAGCCATTTTGTTTCCAAATATTATAAATTTCTTGTGCCGATTTTTTTGTATTTGTTACCACCAAACAACTACCGCACCGCTCCATTTCTTCTTTTGCTAGCAAAGCAATTTCTTCCATCGTCCACCCATCGATTTTTTGAGAGTTTCTGATTTCTACGCGCTTTAAATCATCAAATAATTTTCTGACATTCGGCATAAGCTCGTTTGAGCCTTCCAAGCGCAAATTTCCTTTTTCAGGAGGAACTTTGTGGAGAAGCGGCTGTGTCGCAGTGCATAAAACTACTGTGCTAGCACACTGCTCCACAAAAAAATTGATCGCATTATTAAACAAGTGAACACAATTAACTGGCAATGTTTGGATCTCGTCAAAAATCAGGACAGCATTTGCAAGTTGGTGCATACGCCGCGCACCACGCGTACCTCCACCAAATAAGGTTTCCAGAAATTGCACACTCGTGGTGTAAATTACTGGAGCATCCCAATTCTCAGACAAGATTTTTCCGCGCCACGTTTGCTTTTCTGGAGTTAAATTTGAGTGATGCTCTAGCAAAATACTTCCCGCTTCTACGCCTTCTGGCTCAAGAATTTCGCGTACCACTTGTGCGTTTTGGTCAATAATGGACGTAAATGGAATGACATAAATTATTCGGTCCATTTTATGTTTTTTAGCGTGATTTAAGGCAAAACGGAGACTTGCCAAAGTTTTGCCGCCACCAGTTGGAACAGTCAGGGTAAAAATTCCTTTATCGCGTTCGGCGCCTTTAAAACAATGTTGGGAAATATCTTGACGAAGTTCATCGATAGGTGATTTTGGCTTCAGTGAGACTAGATGCTGCTCGAGACGCTCTGCTAAAACATCCCATTCCTCATATTTATCACGCAATCGTAAACTTGCTTTCTTTCCGTTTTCGAAATCTGCAGTGCTGATTCGATCTGCATCAATTAAGCAACTAAATAAGAAGCGAGCCAACAAGCCAATTTTTTGTCGAATTACTACTTCGCTGCATTTTGCCTTTTGCTCTACGTTACTAATTCCTCTTATGGCCGCAGCGAACGATTCTTCGAACCTTGAACCATCTATCAGCTCCTGAAACTTAGAATTAATGGATAGGTCAACTTTTTTAAGAGCCTCCTCTAAGTGTGTCACTTCATCTGCTTTATTCATGCGTTTGGTAAAAATATCCTGACCAAAGTTATTTTCACTTCCGCCCAAACAATCGATCAAACCTGAATGGTGAGAAGCGATACAAAGCGAAAGAATCTGAACGCCTATCACCATATCTGTCGTTTCTCTAGAAAGTTCGCGCCAAATTAATTGCGCACCTGCAGTAGAATGATCAATTTTTCCCTTAAGCTCTGCTGCATCGACAAAATCATCGTCGCGATCTTGTTCAAAAATTCCAGTCGCTGACTTGATGTAATTCTGAAATTGCTCACTGTATTTGCCAAAATCATGTAGCAGACCAATTAGTTCTCCTGCGTCTGCGAGACTTATCTTGGCTGCAAATTCTCTAGAGAATGCTGCTGTTTCTAAAAGATGTGTCTCTAGGGTCTGTCTTCTGTCTTTATCTCTTTCGCAACAATGCGCTATTGCCTGTGTAATCACTTTTTTGCTCCAATTTCATCCCCATAAACCCCAGCCGCAGCCTTCAATCTCTCCGCTACTTCGTCCCGCAGCTCCTGCGGACCCAGCACCTCTACATCAGCGCCATATTTGCAAATATCTAAAATCAATTCTCTTGGGTCGGAATAAGGCACGCGCAGCTCGTAGCGCCCATCTTTGCGCCATTCCCCTTCTTGCTTCGAATGCCATTTTTCTTCCTCAATCCAACGCGCTCGCATTTCTGAAAATGCCAGAATCGCTATATTTTTTGCCGCTCCAGAAAAAATTCCGTAGGTGCTGTTCAGCTCATCTTGCAATTTTTTTGTGGCAATAATTTTTGCATTATTCGCAGATATTTTTGCGTTGCTGATTCTCTCAACGGCAAAACTTCTAATGTTGTTTTTGCCATGACAAAATGCATCAAGATACCAATTGCCACGATAATAAATTAAACGCTGAGGAGAAATTTCACGCTCGCTTTTTTCATCGCGCGAACGTCCGTGATAAACAATGCGCAGCCGCTTTTCTTGCAATAATGCCGTGGTAACAATCTGAAAATATTTTGGTTCAACAATTCTTGCTGCAACTTGTATCAGCCGCACATATTTAGCGATATTTTTTCCTCGGTCATTTTTATTAGAGAGCATTTTTTCTATGCGCTCTTTAAATGGCTGCAAAGTTTCATCTAATAATCCAGGCTGCAGATCTTCCAATATTTTATGCATTGCAAGCAGTGAGTAAATTTCCCGAGATGTATATAAAGGGCCGCTCTGGCTATCATTATGCATATCAGGATCTACGCGATATCCTTTCTGCGCGTGATCATACATTATTTCAACACCATGATAATCTCGCAGATGATTTATATATTTATAAACAGTGTTCCTTGTCTTGCACTCAAGCGCTTCCGTCAATTCGGCGTAGGTCACAATACTTATTTTGCGTTCATCAAATATTCTGCGAATTTTTTCTATTCGATCTGATTTCATAACTCTCCGCGCTCAATTTTTTCAAGAACGGAGTTTATAACATAGCACCTGTTCAAAAACACTGCACAGGTAGCAAAAATATTTTCTAAATTTCAAAATAACAAGCAAAGGCTTGCGAAACAACGATTTCAGCTTGAAGAAAAAGAGTTACTTTATAACAAAAACTAAATAATACCATTCCATATTTTTAAATCTCATGGAGAAGCTGCAAGTTTTTAAAACGCAAGTTTAGTAGTAGTCATTCACAAAATGAATGACTGCGGAGACCTTCCTGGAAGAAAGGGATAAAGCTGCGAAGCAAGGCTTGAATTGCCGATAGATAATCACGCAATAATCAAACATACATGAGAACTCAAAAAAAAACGCCGCAGCGACAATTTTAGGCTCAAAATATGAAATAGTATAACATCAGCGGAATGAGATTTCTTAAGCAGTCGGCTGCATTTAATCTCAACATAAATTTTAATGAGTAAATTCTAAGGGCTGGAATGTCGTATAAGCTTCTAAATCAAAGCGATGCAATAAATTTTCAAAACCGCTCATCAGCACAAAAAATGTCAGAATTTCTATAAATACAGCAGATAAAATTTTCTAAAAAAATTACGACAAAACTTCAACATAGCTTTTTTAAATTTTTTCTATCTGATGCAATGCTTGATAAAAAATCTGTTTTAAAATTTCCAATCAAAATATTCAAATGTCTTTATCTTTTTCAGTTTTGCGCGTGCGGGATTTCCGCTTGTTTCTCTGCGCAAGAATTTTTGGCCTGCTGGCCATGCAGGCGCAAGCAGTTATTGTTGGCTGGCAGCTTTACGAGCTCACCAAAGATCCGCTCATGCTTGGTTTGATTGGATTAGCCGAGGCAATTCCTGCAATTACTTGCGCATTTTTTGCAGGCCATTTTGTTGATATTGGCAAGCCATACCGAATTTATTGTCTGTGCTTTTTCTTGATGTCGTTGATTTCCGCAACATTGCTGCTGTTTGCGGGTGAATTTTTTGTCGTTGAAAAGAATATTCTCATTGCGATAATTTTTGTGGGAATTTTCTTATCAGGAATTGTGCGCAGTTTTATTATGCCAGCTTCTTTTTCGCTTTTGTCGAAAATCGTTGCTAGAAGCTACATTCCCGCCGCATCAGCTTGGCTTAGCAGCGGCTTTCAATTGGGTGCGATTATTGGGCCCGCGATGGCTGGTTTAATTTATGGCG
The DNA here is from genome assembly GCA_044355085.1 of Rickettsiales bacterium. GTDB lineage: Bacteria > Pseudomonadota > Alphaproteobacteria > Rickettsiales > JBIKYU01 > JBIKYU01. The sequence goes on along the minus strand of JBIKYU010000019.1, from coordinate 7,947 downwards.
GATACGGAAAAACAGTTGCGTGGTTTATTCCCGTTTGTTTTCTTGGTGGAGCATCTTTTCTTCTGCTTGCAATTAAAGGAAATGCGCGACATCACAGAAACGAAAATGCGCGTGAGCCAGCACTGCAAAGCATGCTTGCAGGATGGCGATATATTCTGAAAACTCCGCCGCTGCTTGCAATTATGGCGCTTGATATGTTCGCCGTTTTGTTTGGTGGAGCGGTGGCCATGCTGCCAGCTTTTGCTGATCAGATTTTGCATGTTGGTTCGGAAGGATTAGGCCTGCTGCGCGCTTCTCCTGCAGTTGGAGCAATTTTTGCCGCTTTATTTTTAGCGGTACGCCCGTTTAAAATCATTCACGGAAAAACTTTGTTGAAAGCTGTGTTTGGTTTTGGAATATGTATGCTTGGATTTGGCTTGAGTGAAAATTTTTTACTCTCGCTTTTTCTGCTCGCATTAAGCGGAGCTTTCGATAGTGTTAGCATGGTAATTCGCAGCACACTTTTGCAGCTTCTTACACCAGAAGATATGCGCGGCCGAATCTCATCGGTTAGTAGTATGTTTATTATCTCGTCGAATGAAATTGGTGCGTTTGAATCTGGAGTAGCAGCAAAAGCCCTAGGGCTAGCGCAATCAGTTGTTTTCGGAGCGTTTGCTACATTATTTATTGTGGTTTCAACAGCAAAATTTTCACCAAAACTCCGCAACATAAAAATTGATGCGAAGTAAAATTTTCTCGGTGGATAAAAATATTTTGCTTGCTGTTGGTTAACATAAATATTCAAAATAACTCTTCGAGTATCGCTCAAAGATAAGGATATTAAAGCTTAGGGACTTGAACATCTTTAAAATGGAGATTTTTTATAAGAACCAAATCATGGGGAGAATCTGTAGTAGTAATTGGGGGTGGCTACACAGGACTTCTTTCTGCCATCCAATTGGCAAAGCTTAGAAATAGAAATGGCGATCGCATTTACAATGTTACAGTATTAGAAGCAAAAAAATCTCTACTGAATGGTGCGAGTAAAACACCTGTGCGCCTTCATCTTGGCGCAGAATATCCTCTGGACGAACAAACGGCATTAGAATGAAATCATATTTTCAACATCGCTCCCTGATTAAGCAATTTTCTTTTATTTGCTTAGTGTTTTTTTTGCTGTTTTGCGCATCAAGTGTTTGGACCATTGCGCGCGCAAAAATTATTTATGAAAAACGCATCGACACCACATTAAAAACACAGCAGAAGAAAATCGAAAACAGCTTGATGGAAGCTTTCAATAGTACTTCGTATCTGCTGCACCAAACTCTGCTTGAGATAAAATCAAACAGCCATGATTTAAACCATGTTAATCGCTCATTATCTTTTTTGCGGACCAATCCGCATGTAGAAAATCTTTTTTCTTGGACGATTTTTTCCTGGTCGGATGAAAGTTATAAAATAACAGTCGATGGTTTATATGGAATAATGAAAGAGCCTTACGATCTTTCATCGCGCGATTATATTTCTAAAACGCGCACCGATCCTATGGTTCTACATTTAGGAAAATTAGTTTTTGGCTCGACAAGCAAGCGCTGGATGATTCCTGCTGGAATGGGAATTGCCAATGATAAAGGAGAATATTTGGGCGCAATAACTTTGGGATTTGACGTGCGCGGGTTAACGCGATTTTTATCGCAATCTTTGAAAGCGGAAGGAATAAAATTTTCGCTCTATGATCTGCAATATAATCTTGTTCTTTCTTCTGGCGAAAACACGGAAGGTAGAACCATAAAAGCTGAAGATAAAATCTTACAAAAGCTTGAGAATGCAGGCTCTTTGGCGGTTACGAAAATAGATATTTTTGGAGATGAGAGCCCAAATTTGACTGTTAAAATTGATGGGCTGCCATATATTTTGTTGCTGAATCACGATGCAGATCTTGCCAGAGAAATTTTATTGAATGATATTTTTTCTAATTTAATCGAACTCTCGATTTTATTTTTCTTCTTTTGCTGCTTGCTTTTGTTTACGTGTTCCATTCGTTCTGCAAGCGATTTCGATCAAGACCATTCAATAATGAAAATTTAAAAGTCTTTTATTTCCTACAATATTTTATCTTTAAAACGCTAAAAAACGCCAAAGCAAAAACAGAAATTTAATCACCGCATAATCACATCAGCAATAATTTTCTTGGATGTTCTGCTAACCATTGCTTCCTTTGCGCATTGATGCCATTGGTTGATTGACTCTAAAACTTCATCAATAATTTGTTTGGCACGATGCCAAAATAGGGGCTGTTCCAATAACTGTGTCACACTGAGTTGATTTATTGCCCTGTATGTTTTTCTATGATCTGTTTTGGCTGAAATAGCTAAACTCAACCTGACACAAAACCAGAAAAAGCGTTTTATACGCCGCATTTATGGTTCAGCAGAATTCATTCGTGGATTGGAGAGATATTGTCTCTGGATAGACGATGAACATTTGAATGAAGCCATGCGAATCGAAGGAGTGAGGAAAATGCGCCTTGCCAGTCGAGATAAAGGCGCAAATGAAATGGGAAAACGCGCGCATCAAATGCGCGAAATGAATACAGGAACATCCCAAACAGTTGCGATGCCTTGCGTATCTTCTGAAAGCCGCGAATACCTTCCTGTTGGGCTGATAGATAATAAATCAACCATTACCAATCTTTGTTTTGCCCTCTATGATGCTCCGCTTTGGAGTATGGCTTTACTTGCTTCGCGCCTGCATTTAGTTTGGATTGCAACCGTTTGTGGAAAATTAGAAACTCGCTATCGCTACTCCAACACCCTCGGCTGGAACACTTTCCCCGTTCCACCTCTCACCGAGAAAAATAAAGCCGACCTGACTCGCTGCGCTGAGGATATTCTGCTGGCACGAGAAGCACATTTCACCGCCACCATCGCCGATTTATACGACCCTGAGAATATGCCTAAAAACCTTCGCCAAGCGCATGAGCGTAACGACGAAGTGCTAGAGCGTATCTATATTGGCCGTCGCTTCAAAAATGATACCGAGCGACTCGAAAAGCTGTTTGATCTCTATACCAAAATGACTGCCAAACCGACGACGAGAGATAGCATTAAAAGAAGGTGAGTTGATGATAGAGAATGCAGAATAATCAGCTGCATAGGCAAAGGATGCGGCTGCAAGTTTCTGATATATGAATTTTTTATTGTAGAAACTATGCCACTTTCTGCAATTATTGTTGACAATATTGCAGATTCTGCATTATAAAATTTCTTATTGTAGAAACGTGGGGTTTATTTGAAATATGAATATTTCTAATTACAAATCAGGCAAATACGAGCAGCGGTTCGAGTATAAAAGTTTTTTGCCCACTCTTGTACACCATGAATGGGGTATTTCAGACTCTAAACTCCAGAATCTTCTAGGTCAAGCTGACCGTATGCTAGGCGAGCTGAACGCCTTTGCCCAACTCATTCCTGACATTGAATTCTTTATTAAAACCTATGTGGTTAAAGAAGCTACTCAGTCCAGCAGGATAGAGGGTACTCAAACGAGTATTGAAGATGCCTTCAAGGAAGCTGAAGATGTGTCGCCTGAAAAAAGGGACGATTGGAACGAGGTGCAGAATTATATTCATGCGATTAACTTTGCTATTGATAGCCTAACCACGTTGCCTTTATGCAATCGTCTTTTATGCGATACGCACGCGATCCTCATGTCTGGTGTTCGTGGCGAAACCAAAAGACCAGGAGAATACCGCACTAGCCAGAATTGGATTGGCGTAAGCTTAAAGAATGCTGTCTTTATTCCGCCACATCATGAACATGTGCCAAGCCTCATGAGTGATATGGAGAAATTCCTTCACGATACCGAAAATAATGTGCCACCCCTTATAAAGATTGCCATCGCTCATTATCAGTTTGAAACAATTCACCCTTTTCTTGATGGCAACGGACGATTGGGGCGATTAATGATTTCTCTTTATTTGGCTTCTGAAAACCTACTGGTAAAACCTGCCCTTTATCTTTCGGATTATTTTGAGCGTAATAAAACCGCCTATTTGGATCACTTGATGGCGGTAAGAGAAGGAAACCATATGCGGGAATGGCTGATATTTTTCCTGCATGGAGTCAAAGAAACAGCAGAATCTGCCATCTCGGTTTTCCGCGCCATCCTGGCATTGAAAGAACGAATAGAGCGAGAGGTTATGCCGCATTTCAGCGTTCGGAGACAAGAAAATGCACAAAACCTGATGCGCCACCTGTACGAAAATCCCATTATCGATATTGGTGGCGTTTGTAAATTGCTTAATACTACGCCTAATACAGCAGGGGCGATGGTAAACGACTTGGTGAACCATAAGGTGCTAAAAGAAATTACAGGTCAGCGACGAAACAGGCTTTTTGTTTTCCATGAATACCTCATGCTATTTAAAGGACAATTGCAGTGAAAAAATCCATTCCCTCCGTTTCCGTAAATTACGCAAGCAATGGCAGCTCCACGAGAGCCAACGAGATGGGAATGCGCGTCATGCAGGAACGCGCCTATGAGAAGCGCGGCGAGCAGTATCTGCTGATTAAATCCCCGCCTGCTTCGGGCAAAAGCCGTGCGCTGATGTTTGTTGCGCTCGACAAATTGCATAACCAAGGGCTGAAGAAAGCGATTATCGTGGTGCCAGAAAAAACGATTGGCGCAAGCTTCAATAGCGAGCCACTCACTAAATATGGTTTTTGGGCCGATTGGGAAGTGTTGCCGCAATGGAATCTCTGCAAAGCCTCAGGCGACGATAACGGGGGGAAATTAGATGCAGTGAAAGCTTTTTTAGAAGGTGCAGATCGTGTGCTGGTCTGTACCCATGCCACCTTCCGTTTTGCCATTGATCGGTTCGGCGTGGCGGCGTTCGATGACTGCCTGATTGCAGTAGATGAGTTTCACCATGTTAGCGCAAATCCTGACAACAAATTAGGTTCACATCTCGGCCAGTGAGTGGCCGTGCTCCTCTTGTTCTTTTGTTGATAAGCGGGCGAGGAGGATGGATTTCATATTGGTCTTCCTTGGGCAAAATGTCGTCGTGGTTCTTCATTTTCTGTATCAGGCGAAAGAATATTGGCTACCTCCTTCAGTAAATTATTCAGAGTAGTCTGCTCCAATTGAGACATTGCATGCTCAATAGGAGATAAGGACAGGCTTCTGTTTCTAAATACACGGGTGCTGTAAAGCCCCCGAAGTTAGAACTGAATTAAAGTAGAGATTTGCATTAGTTTGTGGCAAAAGCCTTTTTGCTTTTTGGAGCCGCCCTCGCGTTGAAGCCAGTCTTCGTCGCATACAAAAAAATCCTTGATAAATGGACCCAAAAAATCCAAGACTCGGCAGTAATCGTCTCTCAGTTGGAAATACATTTTCCAGAAAGATTAAAGCTGAATATCAAATGACACAGTTCAAGGGAGCAGTCTCCCTCCTCCATCAACTAATGACTGGTGAAATTCGCGTGAATGATCTGGATCTTTCTGTCCTCCAACTAAGGAGAATTTTAAATGAGTGAATCTTTCAAAGGTGAAGTCATTCTTTATCAAACCGAAGATGGCTTGAGTCGCATTCAGCTTCGTGAAGCAGACGGAACCGTATGGCTCACGCAAAGCGAAATTGCTGAGTTATTCGACAACACGAAACAGAATATTAGCCTGCATATTCAAAATATTTTTGAAGAAGGCGAGTTATCGCGCGCGGCAACTGTCAAGGAATCCTTGACAGTTCAAACCGAAGGAAAGCGCCAAGTAGAAAGGCCAATAACATTTTATTCACTCGATATGATTATCGCCGTTGGCTACCGGGTGCGCTCTCCTCGTGGTACGCAATTTCGCAAATGGGCAACGACGGTTTTAAGCGAATATTTGATCAAAGGTTTTGCTCTCGATGATAAGAAATTAAAAGACCCAAAAGCCTCCGACTACTTCGACGAATTACTCGAAAAAATTCGCGATATCCGCGCCTCGGAAAAGCGCTTTTATCAGAAAGTGCGCGATGTGTTTGCCGCAACCAGTGTGGATTACGATAAGAATTCTACAAAAGCACAAATTTTCTTCAAAACCATCCAAAATAAATTGGTGTATGCCGTCACTGGACGCACTGCTGCAGAGCTCATTATAGAGCGCGCCGACCCCGAGAAACCTAACATGGCACTTAACTATTTTGAAGGTGCTCGCGTAAAGAAAAGCGATGCAACCATTTCAAAGAACTATTTGGATTTAGAAGAAATAGAACTGCTAAATCTTCTCACCACTATGTTCCTCGATTTTGCCGATTTGCGCGCGCGTGATCGTCAGGCCATCACTATGGATGAATGGACTCGGCAAACGGATGAGTTTCTTACTTTTAACCGCCAAGCAGTTTTGAAAAATGCAGGAAGAGTTTCGCATGAGCAGATGGAGAAAATTATCGGAGAACGCTACGCGCTCTTTGAAAAAAAACGCCAAGCCGCAGAAAAAATAGAAGCAGAGCGTGAGCATGAAGAAGAAATTCAGCACCTAACAGAAGAGGCGCAGAAAATTCTCAAAATCCGTAAACGCCCTGAAAATTCTAAGCGCAAAAAGTTGAGTGAATAATTTCTAAGCGCGGCGGCAAATGTCGAGAACCTTGCAAAAAACTGCATTATTGCGATAACCGGCAAGCGCTGAAGCGGGAATTAAACCAGCTGCCTCTAAAACAAAAACGCGCAGTCCGTTTTTCTGTTCCAACTCATCTACAGCTGGCGATTTCGCTTGCTTTAGATCGTATAAGCTCGTGCCTAATGGTAATGAAAATTTATTATTACTGCCTTTTGTAGTGTAGATAATGACTTGCTTAGGAATCGTCTTAAAAATGTGAGAATAAAAAAGCAAAACGCCAAATTAGCTCACCAATGGGCTTCCTATGCGCCAAAACTTAGCTATTGTGCGGCGCGTTAATATCAAATCCATTTCTTTGACCAAACGGCGTCGCTGCGAAGCAAGGAGTGAATTGTTATTAAAATAGCGCAATTGACAAGTAAGCCTGGTTTGCGAGCGCTAAGTTCGGCTTTGAACTGGAATGGGTATTAAGACAGCTTAAATTTATGAGAAAAAATGAAATCTCAAGCCTGCATTTTCGGATAAGTTTATGAGTCGCAGCGCGCGCAAGAAAAAACCTGCAGCGAGTTCAGCCGCAGAAATAATTTGGAAATTACCGCAAGCGCAGAATATGTGCTTTGGTCACGAGCAAGCCGAGGAAATTTTCGCGCAAGCGGAAAAGCTTGGTCGAATGCCACATGCATGGATTTTCCACGGTTTGCGCGGCATCGGAAAGGCAACGCTTGCACATAAATTGGCCAGAATTTATCTGGCTAAGGAATTACCTGCTTCTGTGCGCAGAGAAAATGGCGAGTTCGATTTTGCGCATTATTTTTGGCGTCAATATTCAGCTGGAATTTTTCCAAATATGCGCATTATTTCTTTGGACGAACAATCAACTACAAAAGAAATTGGCATTGAAGAAATTCGGGAAACTGCGCCGCTGCTGCATTTAAGCGCCGCAGCTAACAAGCGCCGCGTGGTGATAATTGATGCAATTGAAGATTTATCAACTGAAGCCACAAATGCGCTGCTTAAATGGCTGGAAGAACCACCAGCAGATTTTTTATTTCTGCTCATTACACATAAATTTGGCAGCCTGCTACCAACCATTCCATCGCGCTGCCAAAGATTAAGAATCAAGCCCGTTTCACCAGAAATAACCGCACGCGTTTTAAAAAATATTTTGCCAAATAATTTTGAGACTGCACTTAAATGGATGGAACTAGCACCAGGTCAGCCAGGAATTTTAGCGCGTTTGTTGCAAAAAAATTTACTGCCACTGATAGAAGAATTATTCGCCTTTCCGAGCGCCGATTCAAAACTGCAAGCGCTGTATAATTTAGCGCTCAGAGCGGCAACACAGAAAAGCGCTGCTGCTTGGTCTCTA
>JBIKYU010000018.1:0-19741 GCA_044355085.1 Rickettsiales bacterium | reverse complement strand
GTTTCGGCTTGATTATCTTCTGTGTTAAGGTCGACATTCGAATCTCCGTAATTTCTATTAATGGTTAATTAATAACATTACAGAATGTCAGATCAAGCTTAAACTATTGCAGCTAAGTTCGGAAGATATTATTGCCAAGGATTTTAGCCTCTGCCAATCACAGATTGTGGCGTCTGCTTGGCCGTTATTCCTGACGTGCTACTCAGCTCCATATCTTTTTTTATGCCAATCACAGGTTTTTTGTGCTGCTCGGCTGATATTACTGACGCGCTACTCAGCTCCACATTTTTTTTATCGATGTCCCGCTCTAATGCACCAAGATCTTCGTTAATTACATCCTCCACTGACTTAATCTCCGCCTCAGCAATTGCAACTTGCTTTTTAGATTCTTCTATTTCCTTCTTTGCTCCCTTGTATTTTTCTGTTTTTGCATAGTTGTAAAATTTATTTGCAGCAAAAGCAAAAACAGCCAAACCAATCGGAATTCCAACGAAAGTCAAACTCAACAATGCGCCAAAAACAGCAGTAGCAGCGATAGAAACCGCTGCAACACTTGCTTGCCCAACTTTTCCACCAAAAATTTCTTGCTTGATATTGCCTTTTTTATCAGGCGCGTAGCCACCTTTTTCAAGCTTATCAAAAACAGGCTGAAGCGCTTTTATATTCTTTTCTGGCTCGACTTTTTTATCCTTGATTGCGGTTTTTTTATCATTCAAAACTTGCTTATATGCATGGATTTTCTGACGAATTTCTTGTACTTGCTCTTTTCTTTGAAGATTAGGTAGAGAAGCGCGGATTGCTTTTATTTCCACCTCCACTGCTGGAATTATTGTTTTAACTGACTCTCTTGCATCTAAACCTACGACTAATGTAGGAGCATTTATACGCGGAGCTGGTTTTGTGGCTGGTGCTGCAGTGGGAGAAACTGGAGCTGGAGCTGGAACTGGAGCTGGTTTTTCGGCTGGTGCACTTGGCACTGCGCTTGCGGCTGCTGGTTTTGCGGCTTCTTCTGCTCTTGCTTTTGCTGATTCTTCAAAACCTTTTCTACGTTCTGCTTCCTCTGCTGCTGTTATTATTGAGTATTCAAGCGCTTTTTTAAGTGCTGCTGCTTCTGCTGCTGCTGGTTTTGCGGCTGGTGCTGCAGTGGGAGAAACTGGAGCTGGTTTTTCTGCTGCTGGTTTTGCGGCTGGTGCTGCAGTGGGAGAAACTGGAGCTGGTTTTTCTGCTGCTGGTTTTGCGGCTGCTTCTGCTGCTTCTGGTTTTGCGGCTGGTGCAATTGGCTCTGCGCTTGGCTTTGCTGCTACTTTAGGATGGCTTGACTTATCCAATATCTTCGCAATCTGCACAAAATTTGCTGCTGCGTCTTCTTGTTCTGTGAAGGGGATTATTCCTTTCCTGAACGCCTTCCTTTCTTGCTCATTATTTTGCATTTCCTGCATAAACTGTACAGGAGTTTCTCCCGCGTTGTTCGAAACTTCAGTACCTACTTTACGTTCGTTTATAAGATATAAACAGGTATCTATATCACCACACAAAGCTGCATAGTGAAGCGGAGTGTTACCGTCTATATCTCGAGCTGTGCAATCCACATTACTATTCTTAAGCAACGCATCAATTACAGCCGACATTTCAGGATTTTCTTCTTCACCATTAGATCTATGCGTGCGGCCTTTTAGGATGGCCAGATGCAGTGGCGTACGATCGTTTTTATCTGTACCATTTAACAATCCTCCTGGACCCTTTTCGTCTCCAACACTTGGCATATCGATTAAATACAATGCCGTATTAACAGCAGCGTTTGCTATCGACCAATGCAAAGCATTATTGCCAAATATTCTTTCTTTTTCTGCAAGCAGCGCGTGTAGTTCTTTAGTCTTCTGCTCGCCTTTTTTGGGTAAAAACAACCCTTCAATAATCTGGTTTGCACGTTTGTTATATTTGTCCTGCAACAAGTATGTCCGCAAATGACAATAGTATGCTTCTTTCACAATATCTTCGCATAATTCTTTATGCGCGGCTTCATAGCCTTTTTTAAGTATAGTGTCTATTTGTTGGATATTAAAAAGACCAAGAAGATAATCAGAAGCTTGTTCTGGTGCTGCTTTTTTATCTACTTCTGCTGCTGGTGGCTTTTCTGCTTTTGCTTCGTTAATTAGCCTTTCATCGTCTTGCCTGCTATCAGCATTTAGTCCATTTCTATGCCGCAACTCCATCGCCTCACGCGCCTTATCCAAAGCACCTGGCACGCCGCAATCAATCATCTTCGCATACGCCCACATCGGAAAAACGCCATATTTTCCTTCAGGCTGTTGCCGCACGTTTTCTGGCCCAAGCCTATCAGCAGCGCCCATATAGTCACAATTTTTTTTGGTATCATCGACAAAGTAAATCGGCGCGCCTAGAGCGCTTTCTTGAAGCGCCCTGATTCCTCCCGCCCCATTCCCTCCTACCCATTTAAGATGGGCTTGTTTGAGTTTAATTATTTTTCTTTTATCAGAACTGTCTACTGTATTAAATTCAGGCTCTTTTGGCGTTTCTAATGCATCAACGTCATGTCCAACAAACATATGCTGCTGGCGTTCAAACCATTGCTTCGGAGGGTTTTGCTGACCTTCAAAAAGCCTATCAAACCACCATGCCGCAAAAAGCGGTTGCATACCATTCGAACAAAACTGGAATGTAATATCTTTGTCGGCCAAAAATCTTAGAAATAAGCGCCACTGGTCTTTATCCACAATGATCTTATCAAGCTCTGACTTGAAATATTCTCCACTTCCACTTTGGACTTTAACATAAGTATCCGACCAAAAATGACCGTTCACGACCGTGTTATCGAAATCAAAAACGAAACGCGGATTATTTTGGGCCGAAGACACAGATTTCTTCTCCAAATCCACTTAATTATTTTAGCTCTATAGTCTTAGCGAGTAATAATTAACGAATTGTAACATTTTAGAAAATTTCTCTATTTCGCCAAAAATTTTATCAAGAATTCTAGCCCCGCATAGAAGGCTGGAGCACCAACAATCATAGAAACAGCCATTTTATTGGCATAAAGCTTTTGCTCACAACTGGCCTGTTTTATCTCCTGCCGAACTTCTTGAATTTCTTGCTTTAGCTCCTGCTTTACTTCCTTTATTTCCTGTTTGAGCTCCTGCTTTACTTCCTTTATTTCCTGCTTTATCTCCTGCTTTACTTCATTGAGCTCCTGCTTGGTTGCAAGATTTTCATAGCTTGCTGTAACAACTTCCTGAATGGTTTCGACAATTGCTTCCGCCACGTCAGGCTTTATTCCTTTCGAGAAAATTTTCTTTACCGCTTTATGCGTATCAAAACCCAGCCTATGCTGGCCTTTTTCTTGGTTTGTGTGCGTGTTAGTCATAAAAAATCCTTTGAGTTTAAGAGCAAAATAATCGAGAGTAATTTTATGTATAGACTTCTTGCATTTAATTTTTCAACAAATAATTTTAATAACTCTTAGTTTAGGACTTTTATTTGATTGGTGATTTATTGCTTAAATAAATCACAGAAAAACAACACCAATCCGCTAAAAAACGGCCAACCCTTTATGAAACGCCCAATATACCTTGATTTCCAAGCTACAACGCCAACAGATATGCGCGTGCTTGAAGCCATGCTGCCATATTTCAGCACGCATTTTGGTAATCCGCATTCGTCGCAACATTTTTATGGTTGGGAAGCTGAGGCTGCTGTTGAAATCGCGCGCGAAGAAATCGCCGCCACTATCGACGCAAATCCAGAGGAAATTATTTTTACCTCAGGCGCCACAGAATCTAATAATTTGGCCATTCATGGCCTGGCCATGCACATAAAAAACCGCGATGAAAATCGCCGCCATATCATTACCGTTTCAACCGAACATCGCTGCGTTTTGGAAAGCTGCAGAGCTCTGGAAAGCGAAGGATTTTCTGTTACCTATTTACCTGTAAACACAGACGGACTAATCAGCGCAGAACAAATCTTATCTGCAATTACTCCACAGAGCTTTCTTATTTCCGCAATGGCCGCAAACAATGAAATTGGCGTCATTCAGCCGCTCGAGGAAATTGGCGAAATCTGCAAAAAACATAATATTTTCTTCCATTGCGACGCTGCGCAAGCCTTCGGAAAAATTCCTCTTTCTGTTGCAAAAATGAATATCGATTTGCTGAGCATTTCTGCGCATAAAATTTACGGCCCCAAAGGCATTGGCGCGCTATATATCAGAAATCAGCCACATCCTGTGCGCCTCAAACCGCTTTTATTAGGCGGAGGACAAGAGCTAGGCCTGCGCTCAGGCACAATTGCAACTCCGCTTGTTGTTGGCCTCGGCAAAGCCGCAAAAATCGCCCGAGAAACCATGCGAGATGAAAATCTCCACTTACAAAAACTGCACAGACTTTGCCTAGAAAATCTGCGCAAATCTATTCCTGATATCACACTGAATGGCCATGCAACAAAACGCATTCCTGGCAATCTCAATATTTGTTTTCCAGGAATTTCTGGAGATAAATTAATGCTGGAATTAAAAACAGTAGCGCTGAGCTCGGGCTCAGCCTGCTCATCCGCTGCGCATGAACCTTCCTATGTTTTAGAGGCGCTTGGGCTGACAAAATCTCAGCGCCGCGCCTCTTTGCGCTTAGGAATTGGACGCACCACAACCGAGGAAGAAATAAACCAGGCTTGCGAGGCTATTATTTCTGCCTATTATCGCCTCCCCAAAAAAACTCTAGATGATTAAAAACCATGCCAAACATTACCTTTCTTTATCCTGACGGTGCCAGCCAAACTGTTTTTGCTGAAACAGGAATGAGCATTCTTGAAATTTCTCGCCAACATAAAATTCCGCTGGAAGGCGCATGCGAAGGATCTCTCGCGTGCTCGACCTGTCACGTGGTTATCGATGAAGCTTTCATTGATTTACTTCCAGCAGCAGCTGAGGAAGAAGAAGACATGCTCGATCTCGCTTTTGGTCTCACAGAAACATCTCGCCTTGGCTGCCAGATTCATATTACCGATGAACTGGATGGAATAATCGTACGCTTGCCCGCGATTGTGTCATAAAAATTATGTCTCTGCGCAAACATAAACGAGCATTAAGAATCTGGTGGTTGCGCCATCGACATTATCGGCCAAACCGCAAGCATTTCCTTGTTCTTCTGGCGCTACTTTGTGGTTTTGGTTTATATAGCGCCGCCTGGTGGTATCAGGCTGAGCGCCTACGTGTTTTTATCGGCGAAGCTTTGACAGATTCCTCACTGCTGGTTACTGATTCTTCTATTAATATTTCCTACCGAAAAATTTCTATTCGCGGGTTTCCTTTTGACATGGAATGGCGCATTCAAAAGCCGCTCATAACCTGGCAAAAATCAGGGAAAAAGATCATCCTCCAATCTTCTTATCCGCTTTCTATCCAAACTTCTTTGCTCGCCAGAAAATGGCGAATTGAACTGCCGCAAACCATTCGCATTTCCAACTCTGAAACCGCCTCATTCTCTCGCTTGTGGCTCGTTGAGTATGATAAACCTGCTTATTTCTCTTTCGCACTTTCTCGCCCAAACCTTGAGAAACTCTGGCATTGGTGGTTTAGCTCTGTACCAGACAGCATCAGCGCCTATCATTCTCTAGTCAGTGATTTTGGCTACCAAGACGAAGGAGGCCGTTTAATCGATGATGATTCACGCCGCCTAAAAGGACAATGGCAAGCCATCAACAGCAGCTTAAATTTTTCTGAAACAGCAGGCGATACAACGCTTTGGGATCATCACATAAAACTTGAAATGAATGCTCTTAATTTAGATTTCATCGCCGATCCTACTTTAATTGATCCGCCAGGAGCTATGCGAATAATTGCCGATTTTAATCTCGCTATTCCGCAATCAAACTCAGCTTCAGGTATTCCTGAGGCGCATTTCAAATTAAACGAAATATTGCTGCAAGCCGCACGATTTACTTTATCTGGCATGGGCGAAATTCACGTTGAAACCGACGACGTTTTCCCGCGCGGAGAATTATCTTTAGCGCTATCAGACATTCCCGCCTTTTTAGATTGGAGCATTTCCTGGCCCAAAGATCCGGCAAAAATTGATCCAGCAAACTTTCTGCCGCATCCTCTTACGCGCAATGCCTGGGAACAATTCTTAAACTGGTTGGCCAAACAAAATCCAGCAGAAGACAATGATGAAAACGAGGCTCATTCAATTGGCATAACTGAAACAGGCACTCCAATAAACATCGTTATAAAGCGCGAAAAACAAGATGATGTTTTCATCAACAAAATTCCCTTGCCTGAAATTTTTACTGAGTATCGCAGAATGCTTGCGCAGCCCGCAAGCAAACCCAAAAAAGCTCCGCCCGCAAGCTCAACGCTAGAAGAGCAGCCTTAAAGCCAGATTTCAGTAAAAACTGCAAAACTTGCAATTGACAAGCCCATCTACGGTCCTTATAAGCGCGGGTTCTTTTGCAGAAAGAGTGCATTTGCAGAGATTTTTAAGGAGCATGCAATGAAACGTACCTACCAACCAAGCAGAATCGTGCGCAAACGTCGTCACGGATTCCGCTCTCGTATGGAAACCGCAAACGGACGCGTAGTTTTGCGCCGCCGTCGTCAGAAAGGCCGCAAGCGCTTAAGTGCTTAAGCCCTAGCCATCTCTCAATAGAAAATAATATTGAGAAAAAACCAGGAGCAGTTCCATCCATAGAGCAAAAACGACAGCAAAAGCGCTGCTGTTTTTTTGGAAAGCTGCCCTGATATTTCTAAACATTCTTTATGTTTAAAAATTTTCGTGATCTTTAAGGAGCTATCTTGGCGGGTTTGTCCTTTTCTACCCTGAAAGCGCGTCGTCAATTTCTTGCTGTCTCCGCATCTGGAAAATCCGTTGCCACCAAAAGCTTAGTCCTACAAATTCTTCCTATTCCTGCATCTGAAAAACCGACAAATTCTCTGCAAGTCGGCATAACGGTAAGCGGGAAAATTGGCAAAGCCGTTATCCGCAACCGCATTAAACGCCGCTTCCGCGCTTTGATTCGTGAAGTTATGCTGCAACATGCATCACCAAATTATTGGTATGTTCTAATCGGCCGCCGCTCAGCTTTTGATCGCCCATATATTTCTATGCAGAAAGATTTGCGCTACGCTCTGCATCAACTTTGTGTTTTTGTTGAGCCTTCACAACAACACACAAAAAGACGCTTTAAAATTCGCCAAGAATCAACCTCGGAGTTGCAATCATGCGAATAAAAACCCCTGATTTCAACTATTGGACGGCAAAATTTATATGTGTCTTGCTCCGCCTATATCAATGTTCTATGTCTGCCTGGTTTGGCCCAGCCTGTCGTTTTGAACCAAGCTGTTCTCATTACGCACATGAGGCAATATCCCGCCACGGAACGCTAAAAGGCTTGAATCTTGCTCTTCGCCGGATTTTACGCTGTCGTCCCTTTGGTGGATTCGGCTATGACCCTGTGCCAGAAAAAACAAAGGAGAATTCTAATGTCTGAATCACCAGAACAACAGCCAGGCCGCCTGCTTTTAGCGGTTTCTTTATCGGTTATAATTTTATTTGGCTGGCATTATTTCGTACAAAAACCCCGCTTAGAGCAGCAAGCAAAAGCGCGCGCTGAGGCAGAAAAATCTTTGCTCGCAAATTCTGGCGACACGCTCCCGCTGCTTTCGCAAAAAGATAAAATTTCTCTCAACCAAAATTCCACCCAACCAAAAATTCAGCTCTCGCATAGCGAATCTCTCGCAACAGCGCCGCGAGTTCGTATCAATAATGGTAAGCTGCACGGCTCAATTTCTTTGCGCGGAGCGCGTTTTGACGATTTAACCTTGGCTGAATATCACGAAGAAGCAAAACCTGGCTCTTCCGAAGTTATTTTACTTTCACCCGCACAAAGCCCCTCTCCCTATTTCGCTGAACTAAACTGGCTCGCAGCCGATGGCACTGTCGTTCCAAACGCAGAAACCATCTGGAGCGCCGATCGCGATTTACTCACCGAGCAAACTCCCGTTACTCTTTCCTGGGATAACGGCCAAGGCCTGCGCTTTATCACCGTCATAGCGCTAGATGATCATTATCTTTTCAACATTACCCAGCGCGTTGAAAATTACGGCACCAGCGCAAAAAATCTTTACCCTTACGGTGTTGTCCACAGAAATTATGTCGAGCATGTAGCGCCGATGATGATTCTGCATGAAGGCCCTGTTGGTGTAATGAGCGGCGTTCTTGAGGAAGAAAGCTACGCTGATTTGAAAAAAAATGGCACGCGTAGTTTTGAAAATGCGCGCGGCTGGCTTGGAATATCCGACAAATACTGGCTTACAGCGCTAGTTCCTGATGCAACTCAAGCAGTCAAAGTAAATTTTCAATATCAAAACCAAAATCAACAAGACCGCTATCAAGTTGATTTTCTTGGCACAGCGCAAGCGATTGCACCGGGCGAATCTTTGTCCCTGCGCCACCGCTTTTTTGCTGGAGCGAAAAAAGTTGAGGTTCTCGACAGCTACGCAGAACGTTACAACATAACATTATTTGATCGCGCCGTAGATTTCGGCTGGCTGTATTTTATTACCAAACCAATTTTCCATTTACTCACCAATCTTTATCATTTGGTTGGCAATTTCGGTGTAGCAATTTTATTGCTCACTGTAATTGTGAAACTAGCACTATTTCCTTTGGCGAATAAATCGTACAAAAGCATGGATCAAATGAAACGCGTTCAGCCTGAATTGCTGAAAATTCGCGAGCGCTTAAAAGATGACAAACTTGCGCTAAACAAGGAAATGCTTGCACTTTATCAGCGTGAAAAAATCAATCCGATGGCGGGTTGTTTGCCCATGCTAATTCAAATTCCAGTATTTTTTGCACTCTACAAAGTGTTGTTCGTAACTATTGAAATGCGCCACGCGCCTTTCTTTGGCTGGATTTACGATCTCTCTGCACCAGATCCAACCAATATTTTTACGCTTTTTGGATTAATTCCTTGGCACGCTCCATCCTTCCTACATCTAGGTATTTGGCCGATCTTGATGGGAGCAACAATGTTTCTGCAGCAATATATGCAGCCTGCACCAAGCGACCCAATACAAGCAAAAGTGATGCGCTTATTGCCGTTCATTTTCTTGTTCTTATTCGCCAGCTTCCCTGCAGGTTTGGTGGTTTATTGGGCGTGGAGCAATCTTCTCTCCATTCTGCAACAATGGTGGATAACCAAACGCGCCGATAGCAGTGTTGCAAAAAAAAGCAAACGCACTCCTAAACCAGACAAGAAAACCAAAAAGAAATCATGACACAAAATCCAGCAACAGCAGAAGAAAAAGACGCCAATGACTTTGCCACTTGGCTGTGGCAAGGCGGAGATAGCCGTTTTTGTTTTGGTGTCGCCAACATTGCGCAACTGCCAGCGCCGACAGCGCCAGAGATTGCTTTTCTTGGCCGCTCAAACGTAGGCAAATCAAGCCTTCTAAACGCTCTCCTTGGACGCTCTGCTCTTGCTTATATTTCAAAAACTCCTGGCGCTACCAGACAGCTGAATTTTTTCTCCGTACGCAATGATAGCTGCGTAATGGTTGATGTGCCTGGTTATGGCTATGCGAAAGTTTCAGCACATGAGACAAAACGCTGGGAAAATCTAATTCTTGACTATGTTCGTGGCCGGCCAAATCTTGTCCGCGCTTGTGTTTTAATCGATGCCAGACGCGGCATACAAGAAAAAGACCGCGCCATTATGAAACAACTTGATCAAGCCGCTGTCAGCTATCAAATAATTTTGACAAAATCCGATGCCGTCAAAAGCAGCGCATTGCAAAGCGCGCGGGAAGATATTATTTCTCTGGCTCCAGAGCACACAGCTTTGTTCCCCGAGGTAATTTCTACAAGCTCAAGAACAGCAGAAGGCATAGAAAATTTGCGCAGGCAATTGGGGCTTTTGCTTTATGCCGTTGGAACAAGAATGCGCCGCTAAAACTATAGTCATGCAACTTCGCAACCATCTTGCCAAAAACTTGCAAAACCAAGGTAATCAACATGAAAACTTCTCCTGTTACACCCGATAAAAATGTTCAGCTCAAAGCCGAGGTTTTACTCGAAGCGCTTCCATATATGCGTCAATTCGCTGGCGAAACTTTTGTTATAAAATACGGCGGCAGCGCCATGGGAAATCCTGATCTTTCTGCGCAATTCGCTCGCGATGTTGTCTTGCTAAAACAGATTGGTATTAATCCTGTAATTGTTCATGGCGGCGGCCCGCAAATCAGTCAAATGCTTGAAAAACTAAAAATTCAAAGCTCTTTCATCGATGGTTTGCGCGTAACTGATGCTGATACAGTTGAGGTTGTTGAAATGGTTTTAGCAGGCTCGATCAACAAACAAATTGTTGCGGCAATTAATGCCGCTGGTGGCAGCGCAGTTGGAATTTCCGGCAAAGATGCAGGGTTAATTCGTGCACGAAAATTGCGTCGCACGCAGCGCGACCCCGATTCAAATATCGAAAAAATCTTAGACCTCGGCTTTGTTGGCGAGCCCGTACAAATAAATCCTGAGGTTTTGCTAGCTTTCGAAGAATCAAACCTAATTCCAGTAATTGCGCCAATCGGCCAAGGCGAGAATGGCGAAACTTACAACATAAACGCCGATAGCGCTGCTGGAGCCATTTCCGGCGCATTAAACTCCAGCAAACTCGTAATGCTAACTGATGTTCCTGGCGTATTATCTGCCGAAAAAGAATTAATCGGCCGCCTAACTATTGCCGAAGCCAGACGTCTAATGCGCGAGCGCGTCATCAGCGGCGGCATGATTCCAAAAGTTGAAACCTGCATCCATGCAATCGAGCAACATACAGAAGCAGCTCATATTCTTGATGGGCGCGTGCCGCATGTTTTATTGCTAGAAATTTTTACCGCAACTGGCACTGGAACAATGCTGGTTGCTTAAAGATCAAACTAACCATGAAAATTCTAACTCTGCCTTCGAATTTTCATGGTAGGAAAAAATTTTATATCAAGAAAAACCATCAAGAGCCGCCCCATGCCAATTCCAGTTCAAAGCCTTACACCGCTCCATATTAAGGATCGGCAAGCTTGTTGAGAGCATACTAAAATTTACATAAGCTCTGAAAACCGCAGCAGCGCAGAAATTGAATTTGCATAACTAAAGTTAGGTAAAAAAAATCGCTAAGCTTAATGGGGGAATTGCAGCTAAAAAGCATATGGAGAAAAACAAAATTTTCTTAACTCACCAAAAATCTTAACTCTCCGCCTATAAAAGTTTTTAAAAGCTCCCTTTAACAATCGCTGGTCACGGCTGATTTACTTTGTATATTCGCCGCACTGCATGCGCCTTATAGTGTGCTTTAATGTATTTTTGGGGAATTTTATGGTCAAACGCTCAGCTTTCATGCGTATCGGCACGCGCAAAAAGGAAACTATCCTACCGATTCTCGATGGCGCTGATGGCCCTGCTGTTATTGACGTAACCAATCTCTACAAAGAAACTGGGATGTTCACACTTGATCCTGGTTTTATGTCTACCGCATCTTGCGAATCAAAAATCACCTACATTGATGGCGAAGAGGGCATCCTACGCTATCGCGGCTATGACATCGCCGAGCTTGCTGAAAAAAGCGATTTTGAAGAAGTAACTCACCTGCTGCTCTACGGCGAATTACCAAATAAATCTGAAAAAGAAAAATTCATCCACGAACTAAAACATCACAGCATGGTGCATGAACAGCTGCAGTTTCTCTATCGCGGCTTTCCGCGTCGCGCCCATCCTATGGCCATTATGGTTGGCGCTTTTGCTTCGCTTTCAGCTTTTTACCATGATTCTCTAGATATTCGTAACCCTGCAGAGCGCGAACTAGCCGTGCTGCGCATGGTTTCTAAAGTACCAACATTAGCAGCAATGGCTTTCAAATATTCGATTGGTCACCCTTTTGTTTATCCGCAAAATAATCTCGATTATTCCTCGAATTTCCTGCGCATGCTTTTTTCGGTTCCGTGCGAGCAATATAATGTAAATCCTGTTCTTGCGCGCGCCATGGACAAAATTTTTATTCTCCATGCCGATCACGAGCAGAACGCATCAACCTCAACCGTGCGCTTAGCAGGCTCAACTGGCGCGAATCCTTTTGCTTGTATTAGCGCTGGAATTGCCTCGCTCTGGGGCCCTGCACATGGCGGCGCTAACGAAGCTGTAATCAGCATGTTAGAAGAAATCGCTCATCCAAAAAATATTCCTGGCTTCATCGAAAAAGTAAAAAACAAAGATGAGTCTGTGCGCTTGATGGGTTTTGGTCATCGCGTTTATAAAAACTACGATCCGCGCGCCTCTGTTCTGCGCAAAACCTGTCACGAAGTTTTGAAAGAGCTCGGCCAGCAAAACGAGGTTCTGCTTGAAATTGCCATGAAGCTTGAAGAAATAGCGCTCAAAGACGACTACTTCATTTCACGCAAACTTTATCCGAATGTCGATTTTTACTCTGGCATTATTTACCGCGCGATGGGCATTCCAGCGCAGCTCTATACCGTGCTTTTCGCTGTTGCAAGAACGGCTGGCTGGGTAGCGCAATGGAAAGAAATGGTCGAGGATCCACGTCAGAAAATCGGCCGCCCGCGTCAACTCTACACTGGCGCACGCGCACGCGCTTTTGTTCCGCTTAGCAAACGCAAAGGTAAATGAGCAGCCTACAACTTGGAATTAGCTGCATCTCCAGCTTTCTAGAACATTTGCCGCAAACGCCTGGCGTCTATCGCATGATTGGCGTTAACGGCAAAGTTTTATATGTTGGAAAAGCAAAAAATCTTGCCAAGCGCGTGGCGCAATACACAGATCCAAAGCGCCTCTCCGACCGCATCGCCCGCATGGTGGCGCAAACAATTTCCATGGAATTTACCCATGTTCAAAACGAACTAGACGCACTGCTGCTTGAAGCTAATCTGATCAAAAATCTGCAGCCGCGCTACAATATTTTGTTAAAAGATAACAAAAGTTTTCCTTTAATTTTACTGAGTAAAAATCATCAATTTCCCCGCATCAGCAAACATCGTGGTGCGCGCAAAATCGATGGCTGGTATTTTGGCCCCTATCCTTCAGCTGCGGCTGTAAACCGCTCTATCATTGATGTACAGAAGGCTTTTGGTTTGCGCCCCTGCAATGATATATTTTTCAGCAATCGTCAGCGCGCCTGTATGGAATATCAAATCAAGCGCTGCAGCGGGCCTTGCGTTGGACATATTTCAGCAGAAGATTATGCCGAACGCACCAAGCAAGCGCTCGATTTTTTATCGGGAAAAAAAGCTCATATTCAAAATTTGCTCGCGCAAAAAATGCAGGAAGCGAGCAACAATCTAGATTTTGAATCTGCGGCAAATTACCGCGACCGCATTCGCGCACTCACACAAATTCAATCGCATCAACAAGTGGATTTATCCGATAGCGCCGACGCCGATTTATTCGCTATTTACGCTGAACAGCAGCTTGCATGCGTGCAGGTTTTCTTTTTTCGCAACGGACAAAATCTTGGTAATCAGGCTTTTTTCCTTGAGCTTGAAAATGATGATTGCGCACAAGCATTAGAATTATTCATCAGCCAATTTTATCAACATAAAATACCTGCCAAACATGTTATAATCAGCCACCTTCCAGAGAATGCAGAAATTTTTGAGCGAGCTCTCAGCCATTGGCGCGATGCACGCGTGCAGCTAATAAAACCTGAGCGCGGCGAAAAAAAATCTCTGCTCGATCAAGCCTTGCGCAACGCCCACGAAGCACTCTTGCGTAAATATTTGCAGCAAGAAAGCACGCGCCAGCATCTTGTCGCATTAGCTGAAATTTTATCGCTGACTAAAACACCCAATCGCATTGAAGTCTATGATAACAGCCACATTCAGGGCAGCCATGATTTAGGCGCCATGATTGTTGCCAGCAAAGATGGCTTCGAGAAACGTCAATATCGCCGCTTCAATATCAAAGGCGAAGCACTAGCCTCAGGCGATGATTACGCCATGATGCGCGAAGTTCTTCAGCGCCGTTTTGCTAAATTAGCGCAGGAAACAATCGATAAAAGCGAAGAAAATCGCCCTGATTTAGTAATTATTGACGGCGGCAAAGGCCAATGGAACATCGCCGCTGAAGTACTCAAAAATTTTTCACTCAACATTCCAATACTCGGAATTGCTAAGGGAAAAGATCGCAACGCAGGCAATGAAACTTTTATTTTCCCCGATGGCAGCGAACGAAAATTACCACTTAAAGATCCGCGTTTATTTTATCTGCAGCGCCTGCGTGATGAAGCGCATCGCTTTGCGATTGAAGGCCATCGCAAACGCCGCTCAAGCGCCATTACCTCATCGCAACTTGATGTCCTAACTAACATCGGAAAAGCCAGAAAAAGAGCTCTTCTTCTACATTTTGGCTCGGTTGAAGCAATTCGCCAAGCCCGAATTGAAGATTTCAAATCAGTCGCGGGCATTAGCAAAAAAATGGCTGAATCGATATTAAAAGAGCTAAAATAAAAAAAATACTTCCAGGAAATACTAAAATTCAACTTTAGAATTTCATGGATAAATCATCTGCTGCCTCTGCACCTCACCAACCACCATCGCCGCAGCAATCGCCACATTCAGCGAGCGCACTTCTTTCTGCATAGGAATTTTTACTGCTAAATCTACGGCTAAAAAAACTTCATCAGGCACGCCTGCTGTTTCCCTGCCCACCATTATAAAATCATTTTTTTGATATGATTCATGCCAATATATTTTCTCTGCGCGCGTTGAAAGCAAGACTATGCGGGCATTTCCCGCCATATTATTTTTCCACTCAACGAAAGCCTGCCAGGAAAAATGCTTGTGACAATTCACCTGGTCTAAATAATCCATCCCCGCGCGTTTGAATTTTCTATCATCCCAAGGAAATCCGCACGGCTCGATAACATGCACATCCCAACCAACACATGCCGCCAAACGCAGCATTGTACCTGCATTTGGCGCTATATCAGGTTCGAACAAAACCAAAGCTGGCATAAAAATCTCGCAATTATTTTTGTAAAACTGCGAAAAAACTAACAGTATTTTTTTGTTGTTTACAACATTGATCTGGAAGCTGGTTTTTTAAAAACAACTACTCTATATACCCGCACGTATTTCAAAATTTTGGCATTAGGCTACATTTAGGAATTTGGACATATGACAGAGAATACATCGACAAAAACCACTGAAACCACGCGGCGTGATTTCATCGTTTTAACTGCTAGCGCGATTGCTGGAGTTGGCGCAGCATCTTTCGCTTGGCCGCTGGTTGATTCTCTCAATCCCTCGAAAGATGTGCTTGCTCTTGCTTCAACTGAAGTAAATTTATCTAGCATTCAACCTGGTCAAAGCATACGCGTAAAGTGGCGCGGCAAGCCCGTTTTCATTCGTCACCGCACAGATAAAGAAATTGCTGAAGCAAAAGCTGTCGCACTACAAGAATTAAAAGATCCAGAAACCGATGAAGTGCGCGTAAAACCAGGCAAAGAGCAATGGTTGGTTATGGTTGGCGTCTGCACGCATTTAGGCTGCGTTCCGCTTGGCCAAGCTGGAGATTACAATGGCTGGTTCTGCCCTTGTCATGGCTCGCATTACGACACTGCTGGCCGCATTCGCAAAGGCCCTGCGCCAAAAAACATGCTAGTTCCACCATACGCATTCTTATCCGATACTGTCATTCGCATTGGTTAAAATTTTTTAGGAAACGACTATGTCAAACACCTCTAACAATTACACTGGCTGGAAAGCTTGGGTTGAGCATCGCCTGCCGATTTTTAGTTTTCTGGAACATAGCGCTAATTATCAAACGCCGAAAAACCTAAGCTACGCCTGGAATTTTGGCTCTCTTGCTGGCATTGCGCTGATGATTCAAATCATCACTGGCATTGTGCTGGCCATGCAATATACGCCTCATGTTGACCATGCTTTTACAAGTGTTGAACGAATCATGCGTGATGTTTCTTACGGCTGGCTCATCCGCTATGTTCACGCTGTTGGTGCATCGATGTTTTTCATGGTTGTATACGCCCATATTTTGCGCGGTCTTTATTACGGATCGTACAAAGCCCCGCGTGAAATTCTATGGTGGTTTGGTATTTTGATTTTCCTCAGCATGATGGCAACGGCCTTCATGGGTTATGTTTTGCCTTGGGGACAAATGAGCTACTGGGGCGCGACCGTTATCACCAATTTATTTTCTGCAATTCCTGTGGTTGGAGAATCAATTGTCGTCTGGCTTTGGGGCGGATATTCCGTTGATAATCCAACATTGAATCGCTTCTTTGCTCTGCATTATCTTCTGCCATTTATAATTTTAGCTTTGGTAGTTTTGCACGTTGTTGCTTTGCATGTTAATGGCTCGAACAACCCAACAGGCGTTGAACCAAAAAGCAAAAAAGATACCATTCCTTTTCATCCTTACTACACCGTAAAAGATTTCTTCGGCTTTGGTGTTTTCTTCCTCGTCTTTGCTTTCTTCGTTTTCTTCGCACCGAATTATCTAGGCCATCCAGATAATTACATTCCAGCAAATCCAATGGTTACACCTGCGCATATCGTGCCTGAATGGTATTTCTTGCCTTTCTACGCTATTTTGCGCGCTGTTCCAGATAAGCTCGGCGGCGTGTTGCTGATGTTTGGTGCAATAATCGTGCTTTTCTTCTTGCCTTGGCTTGATAGCTCAAAAGTAAAAAGCGGGGCTTTTCGTCCTTTATTCAAGCCATTTTTCTGGCTCTTCACCGTAAATTTTATTGCACTTGGATATTTAGGTGCCAAGCCCGCTGAAGGAATTTACGTGATTCTCTCCCGCATCACTACTTTCTACTATTTCACTTATTTTCTTTTGATTTTACCTTTGCTTGGAAAAATAGAAAAACCGCGCAAATTGCCTGAATCAATCGATGCATCTTTATCGTCTTAAAAACCAAATAAGGATTTGCCCATGCGCCGCCTTTTTTCTTCACGCGCCGCCTTCTTCGCTGCAATTATAAGCATCAGCGCCAGCTCTGCTTTTGCAGGCAGCGCCACTGTTCCGCTCAAAGAAGTTCCCTGGAAATTTGAAGGCGCATTCGGACATTTCGACCGCGCCTCTATTCAACGCGGCTATCAAGTTTATCGCGAAGTTTGCTCAGCCTGTCACAGCATGAATTTGCTTAGTTACCGCAATCTTCAGCAAGTTGGTTTTTCTGAGGAAGAAGTAAAAACCATCGCCGCATCTTACAATGTCAAAGACGGTCCAAATGACGATGGCGAAATGTTTGAGCGACCTGCGCGTCCTTCTGATCATTTTGTCTCACCTTACGCCAATGAAAACGCCGCACGCGCTGCCAATAATGGCGCACTTCCGCCTGATCTCTCTTTGATTGCAAAAGCCCGTCCAAATGGTGCGAATTATATTTATTCACTGTTAACTGGTTACGGCGAGAAAGTTCCAGAGCATGTCTCAATACCAGCTGGAATGCACTATAATCCTTACTTTCCTGGCGGACAAATTGCGATGAGTGCGCCACTTTCTGATGGTCAAGTTCAATATCAAGATGGCACTGCAGCAACTCTCGATCAAGCCGCAAAAGACTTGGTGAATTTCTTGCAATGGGCGGCCGAGCCAGAAACCGAGCATCGCAAAGCAATGGGACTCAAGGTTATCGCTTATTTAGCGGTCTTCACTTTGTTCTTCTATTTAGCGAAAAAACGCATCTGGAAGAATGTAAAATAATTTTTTCTTAAATCGCTTGAATAATAAAAATCGGCGCGCGCCTTTTAAACAAGACTCGCGCCGACATTCAAAAACTACTCAAGCAACGTCGCCATATCTATCACAAAACGATAGCGAACATCGCCTGCCAACATGCGCTCATAAGCGTTTTCAATATCTTGCATAGCAATCATTTCAATTTCAGAAATGATGTTTTTCTCCGCACAGAAATCAAGCATCTCCTGCGTTTCCTTAATTCCACCAATTAACGATCCAGCAATTGATCTACGCCCAAAAATCAACGCAAAAACTGCAGGCGATGGATGTGCACTAGATGGAGCTCCGACCAAAGTAAGCGTTGCGTCACGCTTCAATAAAACTAAAAAATCATCAAGATTATGCGGCGCTGCAACTGTGTTGAGTATAAAATCAAAACTACGAGAATGTTTTTGCATTTGATTTTGATCTTTTGAAATCACAACTTCATGCGCACCAAGCTTTATTGCATCATCAATTTTTTTCTCTGATGTTGTAAAAGCAACAACATGCGCTCCCATCGCGCGCGCCAATTTTATGCCCATATGACCAAGGCCGCCAATGCCAACTATTCCAACCTTTTTACCAGGCCCGACCTGCCAATGGCGCAGCGGCGAATAGGTTGTAATTCCCGCACATAAAAGTGGCGCAACTGCTGCTAAATTTTTTTCATTATGACTTATTTTCAAAACATAATTTTCATCAACAACAATGGCTTTTGAATAACCACCATAAGTATTCTCACCCAAGCCAGACATCGGCCCGTTATAGGTTCCTGTGGCGCCTATTGGACCTTCACAATAATTTTCCAGACCCTCATTGCATGAAGAGCAGCTGCGGCAACTATCAACCAAACAGCCAACACCAACCACATCACCAACTTTATATTTTGTTACTTTATTACCAATGGCATTTACGCGACCGATTATCTCATGCCCAGGAACTGAAGGGAATTTAACGCCCATCCATTCGCCGCGCGCTGTGTGCAAGTCGGAGTGACAAACACCGCAATATAAAATATCAATCGCAACATCATGCTCTGCAGGTTTTCTGCGCTCGATTTCAAATGGCGCTAGAGCTTCAGTCGCTGTTTGCGCCGCATAGGCTTTTGTTTTCATAATTTTATCCAATAAAATTTCTGCTTTTAGAGCCAAGCTCCAGATGAGTTGATAAAGATTTTATAAATCGATGAAAATCTATTTTTGGAATATCTGTGTGATTCATTCCTGAAATCAATGAATGTGAAGGTTTTTGTAAAGCCCCCGAAGTTAGCACTGAATTAAAGTAGAGATTTGCTCAAACAAAAAATATGCAAAATCCTGTTGAGGCTAACCGGATTCGAAGTGGCTAATTCTTTGGCCATTGCTTCGCGATCAGCCTGGGAAACTTTTTTTCCAGAACTTCCCGCAAAAGCTTGTGATCCAGGCTTATTTCCGCATACATCTTCTTAAGACGAAAATTCTCCTGCTGAACTTCACGCAATTTAGCTTCTTCATAGAAAATCTCCTTGCTTCTTTAATTACAAGAAAATCCTCCAGTTACAATTGGATCTATTCTAGGGCAGGGTTATCCAGCATAGCGCGTGCTCATGCGCGCACCGACACCGCGTGCTTTTTCATACACGACGACATCGGCCTGGTGTTTAAGGTTTTGCGCGCACGTACGCCCAGAGATACCTGCACCGATAATAGCAATTCTTTTATTCATGAAAGCCCCGCGATGACGGCAAGGCATAATACAACAATGATAGTTGCATTTCGGCGCAGACTATAGAACCACTGCGGCAATATCCCAGCGTCACGCAACTTCAAGTCCAGCGTGAGTAAATACAGAAAACACAAAGCCTGTAATGTTATTGCTATGGGCGGATGCGTTGCCAGCAAAGAAGCCCACGCGAGCAGTGCAACTACATTACTGGTAATCAGTAAATTTCGCGGACATTTCTCTGCAAAGAACAAATATGCTGCCCAGTGAATACCGCTCAA
>JBIKYU010000089.1:0-5983 GCA_044355085.1 Rickettsiales bacterium | reverse complement strand
GATGTGTGGTTTGTTGAGGGGTGGGACGTAGCAAAAAACACCAAAATTTTTGAAAAAGAAGCCTATAAAATTAACATTAATACTTCCCTAGAATATGATGTTCAGATGGTCTTTATCACTTCCCTGACCGTAGAAGACAATAAGCTGGTTGTTGCGAACGAAAATGGGGGGAAGTATCAGATTGATATCCCTCAAGAAATATTAAAAGAGTAGGGATGCTAAATAACGTAGCCGTAATAAGGCTCCGAGTTCCTTGCTTCTTTTGGTTTTGTAGGTTTATTGAATATGGGTTCGTCTAGGGCGACAAGCAAACCCATACTGCATTTGCGGGCTTTTCCAGCTTTCATTTTTCCATTTCATCCGTTATTAACAATTTTCTATAATTTATGGTATTAATCTTTCATGAGATTGGTCATAACCAAGCAGGACTTAAGGCTGGAGCTTGCATAGAAGTTTTTTTTAAAGAAGGTTTATTATCAAAGGCTTTATTAATGCAAGCTGGTAAATTACCTACTGAGAAAAACCCTTACGAAAGATTTGTGGAAAATTCGTTAGCGTGGAAAGAGGCAGCTTTAAAACGTAGAGAAGAATGGATAAAAAAGAGGACAGAGGCTTTAAAAGATAATCCACAGCTTTTAAAGAACATACTGGATTCTGGCGAAGAAAGTACTTGGTGGAAAGATGATGAGGGAATCAGTGGACATGAGGTTTTCTACGAACCAGGTCATCCAGCACACCGTGAGGAAAATGTCTTTTTTGGCTACTCGGAACACCCATCAGCTGATAGGGATTGGGTGGCCATTGAAGTTCCGGAAACAGCTACTTTGCATGATGCATCATGCCGTGATAGGAATGTTCCAGATGAGTGGTCAAGCACTGCTGTAACCATCAAGAAATTTATAGAAATGCAAGCAAGCGGCAAAACACCACCCAGCTGGCAGTCTAGATACAATGAACACTTAATCCGTGACCGAGTACCAGCAGAAAGAATTGTGGCCTATGCAAAAGTTGAAAAGGAGCTTCCTTTTAAAAAACCTATTACGGATGAAGAACTGAAACAGGTTCAAAATTTCGTAAGCAATAAACTTGGCTTTGCCACTCAATTCAATGATCCTAAAGACAATGTACTTGTGCATAAAAAAGATGGTAAGTATCAGATTAGAGTTTCTTTTAACAAAGTTAAAATATCTGGTCGAGAAGGCGAAGCATCGGGTTTCTTTGATCAATTTCAGTCATTCCAGGAACTGATTAATGAAGCAAAGACTTTTTCAACACCAACACATTTGCCAGCAGATCATCCAAGACACCCTGAATATACAGGTGATCAAAAAGAAAAAGGGTTTACTTCATAACATCCTAACGCAATCCATCTTGTGATGAATAGAGCCATCCGTAAATAATAAGTCAAAATAGGTCTTGAAGCCTTGTAACTACTGGATCAGAAAAAATTTAGACAAAACGAGAAAAGCTCGCACGAGGTGGCACATGCTCCGCCATAGCCTGCAAAAGACCTATAGCTATAAGGCTTCAGAGATTTTCTATGAAGAAGCATAAATTGCGTGAACTTGAGCAGGAGAATTTTCGCATAAAAAAGATGTACGCTGACGCGAGTTTGGACAACACGATATTGCGGGAAGTTCTGGAAAAAAAGTTCCCCAGACTGCTCGAGCGGAATGCTTTCATTGAGCGCTTCAACCGCACTTACCGCGAAGATGTTTTGGATGCAAATTGGTTTGCAAATTTAGATGAAGCAAGGTAACCCTCCCGTAAAATAGGACTGAAAAGAATATGGATTATCCATATCCAAAATTGGGGGAAGCTATGGCTCATTTTTTAATAAAATTTGAGGTTAGAATTTAAGTGCTTATTTTAGAATTTATACACTTAAAAAGACAGAACCTGATCCTTTGTTATTCCACCAATAGAGATTTCTTTAAAAGTCTCAAGTCCACTCATAGACTCTCCTTCACAATAACATCGTAAGGCTCCGCCAGCTTATATTTTCTGGCTTTGTTAGAAGCATCTACTATTTCTAAAAAACCACATTCAACCCACTTTTTGCAAAGTGCAGCATTCGTTCTAGGCTGGAAGCCAAATAGATCACCTATTTGTTTGGCTGTAACAACATCATAACCTTTAAATAATTCCAATGCCTTACGTTGTTTTTGATCTAACGTGCGTAGCAACTGCGAATGATCTTTTTCGCCTTTCTCAAAGCTTTGCATCATTTGCGCGACAACTTTTTCAAATGCAAAAGCCATCCCTTCAGTAAAATATTCCACCCAAGGGGTTATATCGCTTTCTGCTCTTCCAAAGTAATAATTGTGAGATGGGCCGACACTGACAGCACGATAATAACCAAGCAAATTTTTAGCGTAATATTCTTCAAGAGAATATAGTCCTTTTAAATCATACCCACCAAGGTGCAAGATTAGCGTCGTCATTAACCTGCTTGTTCGTCCATTGCCATCATAATAGGGGTGAATTGTTGCAAACTGATAATGAGTAATGCCAGCGACAATAGGGCATGGTATCTCTTCATTTTCTTTAATCCATGATACTAAATTGCGCATAAGACCCTGAACATCCTTAGCTTCTGGCGGCATATAGACAATCGTTCCTGTTCCACTGTCCTTGATAACGTTTTGTCCATCTCGGTAAGGTGTTGGTTTAATGCGCGTTCTTCCATCACTCATCACCAAAGCATGCAAAGTTTGAATGACTTTTTCGGTAACAGGATGGTTTTGTGACGCATATTGTTCTAATTGAGCCAAAGCAGCATAATAGCCTTTTACTTCATGCTCATCACGCTCTCTACCGGGGAAATGTCCTTGAAGCTCAATGACCTCTTTGATCTCATCAGGCTTAAGCTGATTACCTTCTATCATCGTAGAATAATGCGTAGTATATAGCTTTGCAGTTTCACGTAAGGAGGCGAGAACTGTAGGATTAACTGGCAGTAACGCGACTTTTTCCTTCGCAGCCTCAATTCTCATAAGGCTTTTTGCAATGCCTGGGGTGATACTATAAATTGGTTTAAAGTTTGTCGGCATGATGTAAGCTCAATATCAGTGTATCTTGCATTATTTATTATGCCGATAAATAGCGTACAAGCCAAGCATAACATGCCGATAAAACCTATATAATGATTTGTCATTTCCTCTAGGTTTCATATTTCGATACCTAATGGACATATCATGCTCTAATAGTGACAAAATTTATCACAAATAGGTCATGGCATGTCCGCAAATTTACATATAGTCTAATTTTAAGAACATGTTGCATGTGCTTAAAATCATGAAAATAGAGATTTTATGGACATGATAACCTTTTATAGATAATCCAAAATCGTTCATTTTACAGTCTCCAAGTACGCGTCTGTACTTGGAATAGGAGAGTTAAAACACGATCATACTACCTTAAGTATTGGAGTTGGTTAGGTTACTGTAAACTGATCTCCGCCATGTATTTTTGGAAACTGTTTTTCTGGCAGTTTTTGGCGACTGTAAAAACCTTAGGTTTTCTGCGCCTCACGCGATTATCCCCTGACTTGAGAATGTAAAAATTCGGGTTGTTTATTCTCAAGTGCGGAGGGTTGAGAGTGCCTCACCACTCAGGCTTCGTTACGACGTACTGAGGCGGGATAATTTCAGGTGCGTTTTATGTGGAAGCTCACCTGCAAAAACTCCGGATCTTGCGTTGCACGTCGATCACATTGTACCTTTCTCTAAAGGAGGCAAAACAACTCTTGAGAATCTTCGTACAGCATGTTTTGACTGCAATATAGGCAGGAGCAATAAGGATTGATAGTTGCGAATCAGCTTCCAACGCTATGCGTTGTATTCGCGGCGAAAGGTGCGGGTTTTTGTAAGTTGTTGATTTTACAATTGTGCAAACTGAGTGAGTTGCTAACCAGCAGTCCTTTTCACCGCCATCCGCCGACGCGCGTGAAGCGCGCTTGTTTTGTGATTGGCGCAGCTTTAACTGTAAATATTATTTACGTTTATCTTGATAACAATATTTACATCACGTAAAACTAGATCGCAAAATTTTCTAATTTCATTCCATATTTTTTAAGCATGATTCTGTATGAGAAAGCGATTTAAAGACCTTATAGATAGGCACAAAATCTCTCAATCTGAGCTAGCTAGAATAATTGATGTTTCTCGTCCTACGGCAATCAAAATTATTTCTGGAGAAAGAGAAATTAGAATGTCTGAGGCTGATAAATTGGCAATGCATCTTGGCATTAGTGTTACGGAAATTTTTGGCGAAACTTCCGCAGTTGAAATCGTGCTAAAGAAAAAATCTTCTAAGGCAAATAAAGCAGGAAAAGAGCGAATCAGCGTACCTGCAGAAAATGTCGCTAAGTTTAAAAATGCATTGCTCTACATAACACAGAAAATTGGCGCATTGCCAAATGTTGGCCAAACTGTGCTTTATAAGATTTTATATTTTTGTGATTTTGATTATTACGAAAAATATGAAGAGCAGCTAATTGGTGCAACTTATATAAAAAATCATTTTGGCCCAACCCCGCGCGAGTTTTCTAAGATAATAAAAGAAATGGTAAAAGATGGCGCGATTGAAGAAGTGATAACAAAATTTTTTGACAAAGATCAGCGCAAATATTTGCCAGTAATAAGCCCAGATTTGTCGGTTTTCAGCGGCCGCGAGCTACAACATATCGATGAAGAAATAGCCAGACTTGGCCACAAAACAGCAAAAGAACTTTCTGATTTTTCTCATCAAGATATTCCGTGGATTTCAACTGAAATAGGGAAAAACATTCCTTACGAAGCTGTTTTCTACCGCACCAAAGAAACCTCTGTTCGAAGCTATGAAAAAAATTAAATATCGTCACCACGATAGATTTGAAAAGCAGTTTCATAAGATAATCAAAAAATATCGCACTCTTGAGGAAGATTTAGAAATCGCCAAGAAATATGCAATAGAGCTTTTTCATATTTCCAGACTCAATAATGAGTCAGTGTGGCTGGTTCCGAAGTGCGATAAAAAAACAGTGCAGATTTATAAGCTAAAAAAACTTTCCTGCAAAGCTTTGAAAGGCAAAGGAAACTGCAGTGGAATCAGAATAATCTATGCTTTTTATCCAGAAAAATTTAAGGTGGATTTTCTAGAAATTTATTTCAAGGAGAGAGATGACAGCGACATGGATTATGAGTTTGTGGCAAAATATTTAGAAAGCAATTCTTGAGATAATAAAATTCCATTTTTCTAGACTGACATTGTCGCTGCTTAGTTTTTTTCGTGCTCATCTACGTTTAATTAAACTCCGCCTTAACAAAGAAGCTTATTAAGAAGCTGGCGGAATTTGCTTTGATTGGTTTTGGTATTTTCCAATTTATACAAGATATTTAGCGATACCATTTCATATGTTTAAGCATCAGAAAACACATGCACTTCTCTTTGTTTGCCGAGCAAATGCGCGCGCCTGAATTCAACATTTTTTGCGGTGATGAAAACGCTCCAATGCAGCTCACATCCTGCAACTGGCTTATTCTGCGCAAAAGCTTCCACAGAGAACAAACCAACATTAATACCATTCGCATTACGCGCAGAAAAATAGGTGAATAATTCAGTGCCGAAATTCCGCATCACTGCGCCTAAACGCTGCGCTTCGGCATAAGAAGATTTATGACTGATTTTGCTTTTATATTTGCTAAAAGGCGCCTCTGTAAGATGCAATGATTTCTGCGATTTTACCTTCGCCACGAAATGTGTGTAGGGCACTTGAATTGGTTTGAGCTCCGCCGCTGAATGGCGCATAAATAAAAAACGCCCATATGCAATTTCTGCCATTGCCGTTTGCAGATCCTCGGCGCCATAAAAAATGCTTTGCTCAAGACGCGTATGAAATCTACTGCCCGATTGAAGCGGCGGATAACGAAACGGCGTGTATAAGAGATAGTGCAGATCTCCACGCTTATTTGAAGTTGGCGCGAGAGGCTTTGCCGCATCA
>JBIKYU010000088.1:0-6112 GCA_044355085.1 Rickettsiales bacterium | reverse complement strand
AACTAGTTTGAAGAACGACACGCAGGA
The DNA here is from genome assembly GCA_044355085.1 of Rickettsiales bacterium. GTDB lineage: Bacteria > Pseudomonadota > Alphaproteobacteria > Rickettsiales > JBIKYU01 > JBIKYU01. Next base: position 6,085 of record JBIKYU010000088.1, on the reverse strand, counting down.
AATCGATGCAACCAGAGACGTTGAATATCAAACTTCGTGGATCAGAACTGCTCTGTATGGCAAACACACTTTCAGCCAAGATATAAAAGGCGACATAAATCGTTATCGCAATATTCTCTCTGATGCTGAGAATATTATCGAAAGAAATAAAGACGAGCAAAAACCCAGCAAAAACATTCCCGCAAATTATGATGAAGCAGCGCTAGAAAACTGGAGAAAACTTCAGCAAAAGCGTCAGTCAGTAATGAGCTACACAGAAAAGCTTTTGCAGGAAGCAGAAAAATCCGTCGATCATTTAGATGTCTTGGCCAAGCGTAACGATAATGCTTCAACAATCAAACAAAGCCAGGGCATGACTAACCGCCTGCTGCTAGAGCTACTTAAACAACTACAAGCACAAAGCACGCAAATTGCCGTTATGCAGCAATTATCAATTTCCGAAAAACCTCTCAGCAAAATTTCAGCGCAAAATCCTAGCATCACACAAAAAGACCCAAGCAATAATCTCTACCAAATTGCCACTAATTGCGACGCCTACATAAATAATGTTTTTTCTTGCGATGAAGGAAAAACCTTGGCACGAGAAGAAATATGGTGAAATTTTTCTTCATCATATTTAGTGCAGCTTGGTTAAACATGGCCTTTTATTTTCCTGCGCAAGCAGCAGAAGAAAAAAGCATATTTTTGCAAGCCAAGCAGGAATCATTCTTTGCTGAAGAATCTCTTGCATTCATAGTTTTTACGCGCTTCTCCAGCCAGCAGCATCAGTGGGTAATGCTGCTCCATCAAAAATTAGAAAACACCACGCGCTGGATTTTTTATCTACTGGTGAGTTTTGGTATTAGCTGGATTGGCATCAGCATTGCAGCTGCTTGGTCTGGCAATTACAGTTGGTTTCATGTTTTGGGTTGGTGCATAGCGGTGATGGTTCTTTCAATTTGCCTGCAGCCGCATCGGTTTGAAGCTTTATTTTATCGACCTTTGCGGCTCTTGTTTTTGGCAATTCCTGAATGGGCAAGTCAGCAATGGCAGGAAGAAATTACCCCACGCTACGCTCTAAGAAATAGCTTTGCTTTAATCACTAATATTCAAACGCAGATTCTAAACTTCTTGGAATCTTCCGCTCGCATCAGCGAAGGCGAGGGTCTAAATCACGCATCATCCATGATCCGCGCAGTGATTTGGCTACAATTTTTATTGCTATTTTTTAGCACGGGCAGCCTTTCGGCTCTGAGCTTAATTTTCCATCTGTTGATGGCGATTCTTCCTCTGCTGATGCCGCTTGGATGTTTTGTTAATGGCAGGCGCATATTATTTCATGCGCTAGGGATAATTATCGGCTGCTATATCGCTGGCGCTGCCTTAGTTACAGCCATGCACAGCACTTTATGGCTAATGCAAATTATTATTCCAGACATTGAAATGATGTGGACGCAGCCATTGCCTTTAGGAATTCCAATTAACCTGCTGATTCAAATTGCGGTAATTAGCTTTCTAGCTTGCATTTTTTATCCAATCGCTTGGTGGGTTTCAATGCGCATAGGAATTGCTTTTTCCTATAGCCAAGTCACGCCTTTCACAATCACGGTTAGAAACTCATGAACAATTATGATTGGTCTTCTCTGCCGCCCTTAATTAAAGCAAATCTCGAGCCTATACGCGTTTATATGGAGGGCGATATCAGCAATCTTTATCTTAATCGCCCAGGAGAAATTATCCTCGAATGGTGGAATGGTAAGCGCGTAAACAAAAATGCTCCAGAATTAAGCGGAGTTTGGCTCGAAGGAATGGTGCGCGTATTATCTGGATATTACGGAGTGGAAAAGCTTGAAAATCAGCCAATGGCTTCACTTCCTCTGCCTGGTGGACATCGAATGCAAGTCGCAATGGGTGATTGGGTGATTGGAAAACATGTCTGCACAATTCGTTTTCATCGCCAACAAAAACTAACAATTTCTGATTTTAACTGGCATAAAAATGATGCTGATTTAGCCTTGCAAGCGATAGAAAAGCGCAAAACAATTCTGATCGCTGGAGCAACAGGAGTCGGCAAAACCGCGCTATTTAATGCTTTGCTCGCTCATATTCCAGAACATGAGCGCATCGTCATTTTCGAAGATGTAAAAGAATTAAATCCACCGCAAAAAAACAGCGTGCATCTTGTAGCAACTGATCCTCTACGCAGTAATATTTCCACAGAATTACCTCTGCGCTCGAGCACGGCCTTGCTTAATCTTTGTTTGAGACTTAATCCTGATCGCGTGATGATGGGAGAAATTCGCCAAGGAAATGCGTTGGCATTTTTTCGTTTGATTCAAACAGGTCATCACGGCTCGATAGCAACAATTCATGCCAATGATGCAGACGGCGCAATTGATGCCTGTTTGGAATATATGCTTATGCAAGGTGATATAAGCGCCGCAGCAATAAATTTCCTGCAAACACAATTACGCCGCAATCTTGATGCGGTAATTATCATGGAGAAGGGCAGGGTAGAATTTTGTTCTCTGCAATAGTTTTTCTTCAATAATAATTATGTATTAGCAAAGGCCTATAAAAAATGTTTTTAGAGCTTTTTTATTAAATGGTTGGTCTTTTTTAATGACGATTGGCGCTCATATATGACGGTTGCGTGAAAATTAAAAAGTTTTTATAGCCCTGCTAGGCAAAATTATTGACAGCCTGATCTTAGCTTATTAGAAGCCGCCCTGAGGTTAATAAGTTAATTGGGAGGGTTTGATATGAGTAGAGGAAATTGCGAGAACAAATCGGACAATATCTTTACAGGCACAGATTCTATTGCTCAGGAGCATAAGCAAAATGCGGCAATAGAAAGCAATCCAAAAAAATCAATATTGGTTTTGTATGGGAGCGACCTTAATCTCGAGAAAGAAAAAGAATACTATGGCAAACTATTAGCAAACAACCCAGGCATTACAATTGAATATCAAAGCCTCGCAGATTTTGCAGAACACCCTCCAGCAGCAGAGATAAAATACGAGCAGATAATCATTCATGGGCATGGTAGATTCAAGAAAAACCAAAAACAGCAGCGTCAATTGCATAAAATTAGGCAAGATGAGGCGAATCTTATAGAGACGGCCGAACTAATAAAAAAATGCGCAAAATATACAAAAAAAATCCTGATAGATTCCTGTTTTTCTGGTGCAGTTATCAAGGCCTTGCAAGCAGATTATTCTAGCTTGGTGGAGGCTGAAATAGTCGCCCTTACTGGCTCTAAATATCCTTCAATTTTGTATAGTGATCCTGCCCTTAAAATGGCTGAGGCATTACTGAACAGCGAAAAAGAACAGGATTTATATCAAGCGGCATTGGAGCATTTTCCTGATACAATATGTGTGTTTTATAAAGGTAAATTCTTTAAACTTGGGGCGGTAAAAATTCCTGGCAATAAAAATGGCGCACCTAACCAATCAGCATATGCAGTTGCAGCTGGTTCCTCGCCAATGCGTCATTGTTGTGAGCTAAGAAAAAAAGTTGGTCAGGGAAATGGGAATATCTCCAGCTGGTGGGAAGTTAAGGGTTATATTGAAGTCGAAATCGAAGATACAAGTCCAGAATTTAAAAATGCAGCTCTTGCTGTTTCTGTATGCAAAGGGAAAGCAGAAGATGTGAGATATTGGCTAGGTCGAGGTGCGGATGCTGGTGCAAGAGCAAATGTCTCTGGACTCACTGTCCTTATGCTTGCCGCCCATAACGGTCATTTTGCGGTGGTTGAAATACTTGCTGATGCACTAAAAGATCCTACCAAGATCAATCAAGCCAAGAGTAATGGCTACACTGCCCTTATGATTGCCGCCCAGGAAGGTAAGGTTGAGGTGGTTGAAATACTTGCTAAAAAACTAGGACCTGCTGAGACCAATAAAGCTGGGCCAAATAACTTTACTGCCCTTATGATTGCCGCCGAGAAAGGTCATGTTGCGGTGGTTGAAATACTTGCTGATGCACTAAAAGATCCTGCTGAGATCAATAAAGTTGGACCAGACGGCCGTACCGCCCTTATGATTGCCGCCTATGAAGGTCATGTTGAGGTGGTTAAAATACTTGCTAAAAAACTATCAGCTGAACAGATCAATCACGCTGGGAAAGATTGCTCTACCGCCCTTATGATTGCAGCCCAGAGAGGTCATGTTGCGGTGGTTGAAATACTTGCTGATGCACTAAAAGATCCTGCTGAGATCAATAAAGCTGGGAAAGGTGGCTTTACTGCCCTTATGCTTGCCGCCTCTAAAGGTCATGTTGCGGTGGTTAGAGTGCTTGCTGATGCACTAACAGCTGAACAGATCAATCAAGCCACTCATAAGGGCACCACCGCCCTTATGCTTGCCGCCCAGAACGGTCATGTTGAAGTGGCTGAAATACTTGCTGAAAAACTAACAAAAGCTCAATTCGCGCAGCAAGGGACAGATATAGCCACTACCCTTATACTTTCTGCCAAGAACGGTAATTTTACTGAGGTTGGAGCGCTTGTTAAAAAGCTAAATAGCGCTAAACTCATGAGCAATTATGGCAGCACCTCCCTTATGCTCGCTGTCAAGGGTAATCATGTTGAGGTGGTTAGAGTGCTTGCTGATGCACTAACAGCTGAACAGATCAATTGCGCTGGATCAGATGGCCGTAACGCCCTTAGGATTGCCCAAGACGAAGGCCATGTTGAGGTGGTTAAAATACTTTCTGAAAGACTATCAGCGGATCGGACCAATCTACAATCGCCTCACGAAAATAATGTCCCATTTATTGATAAGCTAGAATTGGATGAAGAGGAAAAAAGTGGTGCACCAGCAGCTGAACAAGTAGTAAAGGCGCCGAGAATATGGGGTACGAACACGGGAAGATTGCTTGGAGTAGCAAGTAGAAATATTCCCGCCCCAACGTGGCATTCGCAAGAATCTGAGACAAAAGAATGGGCGCCAGAATCTACTCGCAGTACAAGTCAAGTAGCTGGTGCAGGAGGCCGCAACGAGGAGCGGGCTTTGCCAGTCTTTGATGAAAACCAAGATGCCGTCGCAGCAGCAGAAGAAGCCGCAGCTCCCGTCCAAGGTCAACAGCCAGTTGGTACGTACACACAAAGAATTGCTAATGAAAAGCTTAAAAGCCCGCGTTGCTTCTTACAATAAACTATTTGCGCTTATTTATAATTTGAAGCTTGAGACCGGATTTTTAATCCAGCCTTTTTCTTCGGATTTTTCCTGATAGCGAATAGTCGTTCGAGCAACTTTGAGCGCCAAGCGCATTTTCTAGAAAATTTTTTGCAGCAATAAAATAATCCGCGCCTCAGATTGCGTCCGCAACTGCAACTGAAAAATGCAGAAAATGGGCGCTTAGATAATCCAATCAGACGAATTCTTCGCGCATATATCCGCCAGCGCAACCAGATAACATTGGAAATCCCCACTAGCCAGGCAACAATCTTGTTGTTTGGCCAGTCATTTTTAATGCCGATTGGCGCTCATATATGACAATTGTGTGAAAATCAAAAAGCTTTTATAGCCCTGCTAGGCAAAATTATTGACAGCCGGATCTTAGCTTATTAGAAGCCGCCCTGAGGTTAACAAGTTAATTGGGAGGGTTTGATATGAGTAGAGGAAATTGTGAGAACAAATCGGGCAATATCTTTACAGGCACAGATTCTATTGCTCAGGAGCATGAGCATAAGCAGCAAAGCAATCCAGAAAAATCAATATTGGTTTTGTATGGTAACGACTTGGATCTCAAGGAAGAACAAAAATACTATGGCAAACTATCAGAAAACAACCCAAGCATTGGAATTAAATATCAAAGCCTCCAAAGTTTTGCAGAATCCCCTACAGCAGAAGGTATAAAACACGACCTGATAATAATTAATGGGCATGGTGCATTCTTCAGCACACAAGAGCAAAACACAAAACAGCAGCGTAAATCTCATCACATTTGGCAAGATGAGAAGAATCATATGCCAACGGCCGTACTAATAAAAGAATGCGCAAAATATACAAAAAAAATCCTGGTAAGTTCGTGTTTTGCTGGTGCAGTGATGAAGGACTTGCAAGCAGATTATTCTGGCTTGGGTGAGGTTGAAATAGTC
>JBIKYU010000017.1:0-20085 GCA_044355085.1 Rickettsiales bacterium | reverse complement strand
CCGACTGCAATTGTAATTGGTACAGCATTGTTTCAGTCGGTTTTCATTACTTCTTTGGTTACATTATTACATAGTATTCACACGCAAACTGTGGATGTAGTTTTGGTTATGATAATGGTTGTAAGCTCAGTTATAGGCGCGCAATACGGCGCTAAATTGGGAGCAAAAATTGCACCAGAAAAATTACAGGCATTGCTGTCATTTATGATTCTTTGTGTTGTTCTGAAATTGGCTTTAGGCCTTTTAATTGAGCCAAGCGACCCATTTTCTGTGGATATAGTTTTTAGCACAGGAAACTCATGAAAAATCTCTGGGTTTTTTCTCTTTTGGTGTTTTCTTTTCTTTTGTTATTTTATAACAAAAATGCGCAGGCCAGGCCTTTTGTTTCTGATATGTCGATTCGCGCAATTGAAATTAATTCCAGCTATAACGGCACAGAAATTCTTCTCTTTGGCGCTCGCAATGACGCTGGCGATATAGTAGTTGTCGTGCGTGGTGCAGAGCAAAATTATATCGTACGAAAAAAAGAGCGCGTTGCTGGAATTTGGATGAATAGTCAGCGTGAGAATTTTTATAATATTAGTGGTTTTTACGCCATTGCATCAACGGTTCCTTTAGCCAAGATACAGAATGATGTGCTGCTGAAATCGCTAAATATTAGCGCTGAAGAATGGTCATTTTTATCTGGCCAAAATAGCGGAAACAATGAATTTCAGCGCGCTTTGTTAGAAAATAAATGGCGCGATAATCTTTATCCCCAATCGCTAGGTTCGGTTGAATTTATTGGCGATACTTTATTTCGTTCGGTCTTTTATTTTCCTGAAAAAATTCCGCGCGGCAATTACAGTGTTGAAGTTTATTTATTTAACGATGGTCAATTGATGGGTTTTCAAGCAACTCCGCTTTCAGTTTTTAAAAGTGGTGTTGATGCGTGGCTTTATGATTTCTCCCATGATTTTTCTCCGCTTTACGGGATGATCGCAGTTTTTTTAGCTCTGTTTAGCGGCTGGAGCGCCAATGTAATTTTTAGGAAAATTTAGTTTGGAAAAATCTATGTCAAGAAATGCAGCAGAAACTAAAACCAGGGCCACATATTTAGTTTGCGTGAGCGATAACGAACATTCGTTAGTGGCTCTGCGCTTTGTTTGTCGGCGTATTGAAAAAACTGGCGGTCCGCTGCAGCTTTTGCATGTGCTTGAGCCTGTTGATCCAACTTTTCGTGCGCTCGCCAGTAAAATGCGTGAAGAAAAACGCGCGCTCGCAGAAAAATTCATGAATAAATGCGCGGCAGAAGTGAATAATTATGCTAATGTCCGCCCTGTTTTAACCATTCGCGAGGGAAATCTCGTTGAAGAGATAATCGCAACAATCGAGGAAGAAAGCAGCATCGGCATCTTAGTGATTGGCACTTCGTATGATTCCCCCACGCGCGATAAAATGATTCCAGCTCTTGTCTCGCAATTGGGAGATCGCCTAATGATACCGCTGTTGATTATCCCTGGAACACTAACTGAACAGCAAATGCAAGAATTAACCTAGAGAGAAAAAATGTTCATTCAAACGCAAAATACTCCCAATCCAGATGTGCTAAAATTTTTGCCTGGTCGCTCAGTTGCGCCAGGAATTGAGGTGCATTTTCACGAGCGCGAGCAGGCGCGCAAATCACCTCTGGCTCTTTCATTATTTCTGATCGACGGTGTTGATGGAGTTTTCTTAGGTGCTGATTTTATCGCAGTTACCAAGGCTTCTAAGCATGATTGGGATTTACTCAAGCCAGAAGTTTTAACTTCAATTATGGAGCATTTTCTCTCTGGCAAACCAACGCTCGAGCTTGATAATTCTATCATCGAGGAAGAAACCGAAACCGATCCAGTAATTCGTCAAATTAAAGCATTGATTGAAACGCGCATTCGTCCATCAGTTGCGCAAGATGGCGGCGATATAGTTTTCCATAGTTTTACAAATGGCGTTGTAAAAGTGCAAATGCGCGGCGCATGCTCTGGCTGTCCTAGCTCAACCGCCACTTTGAAGCAGGGCATTGAAAATATGCTCAAACATTATGTGCCTGAAGTTGAGAGCGTTGAGAGCATCTAGATTGAATCTAAAAAGCTAAGAGTATTTGCGTTTTGCAGAATGAGAAAAGAATAATTCTCTCATACTGCTTCCTGGCTGCTTCGCTCAAGTCAGAAAAAGCGGCGCTAGAGAGCAAAAAATATTTTTTAAAAGGCCGATTTAGAAATCTATTTATTCTGTATTTTTAATTCTTCTCTAATTTCCAGCTTTGCGGCCCTCAAAAAAAAATCTAATGCTGACCAGGGAGCTTGTTGTTTGGGGCGGTGTTGAAGCGGCCGATATTGCCAAAGAATTGTTCCATCAAACCAAGATTATGACCTTCAGTTGGTGTGAAATCTTTGGCGAACTCAATGTTTTGTGAGTCTTTTGCGTCGAGCTCCTGCATGTCGCTCAGATGTCCAGTTTCATCAAAATTGAAAACAATCACGCGGCGTTCGATGGTTTTGGGACGCAAAAATGCGACTGACTCATAGCGGTTGGAAATATAATACCAGCTATTTTCGCCGAACTCCGAGGTTGCAGAAGGTGAGCCAAGTGTGGCTAGAACCTCATCTTTTGTGACATCTTCGCGATGTCTTAGTTTTTCCAAAGCTGGTAAATCGAATAAATAACCGACATGTTTTTGGTTTTTTATGCAGGATGTAAGAGCTGCGCCAGCCAGCAGAAGCGTAAAAAATTTCAACAAACGTGATGATAGAAGCGGCATGATTTTGGAACCATTGAGAAATTTTGCTGGATTTTACTTGAGGGTTCCTTTATAAGGCCGCCCCCTAACGCAGGCGGACCGTGATATAGCGGATAAGCCAGCGCTTGTAAAACGCTTTCACAGCCTGTGTTGGCGGAAATATTCAGAAACGCGGTTCTTCAAATTTCCGCGTGCAATAGCGAGGTTCTTAAATGGCAGTTCCAAAAAGAAAAACATCGAAATCTTGTCGCAATATGCGTCGTTCACATCACGCGCTTAAGGGCGTGAATGTAATCGAAGATAAAGTAACAGGCGAATATCGTTTGCCACATCACGTTTCTTTGAAAGACGGCACTTACAATAATCGTCAGGTTATTGAGCAGAAAGTCGCTGCTTCTAACGATGACGACGAAGAATAAATAGCATCTCATGATGCGCTGAAAATCAGCGTTTTCTTCTTTGTTGTTGACTTCATTTGATGTCGGTTAGGGGAGGCTTCTTAAAGCTTATATGTCGAGCGTTCAGCAGCAATCTAAAAAAATTACCTTAGCCCTTGATGCAATGGGTGGTGATCATGCGCCAAAAGCCGTGATTGCTGGTGCTGCGCATGCGATTGCTCAAAACAGTCAGCTGCAATTTATTTTTTGTGGTGACGAAACTCTTATCGTGCCGCTGATTCGCTCCTATCCGGAATTATCTGGCTCACAAATTATCCATACCAAAAATATTGTTCCTGCTGATATGCGCCCATCGCAAGCTTTGCGCCAGGGCAAGCAATCCAGCATGCGTTTCGCCATAGATTGCGTCAAAGAAGGGCGCGCTGATGGCATGATTTCCTCAGGCAATACTGGTGCTTTAATGGCGATGGCGAAATTGGTTTTGCGTACTTTGCCTGGCATTGATCGCCCTGCGATTGCGGCTTTGATTCCAACATTAAAAGGCGAATCAGTAATGCTTGATCTCGGTGCAAATATTGAATGCACCGCAGAAAATCTTGTGCAATTTGCACTAATGGGTGATGCATTTGCGCGGGCGATTTTGAAAAAAGCTCAGCCAAATATTGGCTTGTTAAATGTTGGTTCCGAGGAAATGAAAGGCCACGAAATTTTGCGTGAAGCTGCGCGCGTATTGCGCAAAGGTAAGCTTCCTCTGCAGTTTCATGGTTATATTGAAGGCGATGAAATTACAAAAGGTGTGGTTGATGTCATAGTTACCGATGGTTTTACAGGTAATGTTGCACTCAAAACCATGGAAGGCACAGCCAAAGCCTGTTTGCACTATGTAAAGAGTGCTCTTACCTCAAGTTTTCGTGCAAAAATTGGCGCATTTTTTGCAGCTCCAGCTTTGCGTGTTTTATCAAAAAAGGCTGATCCGCGCAGACATAACGGCGCGATGTTTTTAGGTTTGAATGGCGTTGCAGTAAAAAGCCATGGTGGCTCGGACGAGATTGGTTTTGCCAATGCGATTGCGGTTACTTTTGATCTCATTAGTCATCGCATCAATCAGCATATCATCGATGAATTATCTCAATATCACCGCAACATGTTGAAAAGCTTGGGCGGCGAGTGGGAAGGTGATTCTGAGGAAGAGGAGCACGAGGAAGCATGACTCCTTCCAGGGCAAAAATTATTGCTTGCGGAAGCTATCTTCCAGCGAAGCGTGTCACTAATGAAGCGCTTGCAGAGCAAATGGAAACTAGCGATGAATGGATTCGCACGCGCACGGGAATTTGTGCACGTCACATCGTGGCGGAAGGCGAAACCACGGCCGATATGGCCATTGCTGCTGCTTTTGCGGCTTGTAAGAAAATTTCCTGCGACCCCAAAACCATCGATCTAATTATTGTTGCAACGACAACTCCAGCGCGGAGTTTCCCTGCAACGGCGGTTTCCGTTGCTGCTGCGCTTGGTAATTCTTCTGCTGCTGCTTTTGATGTTCAGGCAGTTTGCGCTGGATTTGTATATGCATTGATTCTGGCAAATTCTTGCCTTGCAAGCGGTGTAGCGAATCGTGCTTTAGTCATCGGTGCAGATAGCATGTCGCGCCTTGTGGATTGGCAAGATCGCAGCAGCGCAGTTTTATTTGGTGATGGCGCGGGCGCGGTTTTGCTCGATAAAACTGCGGAGGAAAATCGCGGCATTTTTTCCAGTGATTGGCATGCTGATGGGCGCGAGGAGGGGATTCTCTACGCTGATGGCGGAGTCTCTAGCACCAGAGCGGCAGGTTTTTTGCGCATGGATGGCAAGGAAGTTTTTCGTCATGCAGTCGAGAAAATGACCGCCAGCGTAGAAGCGGTTTTGCAAAAAACAGGTCTTGAAATTTCAGACATTGATTTGTTGGTTCCACATCAAGCTAATGCGCGCATTCTGGCGCAAATTGGCAAGCGTCTTGGTATAGCTGAAGAGCGCGTTGCGCTTACACTTGATCAGCACGCTAATACTTCTGCGGCTTCTATTCCGCTGGCCCTCGCGCAGCTTGATTCTTTGGGGAAATTAAAACCAGGGCAACGCATTATACTGACCGCACTTGGCGGCGGTTTAAGCTGGGGCAGCATTTATTTGGTTTATTAGTTTTGCTAAATTTTCTCCTGCTGGCAGGTGGGAAGCTCACTTAATTTTCTTCCCTGTATGCAGCTTACTCCCCTAAATTCATTGGAAAATCGAGTGTTTCTCTGCAAGAGCCGCGGGCTATTTTTTCCCTCTTCCTCAAGGGTCGAGGGAATAATCAGCGCGCCTCAATGTCCCTCGTAATCAATCTCATAAACCGTAGGAGATTAAGCTCTAATGCGTGGACATCTGGAGGAAAAACTACCTCTAAAATTGTCGCGGCGCGTGAAGTATGCAATTCTTCCTTGGCAATGCAGGTGAGAAATTAATCCGAATTTATTTCTCGGACCAAAAATATAGATTACTGCTAAATCTTCAGCGGCATGATGACAAATATCGAGCGTGGCTCCGCAGGATCGCGCACAAGTGACGGGGCATTACCCGATGAAAAGGCAAAATTGGCGGTGTTGCCTTCAAAACAATTCAGCATATCAAGCAAATAGCGCGAGTTAAAAGCAGCCATCAAAACTGGTCCATTATAGCCAATATCAAGAGTTTCCTTGGCGCTGTCGCGTTCATCGCCAACAGAGGTAATTGTTAAAACGCCTGTCTCGATGGTAAATTTCAGCAGGCGCGATTTTTCTTCCGTCACGGTTGAAACGCGATCAATTGCGTGTTTCAGACGGTCAACAGAAACTTCCATGATGTTTGAATTATCATAAGGAACAACGCGCTCATATTCAGGATAAGTTGCATCAACTAATTTTGAGAGAAATGTAGCGCCAGCAAATTGCAGCGAAATTTTTGCATCAGAAAGCGCAATCTCAATCGGTGCATTAGCATTTTCGATTAAGCGTCTGATTTCTTGCACGGCTTTGCGCGGAATAATAATTCCTGGCATACCTGCTGCGTCTTCTGGCATGGCGACATCAACCATCGCCAAGCGGTGGCCATCAGTTGCAACGGCACGCAAAATTGGCGCATCTTCCTGATCATCTTTAGTGTGAATATGTACGCCGTTTAGATAGTAGCGGCTTTCCTCGGAAGACATTGCAAAATGCGTTTTACCGAGCAAATATTTGAGATCATCGCTATCAATTGTAAAACGGTGTGAGGCTTCACCAGCGCTAACAATAGGGAAGTCTTCAGCTGGCAAAGCGCCCAAGAAAAACAAGCTTAAATCAGCTATTAGCGAAACTTGCCCTTTGCGGAGCTCCGAAGTTTCCAGCACAATTTGACATGCATCAGGAATTTTTCTGACAATCTCGTATAAAGTATGCGCTGGAACTGTCAAAGAACCTTCCTGATCGACAATCGCAGGAATGGTTTCAGAAATTGCGATTTCTAAATCGGTCGCGCTGAGAGTTAGAGTTTCTCCCGCTGCTTCTAATTTCACATTGGCTAAAATCTCGGTGGTTGAGCGTTTATCAGCAACCGATTGCATATGCGCGAGTGCTCGTAAAAAAACTGTGCGTTCAACGGTAAGCTTGAATGCAGGCAAAGAAATTTGCGGAAAATCAGATTGATATTCGTCTTCGTTTAGTATTTCTGCTGCTGCATTACTTTCAAACATAATATTGAACCTTTCAAAAAGAGCAGTAAAAGCGCCAATTTCAGAGGATGGACGCCATCAAAAGAGCGCACATCATAAGAATCTCTGCGTAACTTTCCAGCAGAAAACTCATTTTATATTGCAAAGCACGAGGAGCAGCTGCGGCTTTGCAGTAGCAAAGAAATTGAGCTGGTATCAAATCCCCGCCCAAGGCTTGGCGAGATCATGCTCAATATCAAACGCATCAAGCACGCGCGCTAGGCTGTGATCAACCATTTCCTCGATTGATTTTGGGCGCTGATAAAATGCAGGAACAGGCGGCGCAATAACCGCGCCCATTTGCGCAAGCTTGAGTAAATTCTCCAAATGCCCCGCATGTAGAGGCGTTTCGCGCACCATCAGCACTAATTTGCGTTTTTCTTTTAGCATCACATCGGCGCTACGCGTTAGTAGCGAGGAGGTTACTCCCGTTGCGATTTCTGAAAAACTTCGCACCGAGCATGGCGCAATTATCATTCCTCGCGCGCGGTACGATCCGCTAGCAATGCAAGCGCCAATATTGCCAACCATATGCACCTCATCCGCCAGTTTTTGTACCATTGCCAGGGTGAATTCCGTTTCGCTAGGAATAGTCAGCTGCGCAGCTTTGCTGATCACCAAATGAGTTTTTATACCAAGCTTGCGTAAATGCATCAGCAGGCGAATGCCATAAATCGCTCCAGAAGCGCCAGTTATGCCAACAATAAGCGGTTTGTTTTCCTGCATTTTATGCCTTTAAATTTTTAAGAACCAAGGGTTTTTCTGCTTTTCGTAAAGGTCAAATAATTTTTTTACAGTTTCATGAAAATTTATCTTTGCTGATATTTTACTTTTTATGTTAGCGTGCAAAAACTATCCGCAAATATTTTCATGTTCAACTTATTATGAATGGAGTTATTCATGTCATCAATAAAAGCACATTTGCATGCCTTGGAAGAACGACATGCCCGGTTAGAAACTGAAATCCACCAGGCCTATCAGCATCATCAGCCAGTGGTCGATCTCAAAAAACAGAAATTACTTGTGAAAGAAGAGCTAGAAGAAATACGCCGTCGTTTGAGCAACGATAATTAGGCTAAATCTCTAAAATAATTTTATGAATCCAGGAAAAGGCGGTCTTAATCAGGCCGCCTTTTTTATTTGTTCTGTTGTCTGGAAAATTAAGCCAGATCGCAAAAAAACGTCCTTTATACCCAGTCATTGTGACGTTTCCGTGAAAATGTAAAAAAACCCCTAATTTTCGTTACAGTTATGTTTCAGTTTGTAACTAGCCTCTCGAGTCGCTATAGCCGTTCGTGCTATATCAGTGGTAAGGAAAAATCACACGATATATCGAAAGCTTATATCGGTTCATATTTTTAAGCATCGAGTAATTCAGGCTAAAAAATATGTAATGGAAATATAGGAGAGAATTTATGTCACAAAATCGTCGCCGTACTAATCCATATGCTTCCTATCGCAATCAGACTACTCGTCGTGGTGGTTGTGTAACTTATGATACAGGCAGCGAATCCACTACTGAGCAAGTCATGGCTTATGAGTGGAAAACCGCTAACGCCAACCCAGCTGGTCGCGCAGTTTTCAGGGTTCAAAATAAAAAAGCTGCTAATAACTCTTCCGCCCCAAAGAAAAAAGCCAATCCATTTGTAGAATTTATTTATAAAGTTAAGTGTTATTTTTAGTTAGTTTTTCAGGCAATCAATTTTTACTTTAATTTAATCAAATTTGATTAAATTAAAGAAAACCCATTCGCTCTCTTGTTGTTATAGTAGCTTAAGATTCAGATTCTTAGTTGGCTCCAGAGATAAGAAATATGTCAGTAGAAAGCAGAGCTGCTGCCGCCCGCGCTCAAAAAGCCGCTGATGCCTTATTTCAAGCCCGCCGACAAGCGCAAAATTCACAACAAAAATCTGCGCAACAACAGGCCGCAGAAAATGCTACACATCAACGCGCCATTGCCGCCGTCCGCGCGCAAATACAAAATTTGCGTCAAGAACTAGCAAACGCACAAGAGCGCATCTCGCAGCTTCAGCGTAGCAATCAGCAAGAGCGCTGAATAAAATTCCTGACAATAAAATCGCCAAAGCCTATGGCTCGACCAGTGTTGTTTTTGGCGGATTAGGCGGCGGTGCATTGATTGGCATGGGGTTCTTACTAGGTTTCGCCTTGCTGCCGCTTTTAGCGATTTCTGGAGCGATTGCAGCAATTTTTATGGTGGCGCCAGTTGTTCGTGGTGCGCTGCGCGGCAAAAATGCGCTCGATCAATTTGCTGCCGCTGATACCGATGCTAGGCGTTATGCAGCGGCGCAACAATCTTTCGGCGAGCGTGCGAATTTGCTTGATCTAATCAAGGCGCAGCAAGAATTTCTGGAAATTGACGAAGAAAACGGCGTTCCCGTTTATCGCTATACAAAAATCAAAAACGGCGTGCCAATTCCTGAAAATGAACGCCGTGTGCTCACCGATATTCTAGAAATAGAAGATCTCAAAACCAAGCTTGAAAAAGTAGGCGCTGTGAATGATTTCCGCGATTATAAAAACATACAAATCGGAATAGATAAAGCGGATGAAAATATGGGCATAAGAGTATTGCGCCAAAAATCTGATACAAAGCTGCAGTTGCAATAATTAAGTTAAAAAACCTTTCATCTCCTAGCCATGTTATAAAATCTGGAATGGAATAATTTCTCAAACCTTGTTCTTGACTAACATGAAAAATCGCACCAATAATCTGCGTTTTTTCAAGAAAGCAAGGAATAACGAGATGCTATCTGCTGTTTCTCCCGTTCTGCCCGTTTACAAGCGCAGCCCGCTTGAAATTACGCATGGAGAAGGGGTTTATATTTTTACGCGTGATGGAAGGCGCTACCTTGATTGCGCTTCAGGCGTAGCGGTAAATGCGTTGGGTCATTGTCATCCGAAACTAAAAAATGCGCTGCAAGAGCAATCAGAAAAAATCTGGCATTTATCAAATTTATTTCGCATCCCTGGATTAGAAGAATTCGCGCAGGAATTAACCGCAAAAACTTTCGCCGATACAGTTTTTTTCTGTAACTCTGGTGTCGAAGCCAATGAATGTTTGTTCAAAATGGTGCGCAAATATCATGATGCAACAGGGAATCCTGAGCGTTTCCGCATCATAACTTTCAGCGGAGCTTTTCATGGTCGCTCACTCGCTGCAATTTGGGCGAGCAAGCGCGATGCCTATATGCAGGAAGGTTTCGGCCCGCCAGTTGAAGGTTTCGATAACGTAACCTGGGGTGATTTAGACGCAGTAGACCGCGCAATCACCAATGAAACTGCGGCAATTTTATTGGAGCCAGTTCAAGGTGATGGAGGCATTCGCGTTGCGAATCAAGAATTTTTTAAAGCTTTGAAACAGCGTTGCGATCAACATGGTTTGCTATTTTGTTTGGACGAAGTTCAAAGCGGAATGGGCCGTACAGGAAGTTTATACGCGCATGAACAATACGGAATTACTCCCGATATTATGTCGAGTGCCAAAGGTTTAGGCGGAGGATTTCCGCTCGGTGCATGCCTAGCAACCGCAAAAGCCGCACAAGGCATGGTTCTTGGCACGCATGGTTCAACTTACGGCGGCAATGCTTTGGCTATGGCCGTTGGTAGAACCGTTCTGGCTGAAGTTAGCAAGCCAGAATTTCTAGCGCATGTGAAAAAAATATCCATGATTTTGAAGGAAAAATTAGAAGCGGTTGCTTTAGCCTATCCGCAAATTATTTCAGAAGTGCGGGGAATGGGATTATTGCTGGGTATAAAAACTGTTGGCGATAATAAATTATTTGCAGAGAAACTCAGTTGTTCTGGGCTGCTGACTGCTCCAGCTGCTGATAGTGTTTTGCGCATTATTCCGCCTCTAATTATTACGGAAGAACAAGTTGAAGAGCTTATGTCTATGATCGAAAAAACCTGTGCGAAGGAAGCTTAAATGCCAGATTTTATCGATATTGATGCGGTTTCCAGAGAAGATTTACAAACCATTATGTTAGCTGCGGCAGCGCTCAAAAAAATTCATAAATTGGGCGAAAAGAATCATGCTCTGCAGGGGAGACAAATTGCACTTTTATTTGAAAAACCTTCAACACGCACACGTGCTTCTTTCGAAGCGGGAATGTATCAACTAGGCGGTCATGTGGTGGTTTTAAATGCGCAGCAAACCCAAATGGGGCGCGGCGAATCGATAGCAGACACCGCAAGAGTTTTATCTCGTTACGTTGATCTTTTGATGATTCGTTGTTTTCGGCACGAAACTCTACAAGAGCTTGCTGATTACTCCGACGTTCCAGTTATAAATGGCCTTACAGACTATAGTCATCCTTGTCAAATTATGGCGGATATCCTCACTTTTACCGAGCATCGCGGCAGTATTCTCGATAAAACTATCGCCTGGATTGGTGATGGAAATAATATGACCACTTCCTGGATTCACGCCGCGGTACAATTTGGTTTTCATTTGAAAATCGCTACACCAGAAGCGCTAAAACCAGCGGATTCATTATTGCACTGGGCAAAAAAATCTGGTGGTTTTGTTGAATGGACTGAAAAACCTGAGGCCGCCGCCTCTGGCGCAGATTTAGTTACCACGGATACTTGGGTTTCAATGGGCGATGAAGACGCAGAAAAACGCCACAAGCTTTTAGCTTCATACCAAGTGAATTCGGCCTCGATGAAATATGCAAAACCAGATGCGCTATTCATGCATTGTTTGCCCGCACATCGCGGCGAGGAAGTAACCGTAGAAGTGATCGATGGCCCGCAATCTGTGATTTTCGATGAAGCAGAAAACCGTCTGCATGTGCAAAAAGCAATCATGCTTTGGTGTTTAAATTTCATGGATTTTGTGCAGTAGAGGCCTAACAGAAAATAATTTTTCTGCCGAATCTCCGCGCGTGAAAAATCAAAAATGCATAAAAACAGGTGGAATTTTTATGTTTTCTCCCGCCAAATTTTTAACAGTTATTTTGCCAGCCTCGCCCGCAATAATTTTTCCAATTGCCGTAATTTTTGTGTTTGTTTTTTGGCCAATGCGCTGAATCATAGGAATATACTCATCTGCAGCGCTGAATAATAATTCATAATCATCGCCGCCATTTAGCGCGGCCTGTAAATATTTTTGTGGAAATTTTTTTGCGGCAGAACTTATCGGTAAGTTATCGCTGGTAATTTCCGCAGCAACTGCGCTAGCCAAACATAGGCGCGTAAGATCAGCGCATAAACCGTCAGATATATCCATCATTGCAGAAATATAAGCAGCAGCATTGATGCCAAATTCAAGGCGTGGCTGCGGATATAAATAGCGATTACAGAGGAAGGATTTTTCCTCGGCGCTGAGTTTTTCTTCTTGGTTATCTGGTTCTTTGCAAAGACATAATCCCAGAAAAGAATCACCAAGCGTTCCGCTTACAAACAAGGTTTCTCCTGGCTTTGCTGAATTGCGTGTGGGAATTTTTTCTTGCGCAACTTTTCCAAAAACAGTGAGCGACAACATAATTGAATCAGGGCTTGCAACTGTATCGCCGCCCCATAAATTGCCGCCCCATTCTGTCAAACAATTTTGTGCGCTGGAAAAAAACTCAGCCAGCCAATTATCGTCATGCGCAATTTTTTCTGGCAAAGCAATATTGAGAATAAAACCAAGTGGTCGCGCGCCTTTTCCCGCTAGATCAGAAACATTTACCGCCCATAATTTTTTGGCAATTGCAGCAGCGTTGCTATCTTTTAGAAAATGTACAGATTCAACTAAAACATCACTGCTAATTACTAGCGGGCCGTTAATACCTTTTGGAAACCAGGCTACATCATCACCAAGAGATTGAGCCGATTTCGAGCTGTGCGCAAGCGGCGCAATATATTTTTTGATTATGTAATCTTCGCGCACTTTTTTATTTTTTATTGCTGAAAGGATCGTAACGCGGTTCGGTTTCTTCTACCAAACGCAAGAAGGAATAATCAGATTTATTTTGCTGAATGATATAGTAATAGCCGTTTTTAGGAGATACGCGTTTTTTTTGGCCAGGAGCAGAAATTTGTGTTCCTTTTGTTCGCCATGCAACACCTACGATTTTCCCAAAATCGCGCTCGTTTAAAGAAGACATGCGCGCAAGACTGTAAGCGCGTTTACCAACATGGCCGCATAATTCTTCATTGAATTTACTGTTGTTTGGCACGCAAACCGATTCAAACTTTAGAACCTCGCGGTTCATAATGTAATAGCCAATTCCAGCAACAGCGATAAGGCCAAGAAATCCAAAAATAATTTTTTTGATCATAAATTTACTCTAAAAAAACTAGAAGCTGCGATTGCTGCAATAAAATTCAATAAAGCCAAGGGACATTATGAAGTGATTGATTGTAAGTCAATCCGACATTTTTATTCATAAGGAGCTGTTGAAAACTGCAATTTTTTTGTGGTTTGGTTGTCGTATTCGTTCTCAAATATTTATGTGCTTCAATTAAACAGAAGTTTTTTTGACAATGACTACTAGCAATTACTCAGAGCTTTTTAGTTTTCAACGGCTCCATTATTGAATTCTTCAGCTCCAATTATTTTTCCAGAATTATGAAGAACTTTTTCTATCTGAAGTTTGGCGTTATTCAATTTTTTTTCGCAATGCTCTTTTAAAGCAACACCGCGCGTATATTGAGAAATAGCCTGTTCTAGGGGAACTTGGCCGCGTTCTAATGTTGCGACGATATTGTCTAATTCAGCCATTGCTGCTTCAAAGGTTAGGTTTTCAATCGCGGTTTCTTTCGGCATTTTTTTCTCAAGCAAAATTATTTCAAAAATTTTCTAGAACCTATTTTAGATCCTAAAGTTAAGTAACAAAAAAACAACAAGTTGATTTATTGCGCGCTCTTCGTTAGAAAATCCCGCATTACCTGCATGTGGAGGAATTAGAAAATGAATTCGAGCACGCCGCGTCAAGCGCGCATTTATCAGCCAAGTAAAAGCGCAATGCAGTCTGGCAAAGCCAATACGCGCAACTGGATTTTGGAATATATTCCGCTGCCACAATCGATGACTATCGATCCACTGATGGGCTGGAGCAGCAGCAGCGATACACAAACGCAGCTGCGTCTTTCTTTCAAAACGCAGGAAGAAGCTGTTTCTTATGCCAAGCGCGAAGGCATGGAATATCAACTGATAGCGCCAAAAAAACCGCGCACGATTATCAAATCATATTCATCTAATTTCACCAAAACTCTTACCAACCAGGCATGACGCTTTTTCTCTACAATACGCTCAGCAAACAAAAAGAGCAGTTTCTGCCGCAGGATTATCAGCGAGTTAGCTTCTACGCTTGTGGGCCAACCGTCTATGATCGCGCGCATCTTGGCAATGCCAGAGCCATGGTGGTGTTTGATCAAATTTTTCGCTTACTTAGAAAAAATTACGGCGCAGAAAATGTAATTTATGTTCGCAATATCACTGATATCGACGATAAAATTAACCGCGCCGCGCGTGAGAAAAACACCACAATTCTTGAAATTACTACGCAGACAACAAAAGCATTCCACGCTGACATGTCGGCGCTGAATTGCTTTTCTCCAACGCATGAGCCACGCGCAACAGGCCATATTCCTGAAATTCAAGCCATGATCGAAAAACTAATTCATCTGAATCATGCTTACGAAAAAGCTGGTCATGTTTTGTTCCGCGTTACTTCTTATCAAAATTATGGTGCGCTTTCGCGGCGTTTGCAGGACGAAATGTTAGCAGGCGCGCGCATTGAAATTGCGCCATTCAAAGAAAATCCCGCTGATTTTGTTTTATGGAAACCCTCTTCATCTGATGAACCAGGCTGGGAAAGCCCCTGGGGGCTAGGTCGTCCAGGTTGGCATATTGAGTGTTCAGCCATGAGCACGAGCTATTTGGGCGTAGATTTTGATCTACATGCAGGCGGCGCTGATTTGCAATTTCCACATCATGAAAATGAAATCGCGCAAAGCTGTTGCGCAAATCCTGGCAGTAAATATGCGCGACTTTGGGTTCATAATGGTTTCTTGACCGTTGATGGCGAGAAAATGAGCAAAAGCCTAGGAAATTTCATCACTGTTCAAGATCTTCTGCAGCAGAATTTACGCGGCGAAGAAATTCGTTACGCGCTGCTCTCAACACATTATCGCAAGCCGCTTGATTGGACAGAAAAGCTGCTTGGCGATAGCAAGCAATCTTTATCTTTCCTTTATCAAGCAATAGAAGGATTTTCTGATCTTGAAACGGTCGCAGCTGATGCTGAATTCAGCGCGGCTTTATCTGATGATCTAAACACGCCAAAAGCCTTGGTTCGCCTGCATGAAATGGCAAAAGATTTACAAAAAACTACGGGAGATGAGCGGCGCAAATTAGCAGAAATTCTAAAATCCAGCGCTGCAGAAATTGGTATATTATATCAATCTCCCGCCGATTGGTTTTCAGCACCAATTATTATCCAGGAATTAGCGCAGAAAAATTCGCAGGCGCGCGCTGTAAAAAATTGGCCTGAAGCAGACCGCACACGTCAAGAAGCAAAAGAGCAGGGTTATATTCTGGAAAACCGCCCAGATGGCAGCACAGGCTGGCGCAAAATTTAGGCGCTATTAAAGCTTGTATGCATGAAGAATTCTAACTTTCTTCACGCTTATCGACCAGTGCTCTAATAATTCCACGAAATGTTCGCACATCCTGATCAGTGAAACGCGCGCGCAGCAGAAAATTGCGCAAATTCTGGAGCATTTTTTCGCGCTTACTTGGAACTTTAAAAAAATCGCAGCGATCAAGTTCATGCTCAAGATGAGAAAATAAACCCAGCAATTCTTCGCGCTTTGCTGGAGCGGAGCGCCCAAAATCTTCGCGCGTTTCAGGAAAATTTTCTGTTGCTGAAAAATATTCGTAAGTCAAAATAGCCACGGCCTGAGCCAAATTCAGCGAGGCATAATCGGCAGAAACAGGAACGCTCACTAACGCATCTGCAAGCACAACATCAGAATTCTCAAGCCCAGTGCGCTCGGCGCCGAATAAAATTCCGCAAGCTGAGCCATTTTTCTGCGCAGAGATAATTTCTTTAACTGCAAATTTCGGCGTGAAAACTGGCTTCACCATATCGCGCTCTCTTGCGCTTGTTGCCAGCACAAAAGATAAATCGGCGATTGCTTCGGCGGTTGAAGAAAATATGCGCGCATTATCGATAATTTGCGTCGCACCAGAAGCTAAATGTCTGGCTTTTTCATTTGGCCAACCATCGCGCGGCGCAACAATGCGTAAATCAGACAAAGAAAAATTTGCCATCACGCGCGCGGCAGAGCCAATATTTTCGCCCATTTGCGGGCGCACTAAAATAATTGCGGGCTTCATTTTATGCCAAAGCGGAAAAGTGCATAAATCAAACTATCACTTAGTGCATGATAAGAAGCATCGAGAATATTCACGGAAACTCCCATTGTGCACCAGCGTTTTCCGCTATCATCCGCGCTTTCTATTAAAACGCGCGTGATTGCTTCGGTTCCAGCATCAGGAGTTAGAATTCGCACTTTAAAATCAATCAAGCGCGTTTGTTTGAGCAACGGGTAACGCCCAGAAAGAGCCTTTCTCATGGCTTTATCCAGTGCATTTACAGGGCCGTTTCCTTCCGCTACCGTAAGTTTTCTCATGCGGCCAATGCGAATTTTTGCTGTTGCTTCGGAAAGAGAGGCTATCTCACCATTTTCAGCAAAGCGCCGCTCATCAAGCACGCGAAAACTTTCAAGACGAAAATATTCAGGCACATTTTCAAGTATGCGATAAGCCAGCAGAGCAAAACTTGCATCGGCTGAATCGTAGGAATATCCACGGCCCTCACGTTGTTTGACTTCATTTATCAGCCCGTCTATCGCCTCTTTTTTATAAGCATCAGGATTCAAACCCAAAGTTTTTAAGCGCGCAATAACCGCCGCTTTTCCAGATTGATCGGAAACCAAAATGCGGCGTGAATTGCCCACTTTTTCTGGCGCAATATGTTCATAGCTTTGCGGATTTTTATTCACCGCTGAAATATGTAATCCTCCTTTATGTGTAAAAGCAGCGCTCCCAACATAGGCTGCATAAGGATTGCTGGCGCGATTTAAGCGCTCATCAAGCGCACGCGAAAGCGAAGTTATTTTCTCCAGTCCTTTGCTAGTTACTCCTGTTTTATAGCCAAGTTTCAGCATTAAAGTTGGCAGAAGAGAAATCAAATTACCGTTACCGCAGCGCTCGCCAACACCGTTTAATGTTCCCTGAATTTGCCGCGCTCCCGCTTCAATTGCAGCCAAACTATTAGCAACAGCTAACTCGCAATCATTATGGCAATGAATGCCAAGATTTTCGCCCGCAATATGATTGGTAATTTTTTTGATTGTGCGTTCAACAACATGCGGCAAAGTTCCGCCATTGGTATCGCAAAGCACAATCCAGCGCGCGCCGTTGGCAAAAGCGGTTTTGATAACTTCAAGCGCATAACCAGGATTCGCCGCATATCCATCGAAAAAATGCTCGGCATCAAATAGAACTTCCTTATTTTTCTTTTTAGCGAAAGCGACAGTTTCCGCCACCATGCGGAGGTTTTCTTCCAAGCTTGTATGCAGAGTTTCAGTGACATGAAAATCCCAGCTTTTACCAACCAAACAAACAGTTTTTGTTGGTGCGGCGAGAACTTTTTGCAACGATTCGTCGGTTTTGGCTTCTCCATTCGGGCGGAAAGTCATGCCAAAAGCGGTTAATTTTGCTTTTGCTAATTTTGGTGGAGCAGCAAAAAACGCATCATCTGTAGGGTTAGCGCCTGGCCATCCCGCTTCGATATAATCGATGCCAATTTCATCTAACCAATTCGCAATATCGAGCTTATCGCTGGTGGAAAAATCAATGCCAAAAGTTTGCGCGCCATCACGCAAAGTGCTGTCATATAGATAAACTCTGTCACTCATGAGAAAATGCCTGTTTTAAAATGGGCGGGAAAAAATCTTTTATATTATCCCGCGCGGTTTTGCTTTTTTGCCCGAAAGAAATAACTTCGGCAATACGCCTTTCTAAAAAAGTAACAGTTTTGCAATATTTTTCGCTCTCATCTTGCAGCCAATAAAGCAAAGTGCTGCTGTAAACTCCGCTAAGCAGCGCGCGTTTAGAGTAATGGTTGAAATCAGTCGCGGAATCTCCAGCTAAGCGCCAGATTATATCGGCAGTTTTCCAAACTCTTTTTGCAGAAAAACTAAAATATGCAGGAGTGCTAAGCGTCGCAAGCAGCTTTCTGCTGATGTTTTTCTCATGCTGAAGCAGTGAAATTCTCAGCATTACTAAACTGTGAATGCGGCTTCTTATCTTCATTTCAGCCAGTGGAAGATTTTTTGCTTGTGCGATTAATTCATCGTCGAGCCAATCGAGATAATAAGAAATCCAGTCAATTACGCCGCCATCAAAAGCCAAGCGAAAATCTATCTCGGCGCGGCCAAGTTTTTTGCAAGCTTCACGTAGAGTTTTTTCTGAAAAACCAAATTCAGGTACAAGCAGCAAAGCCTGATTATGCAAGGATTGTAGAAAATTTTGACTCATATTTTTATATGCAGATTTTTGTAAAAAACAGCCAGCTTCATTGAATTCGCGCATGTAAGATTTTTATTTTTTGAAATTTATACCAATCCATATTTTATCCTGACATTTTTACTGCTTCGTTTTTTACGCATTTCCGCTAAAAAAAACCGCAGCAATTCTCGTGCTTAAAAATATGAAATGACATTACCGCGCAAGAATTGATATATCATGCGCCGTACATATTGACAGTCAAAAACCGCCAGCGTATAGGAACCATCCCATAATTTTTGCTGTCGGCTCGGTAGCTCAGTGGTAGAGCAGGGGAATCATAATCCCTTGGTCGGGTGTTCGAATCACCCCCGAGCCACCACTATTTTCAATGGGTTAGTGGAGTCTGGGAAAACTCAATTTCTGCTGGGGTTAGGCGGGGGTTAGGTCGCCGCCCTTTATCTTGCTATAACCTGTGCGGGGAATGGTTTTGGCGGAGTCACCTGTTATTAGAAAATCATTTTCTGCACTTCCCAGCGCTTTTAAAATCAAATTAAGGAATGCTTATGAGTGTGTCTCGGCATCTTGATGAAATTGAAACGGCTTTTCGGCAGTTATCGTTTGCGATTCGAGTAAATAATTATCTTGGAGGTTTTTCGCCCAGCAGTGAGGAAGAGGTTAAAGACATTTTCAATGAAGAAATGCCGATTGATGAGAGTGACGGAAGTGGTCCTCTCCCAAATCTTCTAACGCTTCCGGCAAATGAGTGGAAGACATATGGAGATATTCAGATTGCTGCTGAGAACAACATATTAATATGGGTTAGTGCCGTTGCCGTTACTTTATGGGAGGCCATAAAAGAAAAAACGGGCAAAGAATCGCGTGCTCTTAATCCGGTAAACAATACTGATAGTGATGATACTCTGGCAGCTCTTGCGTACGCCATTCGCTGCTGTTTTGCTCATGGAAGTGTAGAGCCCAGATGGTGCCTCCAAGATTCAAAATATAGAATAGTTTACAATGTGGGGCGGAAGAAAATTGACTTAACAAAAGTGCATGACACGGTTTTCAATTTTTCTTCAATTCAAGGATATAGTACGCTTTGGATGATAAAGAATGAGGCGCAATCCAAAGGCATACTTTAGAGAGAGTTGTTTTATTGCCCTATATTCTTGATCTCATTTACCACGCTCTTCACCGCCTTCTTCCACTCCGCTGCCACGCGTCCATAATCTCCATGCTTCCAAGCATTATGATTCCCCTTCGGCGCGCCAGTTGATTTTCCTCAATGCATTCTGCACCTTCCATTAGGCATTGCGGGGGATTGGCATTGTGTGGCTCTTCTCGTTTTCGCCAAACATCTTGGGCTCTTGTGCATATTCAATTTGCTTTGCATGGGGTTGTTCCTTGATTTTTTTTGTTACCCCTCCCCCGGAGTTCTTACTCCCCTACAATCTAAGGCGGGGTTTTCCAAAGAGCTTCTTTAGAGTGGAGATAGCTTTTTTTGGGTAGAGTCGTATGAAGAGAAATCCAAGCTTAAACAGGCTTTTAAAAGGTTTGTAGATATTGGTGAGTTTTTTTTAAAGGCAACGATCTTTGTATCAACGATCCTTCCGAGCAATAGAATTAAACTGTATGCAAAGCAGCTTAAGAAAAGGATTCT
>JBIKYU010000005.1:0-43597 GCA_044355085.1 Rickettsiales bacterium | reverse complement strand
TAAGGCGGTTTATCCATCAAGCATAATGGGATCGACCAAACGACTTGCTGAGCGAATATTGTCTTTTTACAATCGCAGCAGAAAGGAATCTGGTTGTTTATTCACAGCGGTTAGATTTGGTAATGTCCTTGGCTCTTCTGGCTCGGTGATTCCGCTGTTTCAAAACCAAATTGCAAAGGGCGGACCTGTAACGGTAACACATCCAGAAATGACGCGATATTTCATGACCGTTGGCGAAGCGGCAGAGCTTGTTTTGCAGGCATCGGCGCTGGCATCTTCTTCTAAAAGCCCCGCTTTATTTGTGTTAGAGATGGGTGAGCCTGTTTCGATAAAAGATTTAGCACATCAGATGATTCGTCTGGCAGGCTTAGAACCCGACAAGGATATTGAAGTAGTTTTCACAGGCTTGCGGGCGGGCGAGAAACTAACTGAGGTTCTTTCTTATCCTGATGAAAATTTATCAATGACTGATTGCCCAGGCATTCTTTGCACCAAGAATTTTTCTGAAAATAATGCTGATTTTTCTGAAATGCTTGCACAGCTTTATTCGATTTGCCGAGAACAAAATGAAGGCGAAGCTTTATCGTTGCTGAAAAAACTTGTGCCTGAATATTCTATTTTTTCTGAAAATAATAATTAACAATTTTTTGGAGAGCTCTCTAAATGTCTGTCTTTTTTCCTATTCGTCGCGCGCTGATATCTGTTTCCGACAAAACTAATTTGCTCGATTTGGCCTCAGCTCTGGCTAAAAAATCTGTGGTTTTATTATCAACTGGAGGAACGGCAAAGCTGCTGAGAGACGCAGGTTTCAGCGTTACTGATGTTGCAGATGTTACTGGCTTTCCTGAGATGATGGACGGGAGAGTAAAAACTCTGCATCCGAAAATTCACGGTGGTTTGTTAGCGCTGCGTGATGAGAAAACTCATACCGATGCTCTGGCTGAACATGGAATAGAGGCAATCGATTTAGTGGTTGTGAATCTTTATCCGTTTGAAAATTCTGTAGCACTTGGAAAAGCAGAACATGAGCTTATTGAGAATATCGATATTGGCGGTCCGTCAATGATTAGGTCGGCGGCGAAAAATTTTCAATCGGTTGCGGTGCTTACTGATCCTGATCAATATTTTTCTTTCATAGAAAGCTTCAATGAAAATGGCGGACTCAACATGATTCAGCGCAAAGCCTTGGCGAGCGCCGCTTTTGCGCGCACTGCTTCTTATGACAGCGCAATCTCAGGCTGGTTTTCCACAATAGAAAATGATTTTTTTCCGCAGCGTTTTACTATCGCCACAGAAAAATTGCAGACACTTCGTTATGGAGAAAATCCGCATCAGAAAGCAGCATTTTATAGCGATGCAAATATTCGCACAGGATTAGCAAATGCAGTTCAGCATCAAGGCAAAGAGCTTAGCTATAATAATATTCTTGATCTTGATTCTGCCATTTCTTGCGTTGCTGAATTTGATGAACCAGCAGTAGCTATAATAAAGCACGCGAATCCTTGTGGGGTTGCCGCTGGGGCCAATTTATTGCGCGCATATCAAGCGGCATTAGCTAGCGATCCGCTGAGCGCTTTTGGCGGGATTGTCGCCTGTAACCGCATATTAGACGGAGAAACAGCGAAAGAAATTTCCACGCTTTTTGTTGAAGTTATCGCAGCACCAAAATTTTCAGAAGAAGCAAAAAATATCTTTGCGACAAAGAAAAATTTACGCCTTCTTGAAGTGGCGCTACCAAATCCAACGCGCGCAGAAAAAATTATCCGCAGCGTGTCGGGAGGATTTTTAATTCAGGAAAGTGATGCTGCAGATTTGAATCCTGATAATTGGCGCGTGGTTAGTAAGCGCACGCCTGCAGCGGAAGAGATGCGCGATCTTTTATTTGCGTTGCGCGTCTGCAGACATACTCGCTCTAATGCCATCGTGCTTGCAAAAAATGCTGCCACAATTGGAATTGGCGGCGGCGTTACTAGCCGCGTTGACGCTGTAAATTTAGCGGTAAAAAAAGCTAGTGATTGCGTTGAAAATCCGACACGAAGCCTTGGCGCTGTGATTGCATCTGATGCGTTTTTTCCATTTTCTGATGGCTTGTTAGCAGCGGCAAAAGCTGGAATAAAAGCGGCGATTCATCCTGGCGGATCAGTGCGCGACCAGGAAGTTATCGATGCAGCAGATGCAAATGATATTGCGATGGTGTTTTGTGAACACCGCCATTTCAGACATTAGTAGATAAAACGCGGCAGCGCCGCTGCTATAAATCTTCCAGCTGCCGCGCTGCGACAATCATTACTGAGGTGTCGAGAGTTTCCTGCGCTTTTAAATCCGATAGGAAACTATCAAATCTCTCGAGATTTTTTTTGTTTTCCGCCGACCATTTTTCAATCGCCTGACCGCAACTTTTTCCATCACAAAAATGACTTATGGTTTCAGCGGTAATGCGCTTTTGTTGATCATATAAAATCTCGCCTATGGTCTTGATTGAAAGGCGATGCCAATGTCCTGTTGGAATAATTCGACCAAGCAGCGAGCGCATCCAATCAAGGCCTAAACGCTCGCTTTGATGGAAATATACTTCCGCAGTTATTTGCACTGGCAAGCTCTTGCTTTGCGAGACTTTGACGATGTCGCAACCAGAGCTAATTATTGGCAGAGCTGCTATGCGTTTGGCCAAAGATTCTGGAACTTTTTTCTGAATCAAAGCACTCACATCCGCATCAAAACGCTGCCGCAATTCTCCCCGCAGAATCGCATCAAGATTCTTGGTTAGAACGTCGATTCCTTGTGTGAAAGTTTCGATTGTTTCGCCAACTTTTAAAACTGAGCCGCCATGACGCAAGAACCACTGCGCGCCGCTTTCAACCAATCGCGTTGTTGCAAGGAAAAGTTCGTTTTGCGTTGCGACTGTTATGTGCTCACGCGCTGCTTCTATTTCCAACCAAATATCACGCAGATGGAAAACTTCGCGCACGATTGTGTATGCCCTGGCAATGTCGCTTGCGCTGACGCCTGTATCTTCTGCTATACGAGAGAAGAACGTGCTGCCTGTACGATTAACCATGCTGTTTGTTACTGCGGTTACGATGATTTCTCTGCGCAGCGGATGTGTTGCAATTTCTTCTGAATATTTGCGGCGTAATTCTTCTGGAAAATAATTTTCCAAATCACGCGCGTAGTAAGGATCTTCTGGAAGATCCGAATTTATCAACCCCTGATAAACGGCAATTTTGCTATAAGCAAAAAGCACACAAAGCTCTGGACGTGTGAAGCCTTTTCCCTCCGCATTCAGGCGCGTTATTTCTTCCGCTGTTGGTAAAAATTCCAGTTTCCTATTTAGCAAACCTGTTTTTTCTAGGTCTTCAATTAGGCGCGATTGGCTTTCTAGCAATTGCGCTGCTTGGTGCTCCATGAGCGTGATTGCTTGCGTTTGCAAGTGATTGTCGCGCAAGACTAACTGAGCTACTTCATCGGTCATTTTCTCAAGCAATTGATTGCGATCTGCTTCGCTTAAACGCGATTGCTTGCAGGCGCGATCAAGCGCAATTTTTATGTTTACCTCGTGGTCGGAACAATCGACTCCGCCGGAATTATCCATCGCATCAGTATTTATGCGCCCGCCTTTTCTCGCGTATTCTATGCGGCCTTTTTGTGTGAAGCCGAGATTTCCTCCTTCTCCGACGGCTTTGCAGAGAAGCTCTTTTCCATTCACACGCACGGCATCATTGGCTTTATCGCCAACTTGCTCGTGACTTTCTGTTTCAGCTTTTACATAGGTTCCTATGCCGCCATTCCAGAGCAAATCAACGGGCGCACGCAAAATTGCTTGCACCAATTCGTCTGGCGAGGAAATTTCAGTTTCAATTCCGAGCGCTTTTTTTGCTTCTGGAGAGATAGTTATATTCTTTGCTTTGCGTTCGTAAATTCCTCCACCTGCAGAAATAAGCGCCGAATTATAATCGGTCCAACTTGAGCGAGGAAGATCGAATAAACGCTGTCTCTCGACAAAACTTTCTGCTGCATTTGGCGTTGGGTCGATGAAAATATGCTGATGGTTAAAAGCTGCAACAAGCAGGAAATGCTTAGACATTAGCAGGCCGTTACCGAAAACATCTCCCGACATATCGCCAACACCAACCGCCGTGAAATCTTCCTGCATTGGATCTTTTTGTAGAAAACGGAAATGATTTTGAACTGAAATCCAGGCTCCGCGCGCTGTGATTCCCATTTTTTTATGGTCATAACCAACCGAACCACCAGAAGCGAAAGCATCGCCAAGCCAGAATTGATATTCGGCAGATACAGAGTTTGCGATGTCTGAAAATGTTGCTGTGCCTTTATCTGCGGCGACAACCAAATATGGATCATCCTCATCGTGACGAATTACTTGCTTCGGTGCAACGGTTTTGCCATCGATAATGTTATCGGTGATGTCTAGCATTCCGCGTAAGAAGGTTTTGTAGCACTCGATTGCCTCTTGCTGCAAAGCTTCGCGCCCACCTTCTAGAGGCGGCTTTTTGACTACGAATCCGCCCTTTGAACCAACTGGAACTATCACTGCGTTTTTAGTCATCTGCGCTTTCATCAAGCCCAAAACTTCTGTACGGAAATCTTCTGGACGATCCGACCAGCGCAATCCGCCGCGCGCAACTTTTCCACCACGCAAGTGAACTGCCTCAACGCGCGGAGAGTAAACAAATATTTCTGCAAATGGTTTTGGTAACGGCAGCTCTGATATTTTTTCTGGATTGAATTTGAAAGAGATGTACGGCTTGTGAATTCCTTCGCTGTTTTTTTGATGATAATTCGTGCGGATTGTAGCTAGCACCAACTCCATAAAACGCCTTAAAACTCTGTCTTCTGCGAGATTGGTGACCGAGCCCATGAAGCCTTCTATTACATCGATTTGAGCGCGGGAATTTGTTGCACGATCTTGTCTGTAATCGGGGTCAAAACGAATGGTGAATAATTCTAAAATGAATTTCACCAATTGCGGATATTGGCTTAGAGTTTCCTGAATAAATTGCTGGCCGTAACTAAATCCTGTTTGCTTCAGATATTTGCTATATGCACGAATCAAAACAACTTCACGCCAATGCAGGCCCGCACGAATTATAAGCGCATTAAAGCCATCATTTGATATTTCTCCGCTCCATACTTTTTCTATCGCTTCCTCAAACAACGGCTTGATGTGCTTTAAGCGCGGCTTTTCAAAATGGCCTGTCGAGAAACATAAATGATGAATCCAGATTGGATTTTCATCGCCTTGCGGCTCTGCAACGTAGGTGTGCTCGTCTTTGATAACGACGCCCATATTTTCAAGCACGGGCATGATGCTTGAGAGTGTGAGCTCTTTTTCGGGATTATAAATTTTTAGATGGAAATAATTTTCTGCATCATTTTCTGATTCGTATAAATCGAAAACGGTTTTGTTGGTTAAGCAAATTTTTTCCATTTGCTTGATGTCGTAATAAGCATCTTCTGCTGTGAAGCTTTCAGTGTAGCTAGCTGAAAAAGCACTGCCATAGCGCCAGAGCAATGCGCCGCTTGCTTTTTCTCCCAAGCGCCTGGTTAGCTCATCGGCCAGATCATCCATCCACAATCTCGAAACGGCGGCTAATCGCGCCTCTATTTCCTCGACATCATAACTTGGTATTGATCCTGGTTCGGTTTTTATAATCAGCTGTATGCGCGCCAGATGCGAATCAGTCACTTGTGTGTAGTGATTTGAAACCGTGCCTTTGAATGCAGAGGTTAGAATGTCCTCCATTTTTTTGCGCAAGTCTGTCGACATGCGCTCGCGCGGTACGTAGATGAGACAACTGACAAAACGCTCGAAACTATCCTTGCGCACCGAGAGCCGAACATTCGGCCGCGCCTCTAATAGCACAACTTTCATTGCGGTTTCATAGAGCTCTTGCGAAGTCATTTGAAAGAGCTCGTCACGCGGCAAGGCCTCCAAAATAGCGGCCAATTCTTTTCCGCTATGACCGTTATGTCTAAAGCCTGCTAAATTTTGAACTTCACGAATTTTTTTTCTGATTATCGGAATGTTGCGCGAGCTTTGATAGTAAGCTCCAGATGTAAACAAGCCTAGGAAGCGATGCTCACCAACGACATTTCCTTTTTTATCGAAGCGGCGCAGCCCGATAAAATCCATGTGTACTGGGCGATGTACTATAGATTTTTTATTTGCTTTAGTGATCTCGATTAGCTTGGGCGACAAAACGAGAGCGGCATTTTCCTGCGGTGTGCGCGGGCGAATTTGCGGCTCTTCAAATTTATAAAGGCCAAGAGCAGAATTTGCGTTTGGCAGAGCCTCAGTGGTTTTTGCATCGATATCGTAGGCTACATATCCGAGTAAAACAAAGTTGTTGTCGGCTATCCAGCGCATAAAGTCTATGGTTTCCTCGAGTTCTTCTTTGAACTCGCCACCACGCAAACCCTTGGCGTAGACATCTAAATTTTTGCCGAATTGTTGATATTCTTTTATGGTTTCTTGCGCTTTATCGACCATTAATCGCCAATCTTCTACTGCTGCTTTCACGGCATGCAAAGTGTTTTTTAAATCTTCTTCTAACTTTGTGGCTAATGCTGGCGCGCTAGTTTGCGAAACGTGGAATTGAACGACCGACTCTGAGCTTTCGTCTTTCTCGCCTGGCTGCGCCAAGCGCACCTCTTTTAGCAAGCCTGTTTTATCGCGCTTTGCTACGAATACTGGGTGAATGATTTGATGTATTGCCAGGCCGTGTTTGTTGATTGTCTCTGTTGTTGAATCAACAATAAAGGGCATGTCGTCATTGACCATTTCTATGATGCTGTATGGGCTTTTAAAGCCATTTTCATCAAGGCTCGGCGTGTAGATTCTTAGTTTTTGCTCGCCTGCTTTTCTTTCCTTGATAAAAGAGAACGCATTTTTTGCGGCGTAAAACAGATCGCACGCACTGTATTCGGCGAGATCTTCCTGCGGAACATATTGATAAAATTGCTGCAGAAAATCGCGGAATAACTGCGACATAATCTCATCATTACGCGCCTCGCCTTCGCTTATTATTTGTGCGATAAGATTATGGTTTGTTTGTAAGTATGTGCTGACCATGCCTGCCCTCTTATCAATATTTCTGTCGCTTTTAGCGCGGGCGTTGTCATATAGGATTCCACGAAATTGTGTACGATTTTTTCTACATAGTTTTAGCTTAATTGTTTTTATTGTTTTTTATTTTGCTTGAGCCTGCCGATGAATAATGTTTTTTCTTTCTCTGATACTGTATTTGCGCCAGCAACAGCTGTCATTGCTTCTGGTGTTTGCGTAATTCGTATTTCTGGCCCAGATGCAAAATCCGCTATTTCAGCGCTGGTTGCGCCAAAGAATTTTTCTTTCAGACCCAGGTTTTTTGAGCTTTGTTTCTTACGCGACCCAAAATCACATGAAATTATTGATCATGCTTTGGTGGTTTTTTTTCCAGCGCCATATAGTTTCACTGGTGAAGATATTGTCGAACTACATTGCCATGGCAGCATTGCCGTTGTGCGCTGGTTACTGCGCTCTCTTGCAGCAATTGAGGGATTACGCTTCGCCGAAGCTGGTGAATTTTCACGCCGCGCTTTTGTCAATGGCAAGCTTGATTTAGCCGCAGCTGAAGGCCTAGCAGATTTAATCGAAGCAGAAACAGCGGCCCAAGCAAAACAGGCATTACGACAAATGTCTGGGGCCCTTTCTTCGCTCTATGAAGGCTGGAGAAATATTCTGATAAAATGCATGGCCGCACTTGAGGCCTATATTGATTTCCCTGACGAAGAGATCCCTGAGTCTGTGTTACAAGAAATCAATGAACGTGTTAGAACACTGCAGAGTTCTCTAGAAAATCATCTGGAAGATTCACGCTGCGGCGAAAGATTACGCGATGGTTTTTTTATTACCATTTTAGGCGCACCCAATGCAGGAAAATCTTCGTTGCTCAATGCGCTGGCGAAACGCGATTTAGCTATTGTTTCTAATCAGGCGGGGACAACGCGCGATATTTTAGAAGCACGTTTAGACATCAATGGCTACCCGTTTATACTGCAGGATACTGCAGGTCTCCGCGAGACCGATAATGAAATAGAGCAAGAAGGAATTCGTCGAGCGAAGCGCGCAGCTAGCGATGCTGATTTATGTTTGTTTTTATTTGACGCGTCTTGCTTTTCACCTAACGATCCTCTGGTTTCTTCTTTGAACGAAAATTGTATAGTTGTGTTTACAAAATTTGATTTAGCGCCGAATTTTACTCCGCCCCAATTGCCAGTAAAAAATATTTTTATGATTTCTTTGCTTGATGATTCTTGGCCAGTATCTAATCTGTCTAATTATTTTTCTGAGCTGGCTGCAGAGATATTTTCCCTGCCCGAAGCTCCTGCGATTACACGAGAGCGACATAGAAAAATTGCATCTGATGCTGTGTTGCTTTTAGAGCAGTTTTTTCAACATCCTCCTCTGGAAATAGCCGCAGAAATCCTACGCTCTGCAGCTATGACTCTAGGAAGAATTAGCGGAAAAATCGACATGGAAGATGTTCTCGATGAATTATTTTCTCGCTTCTGCATAGGAAAATAAAAACGTTATAAAGTAACATTTTTACTTTCTCAGCCAACATTTGCTTTTAGCTCTTTTTTGTTATGGCCATTTTTCAGCGCAACTAAAATTGCCGCAACGGCCGCAGGTGTAATTCCTGGAATTCTTGCGGCTGCTCCAAGATTTATTGGCCTGCTGCGCTTTAATTTATCGCGCACTTCTTTTGACAGGCTGAGCTCGGAGCTATCATAATCAAAATTATCGGGTATGCGTTTTTCTTCATCACTGCGCAGCGATTTTATATCCGCTTGCTGCCGCATCAAATGCGGCTGATACAGCGCCTCTATTGCCAATTGCTGCAGGGTTTGGTCGGTAACAGCCCTTAATTCTGTCCAGAGCGCGCGGAGCTGAGGAATGGTTATTTCTGGGTAAGCAAGCAGTAGAAATCCTGAGCGCCGAACGCCATCTTGATTCAATTTTATTCCTACTTTTTCACCTTCTTGCGGAGAGATACTTAGGCCATCAAGCAGCGCTCGACCGTCTGCGAGAGATTTTTTCCTCGATTCGAAATGAGCTGCGCGGAAATTTCCAACACATCCGATTTTTATGGCTTTTTCAGTGAGCCTTAAATCGGCATTATCTGGACGAAGCGTTAAGCGATATTCTGCGCGCGAGGTAAACATCCGATATGGCTCTTTTGTTCCCTGAGTTGTTAGATCATCAATCATCACTCCGATATAACCATCAGCACGATCTAGAACGAAATCGGCGCGGTTATTAGCGGCATACAGCGCGGCATTTATTCCAGCCACACACCCCTGCCCACCAGCCTCTTCATAGCCTGTAGTGCCGTTTATTTGACCAGCAAGAAACAATCCCTTTATGCGTTTTGTCTCGAGAGTTGGGAACAGCTCACGCGGATCGATGAAATCATATTCTATGGCATAGCCAGGCCTTATAATCCGCGCCTGCTCCAGACCAGGAATGGTTGCCAACAAAGCAATTTGTACATCTTCTGGAAGTGAGGTTGAGATGCCATTTGGATAGATTGTGTCATCATTTAAACCTTCTGGTTCAAGAAAAATTTGATGTGAGCTCCGCTCAGCGAAACGCACGATTTTATCTTCGATGGAAGGACAGTAGCGCGGCCCTATGCTTTCTATTTGCCCAGAATACATGGGCGAGCGGTGCAAATTTGCTTTTATGATCTTGTGAGTTTCTTCATTAGTTCTGGTGATAAAGCAATCGATCTGCGGTACTTCTATTTTTTTTGTTAGTGCTGAGAAAGGCACAGGCTCTGAGTCGCTGGGTTGCGCCTCGAGACGCGAAAAATCTATAGTTTTTCCATCCAACCTTGGCGGCGTGCCCGTTTTTAAACGCCCGAGAACGAATCCAGCATGCTCCAGCGACGCAGAAATTCCGAGAGAAGGCGGCTCATTAACACGCCCAGCTGGAGTTTTCTTCTCTCCACAATGGATCAATCCGCGTAGAAACGTACCTGTGGTTAATACTACCGATTTAGCCTTTATTTCGTCTCCATTTGCCAAAACAACGCCAATTATTTGACCAGGCTGAAAAAGAAGCGATTCCACACTAGAGAATAAAAGCTGGAGATTTGTATATTCTGATAAATTTTCATACATGGCTTTTTTGTATAAAGCGCGATCGGCCTGGGCACGCGGCCCCCAAACAGCGGGCCCCTTACTGGCATTCAGGATGCGATAATGTATGCCTGCTTTATCAATGTTTCCAGCCATCACGCCGTCTAAAGCATCTATTTCTTTTACCAGAGTGCCTTTTGCCACACCGCCGAATGCGGGATTACAAGACATTTCTCCTAGATTCTCGGGGCGCAGCGTTATCAGAGCCGTTTTAGCACCCATACGTGCCGAGGCGGTCGCGGCCTCGCACCCTGCGTGGCCACCACCAATTACAATAACATCAAAATTTTTGTTCATATTTGTTTCACGTGAAATATTAAATCTGACTATTAATTTTATGCTTTGAGGCTAACAGACTTAGTAAATCCCCTCGCCTTCTAACACCCTAACCATTACTCAAGCACTGCAGAATTTTATCCAACTCGCCCAGCGAGGAAAATTTTATTATCACCTCACCCCCCGCCCCATTAGAATCGTTTATATCGACTTGAAGCCCAAGTTTTTTACTAATACTAGCTTCGAGCTCGAGAATATCGGGATCTTTTGCCTGGCTCCTCTTTTCCGTAGATTTTTTCTTCGGGCGCTTGGGAGAAAATGCCTCTATAGAGCGAACGGTCAGACCCTCATTAACTATCTTATTAGCCAGCTCCTCTGGATCCTCGGCGTTTATTAGCGCTCGCGCATGCCCCATTGTTAGCTGTCCTTCCTGAACCATAATCCGCACAGACTCTGGTAATTGCAGCAGTCGCAGGTAATTTGCTATGTGGCTTCGACTTTTACCCAACCATTCCGATAGTCTTTCTTGTGTATAGCCGTGGTTTTGACAGAGAAGATTGTAGGCCTCGGCCTCTTCTATTGGCGATAAATCTTCCCTTTGTATGTTTTCTATTAGAGCAATCGCAAGCGCCTGGGTACTTTCGACTTCCTGCAAAACAACAGGAATCTCCGACAATCCTGCTAACTTTGCCGCACGCCAACGCCGCTCACCCGCAATTATCTGATATCTATCTGTATCTGGTATTGCCTGCACAATAATTGGCTGAATTACACCATTTTGGCGAATGGAGCTGGCTAATTCTTTCATTCCTTCGTCGCTAAAATATTTACGTGGCTGCGCAGCACCCGGGGTAATCTGACTAATAGGAAGCGTGGCCGGACTTTGCGCGTAATACCGACCTTCCTGAGCGACAGCACCAACCTCGGAATCACGCAAAAGCTCTGTTAGACCTCTGCCCAATATACGTTTTTGCTTCATTTTATTACTCCTATTCATCTGTTTTTATTATGATTTTATGGAAATATTTTCATTTACGCTGCGATTGTCTCGGGCTGAATCCGTTCTAAAAGCTCACGCGCCAACATCATATATGCAATAGAGCCGCTACAACGGTGATCATATATAACCGCAGGAACACCATGTGAAGGCGCCTCAGAAACCCTTACGTTTCTTGGAATGACAGTCCGATACACTAGACCACCCAAGCACTCTCTTACGTCCTTCTCAACCAGAACGGAAAGATTATTGCGGCGATCAAACATTGTTAAAACAATGCCTTTTATATCAAGTTCTTGGTTAAGGTTCTTGCGAATTTTTTCTATTGTTTTTAACAAATGGCTGAGGCCTTCAAGAGCAAAAAACTCGCATTGCAGCGGGATTAAAACTCCAGAAGCTGCGGTTAAGGCATTTACCGTCAGCAGGCCCAAAGACGGCGGACAATCAATAAAAACGAAGTCGTATTTGCCTTTTGTCTCTTCTAGCATTTCTTTTAAAACAAACTCTCTGTTCTCGATAGAAACCAATTCCAACTCTGCTGCAGATAGATCAACGCTCGAGGAAAGCAGGGACAAATTGGGCACATTGGTTTCTTCTATGGCCTGCTCAACTGTACTAGCGCCACACAGACACTCATAAACCGTTCTATGCCTTTGCTTTACACCAGAACCAAGCGCCGTTGAGGCGTTGCCTTGCGGGTCAAGATCTATCAACAAAACCTTCTTTTCTGCTGCGGCAAGTGCGGTAGCTAGATTTACTGAGGTCGTGGTCTTTCCGACACCACCTTTTTGGTTGGCGACAGCGATTATTTGTCCTGATTTTTTCTGCATCATAAAATTAGCCCGCTTTGAGTTGAGATGATTTTGTAGTTATAAGAACAGAATTTGTTTCGGTTATGCTTGGGGTTATTACCGAATCAAATACAAACATTGTTTTTGCATCCTCGAGCTCTTCGCGCCATTCTTTTCCTTTTAACCAAAGACCTACTGTATTTTTGTGACCGACAAGACTCTTCCAGAACAAAAGCTCCTTTAATTTTGTAACCGCACGGGCTGTTATTACATCCCAAGTACCTTCAATGGATTCTACGCGATCAGCCAAAATCTCAACATTTTTGCACCCTACCACCCGCCTTGCCTCTACAAGAAACGCGCATTTTTTTTGATCACTTTCCACTAGGGTAACCTTCAGCTGCGGCATGGCAATCGCTATTATCAGCCCAGGAATGCCAGCACCACTACCTATATCCAAGAGATTTTTACTTGTTTGCGGGATGGCCGAACATATTTGCAAAGCGTCGTTTATATGGCGCTCCCATATTTTTTCTTCCGTAGATTTTCCTATCAAGTTTATTTTTTTATTCCACTTTATTAGCAGGCTGGCGTAAATTGCCAGCGCCTCTTCTGTTTCACGTGAAATGGTTTTTAAACTTTCTTTCATACTAAAAATCGCCTTCCTCTTTTACCAGGGAGGCTTTTACATGCCGAGAGATAATTATGTCAAGAGCACTTATTTGCTGATTTGTAGAGCTGCATGCTCAGCGCGGATTTCAAACAAAGCGCTTAGACCAGGCGCTTTGATGAACCTGAACTACAGACGTATAAAAACTTGTTGTTTCTGTTGGAGCGGCTGTTGTCTTCAAGATCTTTTCCCACTCGACGACAAGCGCAATAAAGTTAAGTACTCGATGGGCCGACCACTTACTAGCCTGCTGTTTTATAGAAGGAATTTGCTTAAAAAATATTGGTGGACGAAGTGAGCTTACAGCCTGCTCTAGAGAGACGCCGCGCTCTGTTGCTAGCTTAATTTCCAATAGCCTCATTGCATGTTTGGCAACGGCTCGACAAAACATTGGAAGAGCTATGTTTTCTTCTATAAGTTTTTGTATGTAACGATGCGTTTGTATTGGGTTGCAAGAGAAAACAGCCTCACAGCATTTTTCCATCGCAACCTCCTCACTATCAAGCAAACATTCTTGCACCTGTTTTTCGTCAATGTTGACAGCGTTTTTTGCATAGAGACAGAGCTTTTCTATTTCTGCACGCACGAGCAATCTATCTTTTGCTAATAGCTGGGCAGCCCGCCTGCAGGCTTCTGCTGTGATCGTTTTGCCTTCTTGCCTAACTTGCTGCTCAATATTGCGCTCTAAAGAGAAGGATTCCTCTGTATAGCTTGGAATGGAAGCCGCGTGTGCAGATTCCTCGAACCATTTTCTTAGAGGTGAGCTGGTTGGAAGCTCCTCGGCGATAAAAATAAGAATGACTTCAGCGGGAGGAGTTTTTTGTAAGATGTCTTTTATAGCCTGAGGAAAAGCTGGAGTTACATCATCAATCTGAATAATTTTTGTGCCTCCAAAAAAATCTTGCGCAACCAGAGAGTCGGCTAAAGCTACTGGGCTTTCACAAATTTCTTTGTAGGTAAAACGGCTGTAGGAAAAGGGATTAGAAGGATTTTGGTGTTTTTTTCTTAGAGAGTCTGCGTAAATACTGCTCTGCCCTTGATCTGGACCATAAAGCAAAAAATATGGTGGCTTAGCTTCAGAAACTGCCTTTTCTGCATTTTTTGCTGTTAGTTTCATGTGAAACAACTCTGTTTGAAAAACTTATACAATTCCATCTTTTTAGCCTGATTTTATTGCCGCTTCTCATGCTTAAAAATATGAAATGCTATTATTTGCTTTTAGCTTTTATCAATCCCGCTACTTCCTGAGCCATATCCCAAGCTAGCTCGCGCAGAATCCGCTCTTGCGCATCTTGCTCGGCTGAAAAGGTCGCGTATTGCGAAGCGCTGGTTGCATCGAAACTTCCTTCACGTCGCATTTTACGTGAAATTATTTTTTTAGTTTTCATATCAGAAAATGTATATTCCGCCGCAGCGCCAATATTCATGCGGGTTACACGACTATCTTGCTGTATGGCCAAAGGCGTGTATTGAATTGATAATGTTAGCTTGAGCGCGTAGCGAGACCGACCTTCCCGTGCGCGCGGATTTACAGTTTGGCTGAAATATTGCTTGAAAAGCTGCTCAACACGGATATGCGTTGCGGTTAGTGGTATGCCGCCAACAACTACTTCGAGATCGACATAGGGAAGATTGGCCTTAAGTGCTGAATTTTCTTCGCTGTGAATCGGCGAAAAGCCGCAGCCCACAAGGATAAAAGAGAAAAAAAGACACTGTAGTATTTTTAAAAATGCCCTTGACATGCGACTGCCCACTTTACGGAACGATATTAACTACACGCATTGGAACAATAATTATTTTTCTTGGCGCAGCGCCATTTAAGATGCGCTGAATTGCAGGTTCAGCCAATGTTTTTTCCTGAATTTCAGCTTCAGTTGCATCGGGTGAAACCGCTATGGTTGCTCGCAGTTTGCCAGCAACTTGTATTGCCATGGTTATTTCAGATTTTTTTAGATAACGAGAATCTGCTTGTGGCCATTTTGTTAGGTATAAAGGTTTTTCTTTCTGCCAAAGTGACCAGATTTCTTCCGAAAAATGCGGCGTCATCGGCTCAAGCAGCTGCAGTAAAATTGGCATCGCTTCAGCAAATAAGGACGCATCTTCTTTTGAGTCCGAAGGAGAAAGCTCGAAAATTCTGTTGCTAAGCTCACGAATGCGCGCAACGGCCCGGTTTAGGTGAAAACGCTCAAGATCTTCTGTTACATCTGCAATGGTTGAATGCAAAATATGCCTGAGTTCCTGGGCTTTTCCCGCTGCATCAGCTGGAATTTTTTCTGGGAAAGAGTTGGGTGGAAAATGCTCTAAAAAAGCTAAATTATATTTCCACAAACGATTGAGAAAACGCCAAGCGCCTTCTACACCTGCGTCGCTCCATTCTAAATCGCGATCTGGCGGAGAATCAGAAAGCATGAAAAGCCGAACTGTATCAGCGCCATAGCTTGAAATAATACTAATCGGATCAACAACATTTTTCTTGGATTTACTCATTTTTTCGATGCGACCAACTTTTACAGGCGCACCGTTTGCGCGCTGAATTGCCGCTTCGCCGCTTCGCTCCACATCGCCCGGAAAGAGCCACTTTCCCGCTTGATCTTGATAGGTTTCATGACAAACCATTCCTTGCGTTAAAAGCCCTGAGAATGGTTCATCAGCTGATAAATATCCGCATTTTTTTAAGGCTTTGGTGAAGAAGCGCGCATAGAGCAAATGCAGAACTGCGTGCTCTACTCCACCGATGTAATAGCTGGCTGGGAGCCAGGAATCACAAGCTTTCTGGCTTAATCCTGCTTGCTGCAAATTTTCACTACAGAAGGCGGCAAAATACCAGGAAGATTCAAAAAAAGTGTCAAATGTATCGGTTTCACGCTCTGCTTTTATGCCGCATTTTGGACAGGAAACATGTTTCCAAGTTGGGTGATGAGCGAGAGGATTGCCTTGACCTGCGATGCTAACATCCTCTGGAAGCGTTACAGGAAGCTGATCTTCGGGCACAGGAACAACGCCACAATCAGGACAATGAATTATGGGAATCGGGCAGCCCCAATAACGTTGCCTGGAGACGCCCCAATCACGAAGGCGATATTGGGTTTTGCGCTCGCCTAAATTTTGCTTTTCCAGCCTGGAAGTGGCTTTTTCCTTTGCTTTTGCGACATCCAGACCATTTAAAAAATCTGAGCGAACCAAAATGCCGTCGCCTGTATATGCCTCGGAATCAACCGTGAAATCGAGATCGCCTTTTGGTGCAACAACAACATTGATGGACAGGTTATATTTTTTGGCGAATTCAAAATCGCGCTGATCATGAGCAGGACAGCCGAAAACCGCGCCCGTTCCGTATTCCATCAAAACAAAATTTGCCACAAAAAGTGGCAGTTGCTGCTCTTTTTTTAGCGGATTGGTAACGGTTAAGCCCGTGTTGAAACCCTTTTTTTCTGCCTTTTCCAGGGCTTCTTCAGCAACTGCTTGGGTGTTACAATCGGTGATAAAATTTTCTAGATTTTTATCATTTTCAGCTAATTTTTTTGCCAAGGGATGATTAGCAGCAATGGCGCAAAAAGCGGCGCCAAATAAGGTATCTGGACGCGTGGTGTAGACCAGCAGCGGCTGGTTTTCTCCCGCCACAGAAAATTTGACGATGGCACCGAAAGATTTGCCAATCCATTTTTCCTGCATGAGCTTTACTTTTTCTGGCCAATTCTCAAGCTTTTCTAAGCCTTGCAGCAGAGCATCAGCAAATTCTGTGGTTTTTAAAAACCATTGCTTCAAGCTTTTGCGTTCAACCAGAGCTCCTGAGCGCCAGCCGCGCCCATCAATAACTTGCTCGTTAGCAAGAACGGTTTGATCGACAGGATCCCAATTCACCCAAGCTTCTTTTTGGTAAGCCAGGCCGTTTTTGAGAAAATCCAGAAACATTTTTTGTTCATGCTGGTAATATTCTGGGGCGCAGGTGGCGAATTCGCGCTTCCAATCATAGGAAAGGCCCATTGCTTTGAGCTGTGAGCGCATTTGATCGATATTTGAGTATGTCCAGGCCTTTGGGTGAACTCCGCGCTCTAGGGCGGCGTTTTCGGCCGGCAAACCAAAAGCATCCCAGCCCATTGGATGGAGAACATCATAGCCTTGTGCGCGCTTAAGACGCGCCATCACATCGCCAATTGCATAATTGCGAACATGGCCCATGTGAATATTGCCTGAAGGATAGGGAAACATCTCCAGAACGTAACAGGGGCGCACAGGGGAGGTATTTGCGGCAAAGGCTTGGGATTCATCCCAAGCCTTTTGCCAGCGATGTTCTGCCTCACGAAAAGGGTAATTGCGCACGCGGGAGAGG
Source organism: Rickettsiales bacterium (assembly GCA_044355085.1). Taxonomy (GTDB): domain Bacteria; phylum Pseudomonadota; class Alphaproteobacteria; order Rickettsiales; family JBIKYU01; genus JBIKYU01. The sequence goes on along the minus strand of JBIKYU010000005.1, from coordinate 26,327 downwards.
TCCATTTATTGGCTCGCAGGAGGAAAATTATTTTTTACTGGAATCGGCGTTACGCAATTCTCGAGCGCGGGTTAGGATGGTATTTTCCAGGTCGCGCGCCAGGCGTTCGCTGGATTTTTCATCGCGCCAACTATTTTTACCATCACGAACTTGCTTGAAAACGCTGACTTTTAAAGCATCTGAACGCAAACGGCGGTCAAAAATAAGAACGGTGAGTTTGAAGCGTTCGCCGCGCTTGCTAGGGTCTTCATACCAATCGGTTACGATAACGCCGCCAAAAGGATCAGCAGATGCAAGTGGCATGAAAGAAATTGTATCGAGTACTGCACGCCAGAGATAGCTGTTGATGCCGATTCCAGCATTTCCAGAAGTGTCTTCTTCCTTTTTTTTGCCACCGAATATTACCAGCCCGTCCTCGCCCGATAATTTTCCGCCGCGCTCGCGATGCGCATCCTTTGGATCTTGAGGATAAGAGCTAGTGTCGGTTTTAAGAGAAGAACAGCCAGATATCAAAATTCCAGCCAAACAAAAAATACCAAGAGATAAAAATCTAGATGCACGCATGGGGTGAATGCTCAAATTAAATTAATGCGCCGCTTTGATAGCGAAGAAGGTAGGAAAAGTCGAGATTCTTTTTTCGCTATAAACTGCGCCAGAAATAAAGAAAGGGCGACCTGAAAAGGCCGCCCCAACTTATCAATTACTAACTAACTGCTTAGAGCAATTAGAAGGTCAATTGTGTACCTAGCAATACTACAGAACCATCGTTGTCTGTGGTTGTGTCTAGGCTGTCATTGGTATCGAAGAAGCTAACTTCTACGTATGGAACCAAGCCAGGAGCTAGTTTGTAATCAGCGCCAACAGAAATGTTACGGAATTTATTTCTGTCTGTGTTTTGGCTACCAGCAGCAACTGACTCTACATCATTTTCAGCAGAGCTGTTTAGGTAGGTTACGCTTGCTGCGAAAGGACCGAACTCATAGCCAGCACCAGCTGTCCAGAAACGGGCATTGTCATCAGAAACTTGCACACGGCCAAGCTCTTGAATGGTTGCCCAAGAACCGCCAACGGTGAAGCCTGCATAGCTCAAATTTGCGCCCAATTCGTAAGCTTTGATGTCGTCATAAGAGTTTGCATCAGAATGGCTAACTTTTTGAGTTTTGCCACCTTGCTCGGTAACTGCAGAAGCTTTAATACCAACACCTTGATATTCGCCTTCATAGTTCAAACCAACTGTCCAGGCATTGCGGCCATATTGTGCAACTGAACCTGAAGGACCATCGCCTGAGGTAGCTACATAGTCGCCTTTGAAACCTTTAGCATTGCCGCGCTCACCCAAATTTGGGATATAGCTCGCACCAACTTGTACACCAGAAATACGTGGTGAGTAGTAAGTGATTTTGTTGGCGAATTCGGTTGCTAGCTCTTCTTTTTCACTAACCGTAGCGCTTGAGAAAGTGCGGTTACGAGAACCTGGCAGAGCAACAGTTGGTAGGTCTGGAGTTACGATGAATTTTTTACGTGTTAGAGTATTAGCGCTCGCAGTAGTTTGTGTGCCACCAAGATTCACGTATTTGTAGAAATCACCATTGATACCGCCAGTCGCACGCGCGATTTTAGAAGCATCAACTTTCATGGTTTGTGAAGCACCGTTGTTTGAACCAAGTTCAACACGACCTAAACCGCTTTCAACGAAAACGAAGGTTTTTTCAGCTGTCGCGTTATCTGAACCATCATCTGATGAACCAGAGCTTTGCTCAGCAAGAACGGTAACAACACCACCGTAACCTAAGCCATTATCAGCTTGGCCTTTTACTTTCACGTCAACGCGTGAATCGGTACGGGTATGTTCATCAGAAGTGTCTTGAAGACGAACGGCTGAATTGGTTGACTGCTTTGAAAAATTGCTGTCTTGATTAACGATACCAACTTGGGTGTCGATATAGCCGCCGATAGAAACGGCAGGGCCTTCAGCAAGGGCAGCGCCAGCAGCGAAAGCTGTAAGAGCTGTAGTAGCGAGAAGAATTTTCTTCATGGCTTTTATCCTTAGGTTTGGGTTTTTAAAAATGAACGCGAGGGGACGCTTGATCCTTTTCGCTAGGGGGAGTGAATTAGGGGAGGCCTTGTGCTTGTGCAAGCATCTCGTTTTATTTTTGCCTGATTTTTGCTTTGTTGTTATTTTGCTGTTGCAAAAAAGACACGCCAGCCTGTGGCATTTTTATCGCAAGCCCGCTTTTGGGCGAAAAGCAACACCAGAAAAACAACTGGTTTTCAAGCGCTTTTCTTGGTTTTCTGCGCCGCCAAGCGCAATTATTGGTATTTTCGCTTGCGCGCATAATCTGGCAAAGCGCAGCGTGCCGAGAGGTTTTGCTTCTGGGTGAGAAGATGTTTTAAATACTGGCGATAAAAAAGCAAAATTCACCTGCATTTTTTCCGCCAACCTTATTGCTCTTATTGAATGACAAGCCGCAGAAATCTGCCAATTATTAGCTGTTTTTTTGTGCCAAAATCTTGGCTGAGATAGCAAATATTCAGGCAAATGCAAACCGTCGGCTTTGATTTTTCGCGCAAGATTGTAATCGCCCGCCATAAGCACAAACAAACCTTTTCGCTTGGCCTGCTTAGCTAGTTTTTCTGCCCATATTCTGCGGTTTTTTAGATGATAACCGCGCAGCAAAATATGCGTGACATTTTTGTTTGGCAGGCTTGCGTTTTCTTCATCTAAAATTGCTACGCGTAGCTTGTGCTTCAGATTTGCTGCTCTATTTATTGTGCTTCGTACAAATTTTTTGTTCATAAAATTTAGGTCACCTTAATGTCTTTTGAAAAAATAGCCGCACGTTTACAAGAACTGCAACAGAGAGTTTCTATGCTTTCTGGCGGAAGAAAAATTAATTTAATTGCGGTTAGTAAAACGCGCTCTGTTGATGAAATTAGAGCGCTGCTTCAGGCTGGCCATATGGATTTTGGCGAAAATTATGCGCAAGAAGTTCTAGAAAAATGGCCGCAAATAAAAGCTGATTTTCCGATGGCGCGCTTGCATTTCATCGGAAATTTACAAAGCAATAAAATCAAAAAACTTTTGCCAATTTGTGATTTTTTTCACACGCTTGATCGTGAGTCGGTGATTGAAGTTTTAGCCAAAGAAATAAAAAAATCCTGCCGTTTAGTTGAATGTTTTTTACAGGTTAATATCGGCTCTGAGCCTCAGAAAGCTGGGGTTTTGCCTGGTGAATTAAAAGCGCTTTATCGAGCGGCGATAAATTCAGAGATAAAAATTATAGGTTTGATGTGCATTCCGCCCGCTACAATGCAAGCTCTGCCTTATTTCCAGCAGATGCAGAATATTGCTGCTGAATATAATTTAGAGAATCTTAGCATGGGTATGAGCGATGATTTTGCTGAAGCAATAAAATGCGGCAGCACGCATATTCGAATAGGAACAGCGCTTTTCGGCCCACGCAAGCTTGAGCGAGCATGAATAAAACTAGGCCTCGAGAGCTTTTAACAAGGCTTTGGCGATGTTTATTTCTTCTTGCGCGCTTTTTTGCTGTAGAGAATCTTCTGCTTCTGCCAAGGTGTTTTTGGCCTTGCTTAAGCGTGTTTTTGCTTGCTCGAGAGAGATGCTGCTAAGTGACAAGGCTTCCTCAGCAAGAATGGTGCAGCGGCTTTTCCCGCCTTCAAAAACCACCTCGGCAACACCTCCCGCAACGAAGAAACGCTCTGGCTCTTTTGCTGCCTGATATACAGTTACAACACCAGGCTTTAAGGCCGAAATCAGCGGCGAGTGTTTTGGCAAAATACCAAGCACACCTTCTGTTCCAGGAACTATAACTTGCTCAACCAAGGCTGAAAGCAGAAGAGATTCTGGGGTTACGATGTCGAGTTGCAACATTGTGCGATTCCTTTTTTATGCCGCTTCTTTTGCCATTTCGCGCGCTTTTTCTAGAACTTCGTCGATGCCACCAACCATGTAGAATGCCGATTCTGGCAATTCGTCATGCTTGCCTTCAACGATTTCTTTAAAGCCGCGAATTGTATCTTTTAGCGATACTAATTTCCCTGGTTTGCCCGTGAAAATTTCCGCAACATGGAATGGCTGCGACAAGAAACGCTGGATTTTACGCGCGCGCGCCACAACGAGTTTATCTTCCTCGGAAAGCTCGTCCATACCAAGAATTGCGATGATGTCTTGCAGCGATTTATAGGTTTGCAATACGCGCTGAACTTCACGCGCGACCAAATAATGTTCTTCACCAACAATGCGCGGATCAAGCATTTGCGAAGCTGAATCAAGCGGATCAACCGCTGGATAAATGCCAAGCTCTGCGATTTGTCTACTTAGAACTGTGGTTGCATCTAGATGCGCGAAAGATGTGGCTGGAGCTGGATCGGTAAGATCGTCCGCAGGAACGTAAATCGCCTGAACTGAAGTGATAGAGCCTTTTTTGGTTGAAGTGATGCGCTCTTGCATTGCGCCCATTTCTGTTGCCAAAGTTGGTTGATAACCCACAGCTGAAGGAATACGTCCAAGCAGCGCCGAAACTTCAGAACCTGCTTGAGTAAAACGGAAAATATTATCGACGAAGAATAAAACATCCTGGCCTTCTTCATCGCGGAAATATTCAGCTTGCGTCAAACCTGAGAGAGCAACGCGAGCACGAGCCCCTGGTGGCTCGTTCATTTGGCCGTAAACCAGAGCTACCTTTGATTTGCTAGTGTCGTCAAGATTGATAACGCCTGAGTCGATCATTTCGTGATAGAGATCGTTTCCTTCGCGCGTACGCTCACCAACTCCAGCGAAAACCGATACACCACCATGTGCCTTTGCAACGTTATTGATTAGCTCCATGATGAGAACAGTTTTACCAACGCCAGCTCCGCCGAAAAGACCGATTTTTCCACCTTTTGCATATGGCGCTAAAAGATCGATAACTTTAATTCCAGTAACCAAAATTTCTTCATCGGTCGCTTGCTCGATATATTCTGGTGCAGGAGCATGAATGCCTGCGGTTTGTTTGGCGCTAATTGGGCCGCGCTCGTCTATTGGCTCGCCAATAACATTCATGATGCGACCAAGAACCGCCGGTCCAACTGGCACAGAAATTGGTGCTCCAGTATTTTTAACCGCAGCGCCGCGTACCAAGCCATCGGTTGAATCCATAGCAATACAGCGAACTGATTTTTCACCCAAATGCTGCGCTACTTCTAAAACCAAGCGCTGGCCGTGATTATCACATTCCAATGCTGTCAAAATTGCTGGAAGTTCGCCAGCTTCAAACTGTACGTCAACTACAGCGGAAATTACCTGCGTTACTTTTCCGTTAGTGGCCATTTTTATTCTCCGTTTCTATGTTTTATCAACAGTCAGCGTTTGTTTTTGCGTGTCGATTTTGCCTTCCGCCCCAATAGGAAAAGCAAGCATTTCTGCGCAATGTCCAAAATTAGCGCTACTAAATACAGGAACTGATAATGCATCTAGTTGCGCTGCAAATATTTTTAATGCGGCATTTTGTTCAGTAATTTTACTATCATTTGCTGCGCGCAATTTTGCCGCCTGATAGCCGCCCATTTCGCCAAAGACAACTGCTTTGACTGTGCGAAGATCAGCCGTCTGTTTAAGCTGAGTTAGCATTCTATCCAAGCGATAGCCAGCCTCATCGATATCTTCCAAAAGCAAAATTTTATCTTTGCAATTAATTGCATATGGCGTGCCAAGAAGCGACGCAACCAACGACAAACAACCACCAGCAACCTGGCTGATTATCTCGTTTGCATGCGCTGCTGTTTCGTTAAGAGGCAAGATTTCAGGCAATTGCCATTTGGTAGTTTTTGCCAAAACCGCATCGGCGATATTATTTTTTGAAGCAAGCGAGAGTGGCTCATCTGCAGCAAGCTGGCTTAGAGTTGCTGCGTGAAGAGTAACCCAATTCCAGCGCTCTGCAAAAAAATTCAACAAAACCGTGCTGTCGCTATAGCCCACAAAAAGAGGCGCATTTTTTGGTGCCGACCATTGCTCGATGAATGGCAATAAACGCGCAGCACCATAACCGCCACGCACTGCCCAAACCGCCTTTAAGCTTGGATCAGAAAGATTGCGATACAGATTGGAAGCGCGAGTTTCATCATCATTGGCCGTGAAAATTTCTTTACCAGATACAAGCTCTGCATAAGGTGCTGAAACTGGCTCGTAGCCTTGCTTTTCCAGCCATTGCTTTGATTTTTCGAAATCAGCTTCTGAACAAGCGCTAGAAGGCAAAACTAAACCGACGCGATCGCCTGGACGCAAGCCCTGGAACCATTGCGGCTTTGTTGCTTCATTTGATTTTGCGGTTGCGCTACGGGCCATTTAGATTGCCTCAGCACCGCTAATGATTTCTATCAGCTCTTTGGTAATCGCAGCTTGGCGCGTGCGGTTATAAACCAAAGTGAGTTTTTTGATCATCTCGCCCGCATTGCGGCTCGCGCTATCCATTGCGCTCATGCGTGCGCCTTGTTCGCTAGCTGAATTCTCAAGCAGCGCGTGATAAAGCTGCACAGCCAAATTGCGCGGCAGAAGAGCATTCAAAATAGAGCCGACATTTGGCTCGAAAGAATAAATCGCCACAGGCCTTGCAGGAGCAGAAGATTTTTTTTCTGCTCCACCAGCTGCTTGTTCCAGTGGAATTATGGTTTGCTCGGTAACTATTTGCGAAATTGCGCTTTTGAACGCGCTGTAAACAACAGCGCAGCGGTCGATTTCGCCAGACTCAAACCAGTGTGTTATTTGTTTTGCCAACTCTTCCGCGTCACGGAATGTTGGATTTTTGCGGCTCAGTCCTTCGCGTATGCCAATGATTGACTCTGGATATGAGCGCTTTAGCTGGTCTGCAGCTTTTTTTCCGACGCAGAATAATTTTACTTCCTGGCCCTTGGATTTTATCTCGCGGATGCGTCGCTTTATCATGCGCACAACTGCGGTGTTTAAGCCGCCGCAGAGACCACGATCGGAGCTTACAACAACCAGCAAAACGGTTTTCTCAACTGCGCGACCAGCCATTAAAATTGGCGCGCTGCGGAGATTTGGCAATGAAGAAGCAAGCTGCTCAACCATATTGCGCATGCGCACTGTATATGGAGCCGCAGCCTCCGCACGCTCACGCGCACGACGAAGCTTGCTAGCTGCCACCATTTTCATAGCTTTGGTGATTTTCTGCGTTGATTTAACGCTTCCTATCCGAACTTTGAGGCTTTTTAGATTTGCCATGGTCCTACACGAAATTTTTCACGAATGCTTCAAGGATGGTTTTGAGTTTTTTCTCGTTTTCATCAGAGATTTTTTGCTCAACCCGAATCGCATCAAGAAGATCTTGGTGCTTGCTGTGCATTTCTGACAAAAATGTTTTTTCAAAACGACGAACTTGCTTGGTTTCAATGCTATCGAGATAGCCTTTTACACCAGCAAAAATTACTACAACTTCCTCCTCGACAACCAAAGGAGCATATTGATCTTGCTTGAGCAGCTCGGTCAAACGCTGACCGCGCGCCAGCAAGCGCTGCGTTGCTGCATCGAGATCTGAACCAAATTGCGCGAATGATTCCATCTCCCGGTATTGCGCAAGCTCAAGCTTGATTGAACCAGCAACTTGTTTCATTGCCTTAATTTGCGCCGCTGACCCCACGCGAGAAACAGAAAGACCAACGTTTACAGCTGGGCGCACGCCTTTGAAGAACAAGTCGGTTTCCAAGAAAATTTGCCCGTCGGTGATAGAAATCACGTTGGTTGGAATATAGGCAGATACGTCACCTGCCTGAGTTTCGATAATCGGAAGCGCAGTTAAAGAGCCAGCCCCGCATTCATCAGACATTTTTGCGGCGCGCTCAAGCAAGCGCGAGTGAAGATAGAAAACGTCGCCTGGATAAGCCTCGCGCCCTGGCGGACGGCGGAGCAGAAGCGACATCTGGCGATAAGCAACCGCGTGTTTTGATAAATCATCATAAGTTATCAAAGCGTGCCTGCCATTATCGCGGAAAAATTCTCCCATCGCGCAACCAGTGTAGGGCGCCAAAAACTGCAGAGGTGCTGGCTCTGAAGCTGTTGCAGCGACAACAATTGTGTAAGCAAGAGCGCCTGTTTCTTCTAATTTTTTTACAACTTTTGCAACGGTAGAGCGCTTTTGCCCAATAGCTACGTAGATGCAATAAAGTTTTTTAGATTCATCATTGCCTGCATTTATGCTTTTTTGGTTGATGATTGTATCAAGAGCAATTGCGGTTTTGCCAGTTTGGCGGTCGCCGATGATTAGCTCGCGCTGACCACGACCAATTGGAATCAAAGCATCAATTGATTTAATTCCAGTTGGTACCGATTCATGCACCGATTTCCGCGCAATAATTCCAGGCGCTTTTACTTCAACACGTGTGTAGGTTACGTCTTTTAGCGGGCCCTTGCCATCGATTGGATTGCCCAAACCATCAACTACGCGACCCAGCAAACCATTGCCTACAGGCACTTGTACGATTTTACCTGTGCGCTTTACGATATCGCCTTCTTTTACTTTTTTGTCATCGCCAAAAATCACCACACCGACATTGTCGGATTCAAGATTCAAAGCCATGCCGCTGATGCCGCCTGGGAATTCAACCAGCTCGCTCATCATCACGCCATCCAGGCCGTAAATAACTGCGACACCGTCTTTTACAGCGACAACACTACCGACTTCGCTGCGCTCAGCCTGAGTAGAAACATTCTGTATTTGTTCAGACAGAATCTGGGCAATTTCTGCTGCTCGGATAGTCATGATGTGCTCCTTAAAAGTTCCATCAAATGCCAAAAACGGCAAGATTTATTGTTGTTTACTGGCCTGCTTTTTTCGCGCGGGCTAACTTGCCTGCTACGGACGCATCGATTTGCTGAGATCCGACCTGCAAAACCAGGCCGCCCAACAAATCGGGCCTATGATTTATTGATAGTAAAATTGTTTTTCCTGTGACCTTAGAAAGATGCGCAGAAAGGGATTCTTCTTGTTCTTTAGTAAGTGGAGAAGCTGTATTTACTGCAACCAAAGCCTCGTTGCGGCTTGCGCGATACAGAGCGGAAAATTCTTCGCTCACCTGCGCTATGGCATTTAGCCTTCTATTCATTGCTAGCAGACAGATTCCGTCGGTGGTTTCTTTGCAAAAACCTGCTTTTGCAGACCATTTCTCGATAATTTCTTTTGCCTTTTTGCGCGATATAAGCGGAGCCGTGAGATCAGAAAAAAGGCGTTTATTTTGCGTCAAAGCTTCAGTGATTGCAGATAGTTCCTCTGCCACGCGCGCCTTTGTTTGCTGAGGATTGGCCGCGTTTTCTGCATGAGAAAAAAGCGCTTTCGCGTATCTCTGTGCTAGTGGAATAAGAGGCGTAGACATGGTTTCCTTAAATTTTTCTTACGTGTTTAAGGCCCTAAATTAGGCGCATTTTTGCGATTTTTTATATTTTAAGCTTGGTGTTTCTGCCTTTAATTTTCTTAGAAAGCAAAAGCCTTGCCGCTTCCCAAGCGGGCGCGGTGTTTAGCATAGTCGTTTTTGCCATGCAAGCTGGTTTCTACAAAAAACTCTGCGGGTCAATATCTATCTTCAGCCGAACGGTGGAGGGAAGGCGAAGCGTTTGCAACCTGCTGTTAATCATAGAGTGCGGAAGAAGCGTAAGCGGAGTTTTTATCAACAAGCGGTAGCGATATAAGCCGCGTAACTTGTACAGCGGCGCAGGCACTGGCCCCAGGATGGTGATTTCTGGATCATTAAACGGCAAAACCTGGCGCAAAGACTGGGCCGCATTCAAAACCTGCTGCTCTTTTCGGCCAGAGAGAATTATTGCGGCCAAGCGACCAAATGGCGGCATATTGTTATCTTTGCGGCTTTTTAATTCATAGGTCAAAAATTCCTGCTGATTGCTGGATGTCAAAGCGCGCATGACTAAACTATCTGGCATAATTGTTTGCATGAAAACCCGGCCTTTTTCAACGCTACGACCAGCGCGCCCACTCACCTGATGCAAAAGCTGATAGGTGCGTTCGGAGGCTCGCAAATCGCCGCCTGAGAGTCCCAAATCAGCATCGACAACACCAACTAATGTTAGAGCAGGAAAATGGTGGCCTTTGGCGATGATCTGCGTTCCAACAACAATATCTATTTCGCGCGCATTCATCGCTTGCACAAAAGCAGTTGCAGCTTGCGGGTTTTGAGTCACATCGCTGGTTAGCTCGATTATTTTTGCTTGCGGAAAAAAGCGCTTTGCTTCTTCGCAAACGCGCTCTACTCCTGGACCACAAGCACTTAGTTCTTCGGCTTTGCAAGCAGGACAATTAGATACGGTTACGGTTTGGTAGCCGCAATGATGGCAGCATAAAATTTGCTTTTGTTTATGCTCAACCAGCCAGCTTGAGCAATCGGGGCAGGAGAAGCGATATCCACATTGACGACAAAGCGTAAGCGGCGCGTAGCCTCGGCGATTCAGGAATAAAATGCTCTGCTGTTTTGCGGCTAAAGTTTCGGCTATCGCCTGACAAAGCGTTGGCGATAGCCACTGGCCTTTTGGCATTTTTTCTTTGCGCATATCGATAAGCTTAACCTGAGGCAAAGTGGCTCCGCCATAGCGCGATGGCAGCTTAACATGGTGATATTTTTTTCTTCCAACATTAGCGAGAGTTTCAAGCGCGGGCGTCGCTGAGGCCAGAATTATTGGACATTTGGCGAATTGCGCACGCACAATTGCCATATCCCGCGCGTTATATAGAACGCCTTCTTCCTGCTTGAATGAAGGATCATGCTCTTCATCGACAACGATTAATCCTAATTGGCTAAATGGCAGGAAAAGCGCGGAGCGCGCGCCGATTACCACACAGGACTCTCCGCGCGCAATGCGTTGCCAAATAATATTTTTTTGCGCCTGAGAAATATTGGAATGCCACGGCAGCGGAGTTGTTCCTAAGCGCTGCCCAAGTCTTGATAAAAGCTGCGTTGATAAAACAATTTCGGGAAGCAGCACCAGCGCTTGTTTTCCCGCATTTAAAGCGGCAAGAATTTGCTCGCAATAAACTTCGGTTTTCCCTGATCCTGTTACTCCTTCTAGCAAAGTTGCGGAGAATTTTTCTTTTTCTGCGATCTCTTGCAAAGCGCTAACAGCCTGCTGTTGGTGCGTGGTAAGAGTTAAAACGCTATGGGTTATTTCTTGTGTTTTTTCATCCTCATGATCTGCAAGATTTTTTTTGCTTTTTCGTGTTTTCTTGAGCGGCTCTCCGCTTGCTAAAATAGCGTTTTTTTCTAGCGCTGCTTTGGTGCTAATTGCCTGTTTTAGAATCATTCCTGGCGGAGAAATAGTGTAGTTAGCAACCCATTCTATAAAGGCTCTGGTTTGTTCTGACATTGGCGGAATATCTACTATTGCCGCGATTTCTTTGATTGAATTTTTGATTTTTTCATCGGGATTAACTTTTAATTCCCACACCACACCCCAAAGTAAATTCTTGCCGAAAGGCACGCTAACAAAGCTTCCTAGCGTTGGCGCAATATTTTCTGCAGAAATTTTCTCCTGCGCGAATGTTTTGTAGGTAAAGCATTGCGGCATTGGTACAGGCAAAAGAATATTGACGTAGTTTTGTTGATTTTTATGCATGAGGATTTTTCCATTTACAGATCTGCACTATTGAGAAGCTTGCGATAAAGAACAAGCATTGACTAGCTTTCGAATCGTTTTATGAATTTCGGTTCTTATGAATTTTATTGGGAGTTTTTCGTGCAGTTTTTTGTAGATACAGCTGACATAGCTGAGATAGAAGCCCTGGCTCAAACTGGCTTGGTTGATGGCGTTACGACGAATCCTACGCTGATTGCAAAATCAGGACGGCCTATTCTCGAAACAATTCGCAGTATTTGTCGGTTGATTCCTGGGCCAGTGAGCGCCGAAGTTACCGCAAGCGATTTTCCTACGATGCTGAAAGAAGCAGCGGTTTTGCGCGATTTGGCAGAGAATGTCGTGATTAAAGTTCCACTCACTATTGATGGTTTAAAAACCTGTAAGGCCCTTGCCGATCAAGGCGTTCTGGTGAATGTAACTTTGTGTTTTTCAGCAGCGCAGGCCTTGCTTGCAGCTAAATCTGGCGCAGCTTTCGTTTCGCCTTTTGTCGGGCGTTTGGATGATATCGGCCAAGATGGATTGGTTTTAATTCAAGAAATTTGCGCCATGTTTGCGAATTATCCGCAGCTGGCTACGCAAGTTTTGGTCGCTTCAGTTCGACATCCAGTGCATGTTGTTGAAAGCGCAAAAATTGGTGCGCATGTTGCAACTTTGCCACCAAAACTTTTGTGGCAACTTTTCCAGCACCCGCTTACAGATAAAGGCCTGGCCTTGTTTTCAGACGATTGGGCAAAAACTGGTCAATCTATTTTATAGGTTTTGCATATTTTGAAAGCCGCTAATGTCATCTTCGCTCGCTGATATTTTTTCTGATTGGATTAATTGGCTGCGGGCGGAGCGGCGGTTTTCGGCCCACACGGTTTCTGCTTATCACGATGATTTACAGCAGTTTTTTAATTTTGTTGCGGAACATCTCGGCGCGGAAGTTTCCTTGCGGCGCTTGATTGATTTGGAGCTGCAGGATTTTCGCTCCTGGCTGGCCAAGCGCGCTAGAGAAGATTTTCACCCGCGCTCAACCGCACGCGCCCTGGCTTCCGTCAGGAATTTTTATCGCTTTATAATTCGCACAAAAAAGCTTGAGCATTCGGCGCTTTTTTTAATTAAAACGCCGAAATTACCGCAGCCGCTGCCACGCGCATTAGATGAATCTCAGGCAAAACAAGCATTGTTTGCTATTGAATATTCGGCAAATTTAGAGTGGGTGCAAAAGCGCGATGTTGCGCTGCTCTCTTTGCTTTACGGAGCTGGGCTGCGTATTTCCGAGGCTATTTCTATAAGTAGAAACAATATCGGTGCGGATTTTTTAAAAATAAAAGGTAAGGGCGGAAAAGAGCGGATAGTCCCTGTTCTTTCTATAGTCTATAACGCAGTTCTAGACTATCTAAAATTCTGCCCTTTTATTGTTGAAAATAAAGAGCCGATTTTTCGTGGCGAGAAGGGGAAGCCGCTCAAGGCATCGGTTTTTCGCAAAAGATTACAACTTATTCGCAGCCAGGAGGGACTGCCAGAACATATGAGCGCACATAGCTTCCGCCATAGCTTTGCTACGCATTTACTTGCTGCAGGAACGGATCTGCGCAGCCTACAGGAGCTTCTCGGACATGCCTCCCTATCCACAACACAACGCTACACCCGCGTTGCTTCTTCGACTCTCGCTAATCTCTACCAAAAGGCCCACCCGCGCTCCTAGGTTGTTTCACGTGGAATATTTTTGCCAACAAAACTTTTTCTGCGGAAGAAAAATCTGAATTTTTAGCGCCACTTGGTTAGCTTCTACACGCGGCGGTGGCGAGTTTTTGATGCATGTTTTTTGCGTTTGCTGTCTCTCCACATGCGCTTATCTGTGGCGGCGATTCTTTTTTTGGAAAACCCGCGCTGCTCCAAGCGTTTTTTGCGAATTCTGATTGGTGTTTCTACGTGAATTATGTGAGTGCAAATTTTTTGGTAGCCCGCTTCAAATAGTAGCGGAATATCTAGAATTACATTTTTTATAAAACGTTTTTGTCTTTGTTTGCGGATAAAATTTTCTGCATCTTTTTTAATATGTGGATGAAGAATTTTTTCGAGTTTTTTTCTGAGCGCTGGTTTGCTGAAAATTTTTTCAGCAAGTTCCAGGCGCAATTCAAGATGCGTTTTATTTTTTATTCCTGAAAATATCTGCTCCAGTTTTTTTAAAATATTTTTATCCTCGAGAGCTCTGTGTGCAGCTTTATCCGCGTCCCATACGGGTTTTTTCTTAGAAGATAGTTTTTTAGCTAGCGTTGTTTTTCCACTAGCACTTGATCCAGTTATGCCAATTATTTTCATGTTGATAGCAATCTGTTTTTCAGTTTTTCAGAAAATTCTGGCTGCCATTTTTCTGATTTTTCAGGACAAAACCAAAATCTAAAACCTGGCATGGCTTGATAAATCAGCATTGGCAGGCCGTTTAGCGCGACGAGATTTTGCTCCTGCGCCTGTTTTAGCAATTCTGTTTGCAGCGGTTTATAAATTATATCGGCGACAATTGCATGTTTTGGTAAGCTTGAAATGCTTATTTTAAGCGGATCTTGGCCTGTCATTCCCAAAGAAGTAGTGTTTACTAGAATATCTGTTTCTGCAATTTTTAGATTTTCTGTGAAGATTTTTTCTCGCCAGCTTATTTCGGGATAATGTGGCTTTATAAGATTAATAATTGCGGAAATTTTTTCTGGCGTACGGTTTATTATGGTTATTTCCATAATTCCACTTTCTATTAAAGCGATAACAATAGCGCGCGCAGCACCGCCTGCACCAACGATTGTAGCTGTTTTATGCTGAGAATTTACATGCGGTGCGATGGATTTTATAAAACCAATTACGTCAGTGTTATATCCGATGGTTTTTTTGTTTTCGCCAACAACAACTGTGTTCACAGCGCCTATTTTTGCTGAAATTGGATCGCATGCATCCACTAGTTCAAAGGCTTTTTCCTTGTGCGGAATCGTTACATTCCAGCCCGCATATCCAGCATCAATTAATTTTTGCCACGATGTTTTTAGATGCTCTGGTTTTATTTCTATAGCTTCGTAGGATCCATAAATACCGTGGGTTTCAAGCCAATATCCATGTAGTTTTGGCGACAGGCTTTGCGAAACAGGAAAGCCAATTACTGCTGCTTTTTTGATATTTTCTTTTTGCATAAATTTATGGTTTTCTTTTTTTCTTGTCTTGATAAAGCTCAATTATCGCAGCAGAGCTTTCTTCCACTGAGCGCCTGGTGACATCAAGAATTGGCCATTTTCTTTTGTTGAAATAGCGTTTTGCCTCAATGATTTCTTCTTTTACTTTTTCAGGATCAACATATTGGGTGTTGTCGTCGGCATTTATAGATAAAAGCCTGCTTTTTCTAATTTGAATTAGCCGCTCTTCGCTGATTGTAAGACCAACAATTAGTGGTGATTGTAAATTATCTAGAGATTCTGGCAGAGCAACGCCTGGAACATAAGGAATATTCGCGGTTCTATAGCCTCGGTAAGCGAGATAAACACTGGTTGGTGATTTTGATGTTCGTGACACACCAACTATTACTATATCGGCTTCTTCTAAATCCCATGTTGATTGACCATCATCGTGAGTAAGTGTGAAATTTATTGCCTCAACACGAGAGAAATATTCTTCATCAAGTTCATATTGTTTACCTGGAAGCGCTTTTGTTTCTTGCCCTAAATAAGAAGATAAATCAGCAATAACTCGAGATAAAACAGAAACACAAGGGACGCGAAGCTTATGGCATGATTCGCGGAAATATCTACGCAATTGGCTGTCTGCAAGCGTATACATAACAAAACCTGGATGGTTTTTTATTTCCTCTAATACACGATCTACTTGGCGAGTTGTTCTTACTAAAGACCAGGAATGCTCTTGCACATCAACATCTTCAAACTGTGCTAATGCGGCTCTTGCAACAGAGTTTACGGTTTCTCCCGTAGAGTCTGAAATCAAATGTAGGTGCATAAAATGCATAATGTTTAAAACCCTGTTGATAAGTTTGTGGATAGTTATGTGGATGGTTTTTTCAGAAAAATTTTTTGCTGTTTTTCAAAAAATACTCACATGTTTTCCACAGTTAATTATCTGTGATGTGGAAAAGTAAAATATCGTGGAAAAGTTTTTTATCCACTTTATAACAATGTTTGTTTTTCCTTTTGTTTCTGCCTTTTTTAATTTTTATCCACGAACTTATCCACAGATATCATGTGTGTATTTATGTGGATAATTCTGTGGATATTTTTTTTTCAACATTATGCATGTACTTTCTACCACCATTGAAAAATCTTTGATTTCTATTTGTAAAAATAAAGTAGAAGAGATTCCCCCTATTTGGCTTATGCGTCAGGCAGGAAGATATTTACCTGAATATTTGCAGGTGAGACAAAAAGCAGGAAGTTTTCTATCGCTTTGTTTTTCGCCAGCTTTGGCAGAGGAAGTTACGCTTCAACCAATCAGAAGATTTGGTTTTGATGCGGCTATTTTATTCTCAGATATTTTAGTAATTCCATTAGCTTTAGGAATGAATTTAACTTTTGCAGAAGGTGAAGGTCCTGTTCTTACGCCTCTAGCAAACCCTGATGCAGTAGAAAAACTAATATGGAATCCTGAAAGACTAAGCGCTGTTTATGAAGTTCTCGACCGATTAAAAAACAGCCTTCCTGAATCTGTAACTAGAATAGGTTTTTCTGGTGCACCTTGGACATTGGCTTGTTACATGCTTGAGGGACGGAGCGTTCCTGATTTTCCTACCGCGAAAAAATTTTTATATCAGCAGCCAGAAGGCTTTTTACGCTTACTAAATTTTTTGGTTGAAGTTGTTTCAGAGCATTTAATCGCGCAAGCAAAAGCAGGAGCTGAGGTTCTAAAAATTTTTGATTCATGGGCTGGAATAGTTCCTGGCTCAATGGTTGATAAAATTATTTTTGATACACATCAGCAAATAATCTCTAAGGTTCGTCTTAGAACAGATGTTCCTATAATTTCTTTTCCGCGCGGAATAGGTTCAAATTATCAAAGATATTGCATGAAAATTGCTGCAAATATTATTGCTATGGATACTCAAATTAGCATGAGTGAAGCTGCTTCTTGGGCAGTTCCATTACAAGGAAATTTAGATCCTTTGTTACTTTGTTTGGGAAATATAAATCAAATAGAGAGTGAAGTTTTTCGCATAAAAGAAGCTTGTTACGGCAAGCCTTTTGTATTTAATCTTGGTCATGGAATTTTACCAAAAACACCAATTGAAAATGTTTCTGCTCTAGTTAAAGCAGTTAGAGCAGCAGAAAGGGAAAAAATATGAACGAAAAACCAGGACGTTTGCAGCGTCATATAGCGGTGGTTTTGTTCAATTTAGGCGGTCCAGATCAGCCAGATTCGGTTAAACCTTTTTTGCTGAATTTATTTAGCGATCCGCTGATTATCAGAGTTCCATTTTTTCTGCGTTATTTTATAGCCAAATTGATTGTGAAAAAACGCGAGCCTGAAGCGCAGAAAATTTATGCACAAATAGGTGGAAGATCACCAATAGCCGAGGAAACAGACGCTCAAGCTGAGGCTTTGCTGTGGAATTTGTCGCATTATTATCCAGAAGTTACTTGGTCGGTTCATCCAGTGATGCGCTATTGGTATCCGCGTGCATATACAGTTGTTCGAAAATTATTAGCGATAAAACCTGATAGGGTAATTCTGCTTCCGCTTTATCCGCAGCATTCTTCAACTACCACATATTCATCAGTTAAAGAGTGGGAAGAAGTTTGTAAGCGTATGGAATTTCAATGCTCAACAACACAAGTTTGTTGTTATTATAAACATCCGTTTTTTATAAAAGCGCATGTGGAAAAAATAATGGAAACTCTGCAAAAAGTTCCAGCTAATATTAATTTTAGAATTTTATTTTCTGCTCATGGTTTACCAGAAAAAATTGTCAAAAGCGGTGATGCTTATCCAAAGCAGATAAATATAACGGCAGAGGAAATTGTAAAATCATTAGAAGAAAAGTTACAAAATAACATAGATTATAAAGTGTGTTATCAATCAAGAGTCGGTCCTTTGAAATGGATAGGACCAAGTACAGAAGAAGAAATTTCTCGTGCAGCAGCCGATAAAGTAGCACTAGTTATTATACCTATAGCCTTTGTTTCTGAGCATTCAGAAACTTTAGTTGAGCTTGATATAGAATATCGTGATTTAGCTGAAGTTAGTGGAGTTCCTTTTTTCATAAGAGTTCCTGCTCTTGGAATTCAGCAGGATTTTATAAATTGTTTGATGGAAGTAACAACTAAAGCGGCCTTTAGTAATGCTTGGTTTTTTTCACCAACAACAGAGGCTTGTAAAAATTCTTCTTATTGTCCTCGTTGTGCAAAACAGTAATTATTTTAAGCCACGAAAAAGTCGCAGTTCCTAATAATTCTTAAAAACATAAATGTTATAAAATGTAATAATGTAACATTACTTAATATTGGAAAAAACATGGATTTATCGATTTCTTATCACTTACTAAAAGCAGTTCATATTTTGGCTTTTGTTTCTTGGATGGTTGGTCTTCTCTATCTTCCAAGATTATTTGTTTATCATTGTCAGGCAATAAAAGATGGCGAGCTTGATCAGAATTTGAAAATTATGGAGCGAAAATTACTGCGCTACATAATGAATCCAGCAATGATTGTTACATTAATTACTGGAATATCTTTGGTATCTGTTGTTGGACATGAAGGTTTGGGTGGATGGTTTCATGTTAAGGCGGTTTTTTTATTAGTTTTGTTTGCTTCTCATGGTTTTTTAGCTAAATGCAGAAAAAGTTTTGAGCGCGGAGAAAATAAAAAATCGCAGAAATTTTTCAGAATAGTCAATGAGATACCAACAATAGCTATGATATTTATTGTAGTTATGGCAGTTTTAAAACCATTTTAGTAATTGACAATTGCTGTTTTTTTTTGTTAGAGAATCTTCCGTCGAAGAGAGAGCTGATTTCTGCAGCCCGCGATTTGCTTTAAATTTCTCCCTATGTTCTTGTCATCATAAAAAGAGCGTTTTCTGCGCTAAGTCGTCTTTATAGGTCGACGTTTTTTCTTACTTTAATCAAGGTATTGTTATGTCTTATAGAGATTCTGAATCTGGATCTTCCTGGTCTTCCACTATGTCTGGTTCTTCAAACGGCGATTTTTCTGGAACCCGCCAAAATGTAAATTCCTCTTCCTATGGAAATCGTGAAGATCGTTCTGATCGTGGTGATAGAGGCGAAAGAAGTGACAGAGGTGATCGCGGAGATCGTGGTGATAGAAATCGTAATGATCGCGGAGATAGGTACAGAGCTGGACCGCGCCGACATAGCGGCGGGAATTCAAGCCATAATCGCGATAATCGAGGATTTAGAGAAAGGGATAATAGGGATAGAGATGGTTTTTCAGACAGAGAAACAAATGATTTTAAAGAACGCGAAATACGCGAAGATGAGGAACCAACAGCAGAATCTCGCGCAGCTTCAGAAAAAGATTTAAACATAAAAGATTTAAAATCCAAGCAACCTGCTGAATTGCTTTCATTAGCTGAAGAAATAGGAGTTGAAGATCCAGGCGGAATGCTAAAACAAGAATTGATTTTTAGCATTTTAAAGCGTGTTGCAGCTGAAGGCGGCAGAATTAGTGGCGAAGGCGTGGTTGAAGTTTTACCAGATAATTATGGTTTTCTGCGCTCTCCAGAAGAAAATTATAATCCTGGTGCCGATGATATTTATGTTTCTCCAAGCCAAATGAAGCTTTATGGCTTGAGAACAGGAGATACGGTTTCTGGTGATATTCGTTCACCGAAAAAAGGTGAAAAATATTTTGCGCTTTTGAAAGTTCAAAAAATTAATGGTGCGCCGATAGAAGAGGCGAGACATAGAGTTCACTTTGATAATTTGATTCCGCTTTTCCCGCAGCAAAAACTTGGTTTGAATTTTATTGATACAACCAAAAAAGACATGAGCACGCGGATTATTGACATTATTTGTCCGCTTGGAAAAGGCCAGAGAGCATTGATTGTTGCTCCTCCTAGAACAGGAAAAACGGTTTTGATGCAGCATATTGCACACGCAATTACTGATAATCATCCAGAAGTGGAATTGATTGTTTTATTGATTGATGAGCGCCCAGAAGAAGTAACGGATATGTCGCGTTCGGTAAAAGGCGAGGTGGTTAGCTCAACATTTGATGAGCCAGCAACCAGACACGTTCAGTTGGCTGAAATAGTTATAGAAAAAGCAAAGCGCCTGGTTGAACATAAAAAAGATGTGGTGATTTTGTTGGATTCTATTACGCGCTTGGCAAGGGCTTACAACACGGTTGTGCCTTCATCAGGGAAGGTTTTAACTGGAGGCGTTGATTCAAACGCTTTGCAAAGACCAAAAAGATTTTTTGGTGCAGCGAGAAAAATAGAAGATGGTGGATCTTTGACCATCATTGCTACGGCTCTGGTTGAGACGGGATCGCGCATGGATGAGGTGATTTTTGAGGAATTCAAGGGAACAGGAAACTCAGAAATTATTCTCGATAGAAAAATTGCCGATAAAAGAATTTTCCCAGCAATTGATATAACCAAGTCGGGAACGCGCAAAGAAGAGCTATTGGTTGATGGTAAAAAACTATCGAAAATGTGGGTTCTGCGCAGAATTTTGCAATCAATGGGCCCTGTTGATGCAATAGAATTCTTGCTCGATAAAATAAAAGATACAAAAGATAATGATGAATTTTTTGACAGTATGAATAGTTAATTCTATAGCCACTCTGGTTATAAGGCTTTTAATCGGAGGGTTTTGGTATGGCGCGTCGTGCAAAAATAGCGTTAGTTGGAAGCGGCAATATTGGCGGAACACTAGCGCATTTGGCTGGTTTGAAGGATCTTGGCGACATTGTTTTATTTGATGTTGCTGAAGGAATTCCTCAAGGAAAAGCTCTTGATTTAGTTCAAAGCTCTCCAGTAGAAGGCTTTGATGCAAAAATTACAGGAACGCAAGATTACGCAGATATAAGCGGAAGCGACGTTGTAATTGTTACAGCGGGAATAGCTAGAAAACCTGGAATGAGCAGAGATGATCTTCTCAATACAAATACAAAAATTATTTCAACAGTCGCGGCTGGAATAAAGCAACATGCTCCAAATGCATTTGTTATCGTTATAACCAATCCTTTGGATGCAATGGTTTGGGTGATGCAGAAAGCAACGGGATTTCCGCCAGAGCGTGTGGTTGGAATGGCTGGGGTTCTTGATTCAGCGCGCTTCCGCTGTTTTCTAGCTGAGGAGATGAAAGTCTCTGTTGAAGATGTGACGGCGTTTGTTTTGGGTGGTCATGGAGATAGCATGGTTCCTCTCGCGCGCTATTCAACAGTTGCTGGAATACCGCTTACTGATTTAGTAAAAATGGGTTGGCTAACACAAGAAAAGCTTGATCAAATAATTCAACGCACGCGTGATGGCGGCGCTGAAATAGTTGGTCTTTTGAAAACAGGTTCGGCATTTTATGCGCCTGCTTCTTCAGCAATTGCTATGGCAGAAAGTTATCTGAAGGATAAAAAGCGAGTTTTACCTTGTGCTGTCTATCTGTCTGGACAATACGGAGTTGATAATTTATACGTCGGCGCCCCTGCGGTAATTGGCGCAAAAGGCGTAGAGCGAGTGGTTGAAATCCATCTAAATGCGGATGAAAAAACACAGTTTGATCGTTCGGTTGATTCAGTTCGGTCGTTGGTTGCTGCTGTACAAATTTAAGATAAAAGGGGTAGTTAAAGTGGATATACATGAGTATCAAGCTAAAGAAGTATTAAAGAAATTTGGTGTTCCAGTTTCAAATGGTTAT
Source organism: Rickettsiales bacterium (assembly GCA_044355085.1). GTDB lineage: Bacteria > Pseudomonadota > Alphaproteobacteria > Rickettsiales > JBIKYU01 > JBIKYU01. Next base: position 4,827 of record JBIKYU010000005.1, on the reverse strand, counting down.
GTTGCTTTCGATGTTGGTCAAGTTGAGGAAGCAGCAAAAAAATTGGGAACACCAGTTGTTGTTGTTAAAGCGCAAATCCATGCGGGAGGCCGAGGAAAGGCTGGCGGCGTGAAGGTTGTAAAGTCGGTAGAAGATGCAAAAAAAGCAGCCGAAGGATTGCTCGGCAAAATTTTAGTGACGCATCAAACAGGTCCAGCTGGCCAGAAAGTTCGTCGTCTTTATGTTGAAGAAGGCGCAAATATTGCAAAAGAATATTATCTTTCTTTGGTTGTTGACCGTGCAACAAGTCGCATAGCTATAATTGTTTCTTCAGAAGGCGGCGTTGAAATAGAAGAAGTTGCAGAAAAACATCCAGAAAAAATAATCACAATTTATGTTGATCCAGTTAGTGGATATCAGGCTTTTCATGGCAGGAAATTGGCTGCTGGACTTGGTCTTAGCCCAGATCAATCAAAGATGTTTAATCCGTTTGTTGCTGCTCTCTACACAGCTTTTACAAAAACCGATGCATCACAGATTGAGATAAATCCTTTGGTTTGGTCGGGCGAGGGAAAATTCATCGCGCTCGATGCAAAACTAAATTTTGATGATAATGCTTTGTATAGACATGCAGATCTTCAGGCTTTGCGCGATGAGGACGAGGAAGATCCGCTAGAGAGAAAAGCAAAAGATTATGAACTCAGCTATGTGAAAATGGACGGGACAATTGGCTGTATGGTCAATGGTGCTGGTCTGGCAATGGCTACGATGGACATCATCAAGTTAAAAGGCGGGGAGCCTGCAAATTTCCTTGATGTTGGCGGCGGAGCAAACAAAGAAAAAGTAACGGCAGCTTTCAAAATTATTCTTTCAGATCCTAACGTTCGAGGAATTCTGGTTAATATTTTTGGTGGGATTATGCGCTGCGATATTATCGCAGAAGGCATTATTGCCGCGGCTAAAGATGTTGGGATTTCTGTGCCATTGGTTGTGCGTTTGGAAGGAACCAACGTTGATCTGGGTAAAAAAATTCTGAAAGAGTCAGGCCTAAACATTGTTTCTGCTGACAATCTTGAAGACGCTGCTGAAAAAGCGGTCGCAGCTATTAGATAATTTGGAGCTTGATATGTCGGTATTAGTAAACAAACAAACAAAAGTAATTTGCCAGGGTTTTACTGGTTCTCAGGGCACTTTTCATTCTACGCAAGCCGTAGAATATGGAACAAGAATGGTTGGTGGAGTGACTCCAGGCAAGGGCGGCCAGACGCATCTTGATTTGCCAGTTTTTGATACAGTACATGAAGCGCGCGCAAAAACAGGTGCGAATGCTTCGGTAATTTATGTTCCACCACCATTTGCAGCCGATGCGATATTGGAAGCAATTGACGCTGAAATAGAGCTCGCTGTTTGTATAACAGAGGGCATTCCTGTGCAGGATATGATAACGGTTAAGCGCGCTTTGGTGGGTAGCAAAACCAGGCTTATTGGTCCAAATTGTCCAGGCGTTATTACTCCTGGTGAATGTAAAATCGGAATTATGCCAGGCCATATTCACAAGCGCGGAAAAATAGGAATTGTCTCGCGCTCAGGAACTCTAACCTACGAGGCGGTTCATCAAACAACGGCTGAAGGATTAGGTCAGAGCACTTGCGTTGGTATTGGTGGAGATCCAGTAAACGGAACAAATTTCGTTGATGTTTTGGAGCTTTTCCTGGCTGATGATGAAACTCAGGCAATAATAATGATTGGTGAAATTGGCGGCTCAGCTGAAGAAGAGGCGGCTTATTTCTATAAACAAGCAAAAAACAAAAAGCCAATTGTTGGTTTTATCGCTGGGCGTACGGCTCCTCCAGGAAGAAGAATGGGTCATGCTGGAGCAATTGTAGCTGGTGGAAAAGGTGGTGCTGAAGATAAAATTGAGGCGATGAAATCAGCGGGATTCGCTGTTTCTGACTCTCCAGCAGCGCTTGGAAAAACCATGAAAAAGCTGCTGGCTTAGCCAAAAATAATGTCGGAATTTTGTAGAGAATTTGCGACGCGTTTTTGAAACGCGAGTGATTTGGCGACTCTTTGAAGGAGTGATTTTCACGCCGCAATTTTCTAAAAACCGCAAGGGTGTTTTTATAGGCAGAGCATTTTGCCAAGTAACGGTCAAGTAAAGGGAGTGCCGCAGATGTCGGGTTCGCTGTTTTTCAGCTCACATTTATTTGGTGGTAATGCCACATTTGTTGAAGAACTTTATGCGCGCTATTTGCAGGATCCGCAGTCTGTAGATCCAAGTTGGCGCAAGCAGTTCGAGGAATTGGGCGATTCTTTGGATGCGGTTTTGCGCGAAGCAAAAGGTGCCTCGTGGGCGCCGCGCAGCCAGAAGGTTGTTGGCGCGGCAGATGAGCAGGCGGCAAAAGCGGCTGATAAAAAAACAGCAGAAAAGCCTGTAAATCAGGAAGAGGTTTTGGCGCTTAAAGCGGCTTCTTTGGTTGAGGCTTATCGACGCTTTGGCCATTTGTCAGCGCAGCTTGATCCGCTAGGCATTACGCAAAGTTCTGGGCATCCGCAATTGCAGGCTAGCTATCATGGATTTTCCGCTGAAGATTTGCAAAAGAGCGTTTCTGTAAGCGGGGTTGAGGGTTTTTCTCGCGCGAAGATTTCTGATCTGGAACAGCATTTACGTAATATCTATAGCCGAAATCTGGCAATTGAATTTGGCCATATAGAAGCTTTGTCAGAGCGCGAATGGCTGGCAAATATTTTCGAGCAAAAACAGCTTGAGAATTTCTCTGTAAAAGAGAGAGAGGATGTTGCGCAGCAGCTGCTTGAGCTTGAGGGTTTCGAGCGCTTTTTGCATGTAAAATATCCTGGTGTTAAGCGCTTTTCAGAAGAGGGTGGCGAGTCTTCTTTGGTGGCGATGGAAGAGGTAATCCGTCAAGCAGCGCGCGGTGGTGTTTCTGAAATAGTGATTGGCATGGCGCATCGTGGGCGCATGAATGTTCTTACGAAAATTATGCAGCGTTCTTATGCGGCGGTAATGAGCGAATTCTTAGGCAATCCTTCAACATTTACTGAAGATGTAGATGTATCAGGTGACGTGAAATATCATTTGGGCTCTTCGTCAGATCGCGTGATTGAGGGGAAAGAAATACATCTATCATTGACAGCAAATCCTTCGCATTTGGAAACGGTAAATCCTGTCGTTGCTGGTAAAGTGCGGGCGAAGCAAGATTTGCTCGGTGATGCGGAGCGCAAAAAAGCAGTCGGAATTTTAGTTCATGGTGATGCAGCTTTTTCTGGCCAAGGTGTTGTGCCTGAAACCATTGCTATGAGCCGCTTACAGGGCTATAAAACTGGCGGGACAATTCACATCATAATAAATAATCAAGTTGGTTTTACGACCAACCCGTTTGAAGGGCGCTCAACGCGTTACGCATCTGATATTGCAAAGGGCTTTGATATTCCTGTGCTTCACGTCAATGGTGATGATCCAGAGGCGGTTTTGCGCGCGGGAAGAATTGCGGAAATTTATCGCCAGCAATTCCAGAAAGATGTCGTTATCGATGTTCTTTGCTATCGTAAATATGGCCATAATGAAGCGGATGAGCCAACTTTCACGCAGCCGCTGATGTATCAAAACATTCAGTCGCGTAGCTCGACTTTTGCTCTTTATGCAAAAAAACTGGCGGATGAAAAAGCTATTTCTGCTGATGAAATTTCAGCGCGTCAAAGTCGCTTCAAAGAATTTTTAGAAAAAGAAGTTCAGGCGGCGGAGAGCTATCGCGTTAATGAAATCGAGTGGCTAAAAGGGCGTTGGGAAGGGCTGAAAAATCCTCAAAAAGCAGAGCTTCCAGAAGTAAAAACAGGCGTTAGCTTAAGTGTTCTGAGTAAAATAGCAGAGGGTCTTGGCGCCGTTCCAGGTGATTTTGCTATTCACAACAAACTTGTGCGCGTGATGGAAGCGCGCAGAAATGTTGCAAAAACTGGTGACGGAATTGATTGGGGAATGGGCGAGGCTTTAGCTTTTGGCTCGCTTTTGCTTGATGGTTTTTCGGTGCGTTTGAGCGGCCAGGATTGTATGCGCGGAACTTTCTCGCACAGACATTCAGGAATTGTCGATCAAAAAACTGGTGCGCGCCATTATCCGCTTAATCACTTGGCAGAAAAACAAGCGCTATACGAGGTTGTAAACAGCCATTTATCTGAATATGCGGTGATGGGTTTTGAGTACGGATATTCTCTGGCTGAGCCAAAATCTTTGACAATGTGGGAAGGTCAGTTTGGTGATTTTTGCAACGGTGCACAGATAGTTATCGATCAATGTATTGCGGCGGGCGAGCATAAATGGTTGCGTTTTAGCGGGTTGGTTTTGTTGCTTCCGCATGGTCAAGAAGGCCAAGGGCCAGAGCATAGTTCGGCGCGTCTGGAGCGCTTCTTGCAGCTTTGTGCGGAAGACAATATGCAGGTGGCGAATTGCACGACGCCTGCAAATTATTTCCATTTATTGCGCAGACAAATGCTGCAATCTTTCCGTAGACCATTGGTGGTGATGACACCAAAATCTTTGCTGCGGCATAAGCGCGCGGTTTCTACTTTGGCGGATATGCAGGAAGGTTCGCAGTTTAAGGCGGTTATTGCTGAACAAGATGCGGCAATAAATGCGAAAAAAGTGAAGCGAGTAGTTTTGTGCAGCGGAAAAGTTTATTACGATTTGCTGGAAGAGCGGGAAAAACAAGGAATTTCTGATATTGTGCTGTTGCGCTTGGAGCAGTTCTATCCGTTCCCAGAAAAAGATTTAATTTCTGCGCTTTCTGTTTACAAAGAAGCGGAAATTATTTGGTGTCAGGAAGAGCCGCAAAA
>JBIKYU010000036.1:0-12753 GCA_044355085.1 Rickettsiales bacterium | reverse complement strand
ATGGGCGGATGGTTTTTTGTTGCGCCGAGGATTGAAGAAGCTCTCGCAGCTGCTGGTCGATCAATTCGCATTGGTTATGCTGGCAGAAAAAGCAGCGCTTCACCTGCTCCTGGTTACGCGAAATTCTTCCAAGAGCAGCAGCAGGCTTTTGTTGCAGAGGCTCTTGGTCTTGTGCAAGAAAAAACACAAAAAAAACAAGCTTAAACTTAAAGTTCATTTAAAAGCTTTGTTATTTTATAACAATAAATAATCAAGGAAAAAAACATGGCGATACAAGTTGTTGTTCCTCCTATGGGCGAGTCAATACAGGAAGCAACCATTGCAAGATGGCTTAAGCAAAAAGGCGAGGCGGTTAAGCTTGATGAGGTTTTGCTAGAGCTTGAAACTGATAAAGTAACATTAGAAGTAAATGCTCCCTCAGCAGGAGTTTTGCAGGATGTTTCGGTAAATACAGGCGGTACAGTTAAGGTTGGACAAGTTGTTGCAGTGATTGACGAAACCGCGAAAGGGGCTGCTGCTCCTGCTGTTGCTCAGCAAAAAGAAGCGCCAGCAAATAATGCGGCGGCAAGTTCTTCATCAGCCTCTGCTGCTCCGCTATTTTCTCCGGCGGCACAAAAAATTGCTCAGGAATCTGGTGTTTCTGCAAGTGCAGTTTCTGCTTCAGGAAAAGATGGGCGCATAACTAAAGGTGATGTTTTGTCGGCATTAGAGGGCGGACGAGCTTCTGCTGCTGCGCCAGCTGCTCGGGTTGAGGAGCGCGTGCGCATGACAAAATTACGTCAGCGGATTGCTCAGCGTTTGAAGGAATCACAAAATGTGAACGCGACGCTTACAACTTTCAACGATGTTGATATGTCGGCGATTATGGCGCTTAGAAATCGTTACAAAGATGATTTCGAGAAAAAATTCGGCGTAAAACTTGGATTTATGTCGTTGTTTACGCGCGCAGCTGTTGCGGCGTTGAAGGAGATTCCTGAAGTAAACGCGCATATTGAAGGCGATGAAATAATCTATAAAAAATATTGCGATATTGGAATTGCGGTTGGTACACCGCAAGGTTTGGTTGTTCCTGTTGTGCGCGATGCGGATCGTAAATCAATTGCGCAGATTGAATCAGATATTGCTGATTTAGCTAAAAAAGCGCGCGATGGAAAATTGGCGATGGAAGATATGATGGGCGGTACTTTCACCATCACTAATGGTGGAGTTTATGGTTCGCTTTTGGCTACTCCGATCATCAATCCGCCGCAATCTGCGATTCTTGGCATGCACCGAGTTGAAGAGCGTCCAGTTGCGCGTGATGGTCAAGTTGTGGTGCGGCCAATGATGTATATCGCGCTTTCTTATGATCATCGCATCATTGATGGGCGCGAGTCGGTTACTTTCCTGAAGCGTGTAAAAGAAAATATCGAAGCGCCAGAGCGTTTGCTTCTAGATTTATAAGAGAGAGAAAAAATGTCAGAACAGTTTGATCTTGTTGTAATTGGCGGTGGTCCAGGTGGTTATGTTGCGGCGATAAAAGCTGCGCAAAAAGGCATGAAGGTTGCCTGCGTTGAGAAGCGTGGCGCTTTAGGCGGAACATGTCTGAATGTTGGCTGTATTCCTTCGAAAACGCTGCTAAACACTACCGAATTATACAGCAAGGCCGAGCATGATTTTGAAAAGCAGGGCATTAAAATTGGCAAGATTTCTGTCGATGTAAAAGCCTTGATGAAAAACAAAGATGATGTTGTTTCTAGTTTGACGAAAGGCATCGAAGGTTTGTTTGTAAAAAATAAAGTCACCTACATCAAAGGAATGGGGCGGATTTCCGCTCCTGGTGTAGTTGGTGTGCGCGGAATAGACGGCAAGGAACAAGTTTTAAAAGCGGCACGAATTTTAATTGCAACTGGCTCTGAAGTTACGCAGCTACCTGGTGTGGCTTTTGATGAGAAGCGGATTATTTCTTCCGATCAGGCGATTGCTTTGCCAGAAGTTCCAAAATCTTTGTTGGTAATTGGTGGCGGTGTTATTGGCTTGGAGCTTGGCTCGGTTTGGCGGCGCTTGGGTAGCAAAGTCACGGTTGTTGAATATCTAGATCGTATTTTACCGCCGATGGATGTTGAAGTTAGTAAACAAGCGCAGAAGCTTTTCGAAAAACAGGGTTTGAGTTTTGTTCTTGGTTCAAAAGTTACTAAGGCTGAAAACAAAGGCAAGCAGGTCGATATAACGATAGAGCCAGCAGCAGGTGGAGGGGCAGAAATTGTTTCTGCTGAATATGTATTGGTTGCAATTGGCCGCAAGCCTTATACAGACGGGCTGGGACTGCGCGAGCTTGGTGTGAATTTAGATGAGCGCGGACGCATAAATGTTGATGCGCATTTTCAAACAAATGTTCCTGGAATTTACGCAATTGGCGATGTGATTGCAGGTCCGATGCTTGCGCATAAAGCCGAGGAAGACGGCATTGCAGCGGTTGAATGCATGTTGGGCGAGGCTGGGCATGTCGATTATAATTTGGTGCCGAGCGTAGTTTATACTCATCCAGAAATTGCCATGATTGGCGCAACGGAAGAGCAGCTTAAATCAGCAAAGCGAGAATATCGTGTCGGTAAATTTCCATTTATGGCCAATAGCCGCGCACGCGCGATGGGTGATGTCGATGGTTTTGTAAAAATTCTCGCTGATAGTAAAACTGATGAAGTTCTGGGCGTGCATATTATAGGTCCGCAGGCTGGAACAATGATTGCTGAAGCGGCTGTGGCGATGGCTTATCGCGCGGCATCGGAAGATATAGCGCGCATTTGTCACTCTCACCCTGATTTGAACGAAGCAATAAAAGAAGCGGCGATGGCTGCTTATTCCAAGCCGATTCACATGTAAAAGGCGCTTAAGAAGAAGCTGAGAAAAAGTTCTGTTTTTAAATCGAGGTTTTTCTAATGCGCGAGATTATTCTCGATACAGAGACAACGGGTCTTGATCCTGCTGTTGGTCACAGGATTGTTGAAATCGGTGCGGTTGAGGTCGTTGATGGCAATCGCACAGGCCGCGTTTTTCATTATTATCTGAATCCTGAGCGGAGCATGCCGAAAGAGGCAGAGAGCGTGCATGGTTTGGGTGATGAGTTCTTGGCAGACAAGCCTTTATTTAAGGAAATTGCCAAAGAAATGTTGGAGTTTTTTGCAGATTCCACTTTGGTTATTCACAATGCGGGTTTCGATTTAAAATTTATAAATGCTGAGCTAGCAAAGATACGCAAGCAGCCGCTTTCACAAAAAATAGTTGATACGCTTGAAATCGCGCGCAAAAAATTTCCTGGTGCGAAGGCAAATCTCGATGCACTTTGCTCGCGTTTTGGCATCAATAGAGCGCATCGAGACAAACATGGTGCGCTACTAGATGCGGAGCTGCTGGCCGATGTTTACGAGCGGCTTATGGGCCGGGAAACCTCTCTTCTGGCTTTGGTTATGCCATCTATGAAAGAGGGCGCGCAGCAACAATCAACAGTAAATATGGAAAAAATAGATTTTCCACTGCGGCAATTTTCTGCGAATGCGGATGAAGAAGAGGCGCATAAAGCGCTTCTGCGGGAGTTTAAAGTCGAACCTATTTGGGCGAAATATTCGTAACCATTTTCCAGTCTCAAAACAAATACAGAACTCTACAGTAATTCAGTGCAGGTTCGGGTTGTATGCAGCCACTGATGCTGTTTAAGATGCAGCTTGTTTTTGCCGATGCTCTTGGTAAAGCGCGAAGAAATTTACGGGCTCAAGAACAAGCGGCGGAAGTCCGCCATCGCGGGTGGTTTCAGCAAGAATGCGGCGAGCAAAAGGGAAAAGCAGAGTTGGCGCCTCAACCATGGTTAGCTCGGCTTCTTCATCTGCTTCGGCATCGCGAATAGTAAATAAACCAGCGTAGCTTAGTTCAACGACGAAAATTTTTTCTTCTTCTAATTTTGCCTCAGCGCTAATTAGCAAAGTAACTTCGCAATCTTCTTGGCTTAAGCGTTCAACTCTGACATCAAGAGCTAATGAGATTTTCGGCGCTTGTTTTGAAGTTAGAGAATAAGGCGCTTTGGGGTTTTCAAAAGAAAGATCTTTGACATATTGTGTGTTGCAAACAAACTGAACCATGAGGGATACCTGAAAAAATGCTGGTTTTGTAGGAAAGAGAGACCTTATAATCGCTGCCTATTTGAAAATGAAGAGCTTTTATTCGGATTCTTTAGCAAATTTTTAGGAAGGTTAAAAAATATGTTTGGCGGATTGGGAGATATTTTATTTTTCGCAATTGTTGCTGTAGCGGTTGGCTATAAATTATTCATGGTGCTTGGACATCGCGATTTCGGCTCATCTGACTCGGAAGAGGCGAAGAAAAAGCGCGCCGAGAGAGCGGAGATTTTGGCTAATAATAATGCGAAGCTGAAAGACGTAACTAATTTGGCAGAAAAAAAACCTGATATTTTGCCTTCAATCGAACAGGAAGAAAAAGCCTTGGTTGATTTTGGCGTCGAGCACGCAAAAGCGATTGAGCAAATAAAAGAAGAGGATCCATCTTTCTCTGTAAGAAAATTTTTAGATGGCGCGGCAGTTGCGTTTGAGATGGTTTTGAAAGCATTCGCACAAGGCGATCGAGAGACGCTAAAATATTTGCTGAGTCCGGTTCTTTATCAGGGTTTCGAGCGTGGAATAATCGCGCGTGAGCAGCAGGGAAATATTCATCAAACAACTTTGCTGGCTGCGCCAGAAATCAAAATAAAATCGGTGCAGGTTGATGATGTTTTGGTGCGCATATCCTTGGCTTATTCCAGCGAACAAATCGATGTAATTAAAAACAGGGATGGCGAAGTTGTGGAAGGTGATCCAGTAAAATCAATTCGTGCTGAAGATATTTGGTGCTTTGAGAGAAAACTAAAAGCGCGTGATCCAAACTGGGTTTTGGTTTCAACCGCAGCCGAGTAAAAATATTGTTTTTTAAGCGCGGTTTTTGCGCAGCTGAGAAATATAAAATTAATTTTATGGAACTGAAATGCCGAAAAAATTTCTGCTAATCACAAAAATTGGCGCGCTGCTTTTGCTTGCAGCATGTGCGCAAAAATTGACGCTTTCTCCAACTAAATTTTCTGCAATGAAAGATTGGCCAGAAGCATCAGCTGAGATTGGCAGTTTACAAGCGTTTCGTCAGTCTTGTGTGGCGCTTGAGAAGCGCAAAAAGCCAATGCTAATTGCAAAAGAAACAATTTCCGTAGAGTCTTGGAGAAATATTTGTAGCAAAGCAAAGTTGGCGAAAAACTCAGCCGAGTTTTTCAGCACTGAATTCAAGCCTTTTAGGGCGCGCAATAACCTTAGCGGTTCAGCGCATTTCACGGGTTATCATCTGCCTCTTTTGCAGGGCAGCTTGAGCAGAAGCGAGCGTTTTTCTGTTCCGCTTTATCGTTTGCCTGCGGAGAATCTTCGCACATTGACGCGCGCTGAAATTAATGCGGGAGCATTAGCGGAAAAAAATCTTGAACTAGTTTGGGTTGATGACGCGGTTGAGGCGTTTTTCCTACATATTCAAGGCTCGGGTGAGGTGGAATTGCCCGATGGAAAAAGAATCTTAGTTGGCTATGCGGGACAAAACGGCAGAAAATACAAAGCGCTTGGCGTTTATATGAAAAAGCAAGGCTGGTTGCCAGAAAAAGGAATTTCGGCAGACATGATAAAAGACTGGCTGAGAGCTAATCCTGAGCGGGCGCAGGAGGTTATGGAGCAGAATCCTTCGTATGCTTATTTCCGCCAATTAAAAACGCAGCAGCCTTTGGGAGCGCAAGGCGTTGAGCTGACAGATCGTCATTCTTTAGCGGTTGATAAGCGTTTTATTCCTTTGGGTGTACCAGTTTTTGTTGATACTTCTATCAATGAATCGCCAAAATATCGCGGCGAAAAATTCAGGAAATTAATGATCGCGCAAGATACTGGCGGCGCGATAAAAGGCCCAATACGCGCTGATATTTTTTTCGGTGCGGGTGAAGAAGCGGCAGAGCGCGCAAGCGTTATGAACGCTAACGGTGCGATGTATTTATTACTGCCAAAATGAGCGTTTGATGGGCAGGAAAAGAAGAAGTGATCGGTTGGATTTGAAGGAAATTGCTGATGTTTCTTCGCCACAGAAAATCATCGATTTAGAAGAAGCGGAGCAGGCTTGGGTAGAGGAAGCTAAAAAAGCAACGCCGCTAAAAGCGCGTGCTAGAGAGAAAAAAATTATCGAGAAAAAAAACATTTCTACAGGAGCAAGAGCTGCGGCGGCAAAACTTGCTGTGGAAATTCCTCAAGCAGCTGCGCCCCAAAAAGGCAAAATAGATTTACATGGTTTGAGCGAAACAAAAGCTTGGGAATTTTTAGAAAAAATAATTCCTGAAATGGCAAATTCAGGCGTAAAAGAAATTTTACTTATCACGGGAAAGGGCGGAGAAGATGCGGTTTTGCGCAAAATAACTCCGCGTTGGCTTTTAGAATCAAAGCTGAAAAAATATGTTAGTAAAATTTCGCAAGCGAGCAAAAAACAAGGTGGCGAAGGCGCTTTGTTGGTTAGGATAATTCCAGATAAATGAGCGCTAAAAAACGCAGCAGTGACAATTTCAGGCTAAAAATCTGGAATGATATTGTTACAAAATAAATTTCGAAAGATCGGTGTTGGTGGTTAGGTCTTTTAGGGCGCGGTTGACAAAATCTTTGTCGATTTCGAGCTTTTTCTTTTTGCTATCAGGAGCGCTGAAGCTGATTTCCTCAAGTAATTTTTCCATGATGGTGTGCAAGCGGCGCGCGCCGATATTTTCGACATTTTGATTAACATTTTGCGCTAAATCCGCGATAGCTTCAACCGCATCATCAGTAAAAGTTAGGCTGAGATTTTCAGTGGCAAGCAAAGCCGAATATTGTTTTAAGAGGCTGGATTCAGGCTCTCTCAGAATGCGGATTAAATCGTTGCGAGTGAGTGGTTGCAGCTCAACACGAATAGGCAAGCGCCCCTGCAGCTCGGGCAATAAATCAGAAGGCTTGGCGATATGAAAAGCACCAGATGCGATGAACAAAATATAATCGGTGCGGACAGGCCCATGTTTGGTTGAAACAACCGAACCTTCAAGCAGTGGAAGCAAATCGCGCTGCACGCCTTCGCGGCTGACTTCTCCGCCGCGCACATCATGGCGAGCTGAGACTTTATCAATCTCGTCAATGAAAACTATGCCTTCTTCCTCAACCAAGCTAATTGCATCTTTGATGATGCGGTCTTGATCGATTAATTTTTCGCTTTCTTCGGAAAGCAAAGCAGAGCGCGCTTCAGCAACGGTGACACGACGAATTTTTGCGCGTGGCCCCAAGGCTTTGTTCATCATGTCGCTCAAATTCAAAACGCCCATTTGGCCGCCAGGAAAATCAAAACTATTGAACCCAGGAGGGGCGCTCTGATCTTGTAATTCAATATCGATTTCTTTTTCTTCAAGAGATTTTGCGCGTAATTTTTGTAGAAATTTATCGCGGGTTTCTGCGCTTGCGCTGGCGCCAACAAGAGCGTCAAGTATTCGCTCTTCAACAATTGCGTGGGCTTTTTCTTCTACGATTTTGCAGTTGCGTTCGCGCACGAGAGAAATTGCAGCATCAGTTAAATCACGAATTATTGAATCAACATCGCGGCCAACATAACCAACTTCGGTAAATTTTGTCGCTTCAACTTTTATAAAAGGTGCATCAACAAGCTTAGCAATGCGGCGCGCAATCTCGGTTTTACCAACGCCTGTTGGTCCGATCATAAGAATATTTTTAGGAGTGATTTCCTCGCGCAGAGGTGAGGCTACTTGCTTGCGCCGCCAACGGTTGCGCAGTGCCAAAGCAACGGCGCGCTTGGCTTTGTTTTGGCCGATGATAAAGCGGTCAAGTTCAGCAACAATATTTTTTGGCGTGAGATTTTCAGTGGTCATGCGAGTGTGTGTAATGTGAGGTTGTGATTAGTGTAGATGCAAATATCAGCAGCGATTTTCATAGCTTTGCGGACAATTGCTTCGGAATCTAGTTCGCTATCAATCAAAGCGCGCGCAGCAGAGAGAGCAAAATGTCCACCAGAGCCAATGGCTAAAATACCATCTTCTGGTTCCAGAACATCGCCTGTGCCCGATAGAATTAGAGCTGTTTCGCGATTAGCAACAATCATCATTGCTTCCAGGCGGCGTAAATAGCGATCAGTGCGCCAGTCTTTGGCGAGCTCTACGCAGGCGCGGGTTAGCTGCTTGGGATAGGTTTCCAGCTTTGCTTCTAGTCGCTCAAACAAGGTGAAAGCATCGGCTGTAGCGCCAGCAAAACCAGCTAATATCTCGCCTTTAGCAAGGATACGAATTTTATTTGCGGATGATTTTAAAATTGTCGATCCCAAAGAAACCTGACCATCAGCAGCGATGGTTAAAACATTGTTTTTGCGAACGGCAAGTACCGTGGTGCCGTACCAGGTGTTAGCATTTTGATGCATGCAGACCTTGTGTTTGATTCAAGAATAATTTTAAAAAGAACGCTGAAAGAAACTTCGCCCGAATTTTGGCTTATACAGTCTGTGCCGTGCTTAAGACCGTTAGGGCGAAGAATGGTGCCCAGAGCCGGAATCGAACCAGCGACACAGGGATTTTCAGTCCCTTGCTCTACCAACTGAGCTATCTGGGCATAGCAAAAATTTAAAACCAAAGCGCCTTAAGGTTATTCCTTGTGGCGTTTGGTGATGCGGCCTTTGGTGAGATCGTAAGGTGTCATTTCCAACACGACACGGTCGCCAACTAGGACGCGTATACGATTTTTACGCATCTTGCCTGAAGTATGCGCGAGAATCACGTGGCCGTTATCCAGCTTTACGCGAAACATAGCGTTGGGAAGAAGTTCTAACACAACGCCTTCAAATTCTATGAGTTCTTCTTTTGCCATAAGCCTATCGGTTATATTGACTTTGCGGCACACACTCATAGTGAAAACTACTGCCAATGCAAGCTTCCTTCTTCATTTGCAGGTAAGAATAGAGGCGGACATAACTTCAGATAAATCACCCCAGCCGCTGTGATGTGAGGTGTTTTCAAGGATTACAAGCGATTCGTAGGCTTTTTTTCCAAGCGATTTTATTAAAATATCGGGCGGAATAATATTGTCTTTTTTCCCGACAAAGTGGCGTTGTGGGAGATTTTTATTTGCTGCGCTCACCTCAGAAAAATGAATTCCAGCCTTAAGCGGTGTGATTTTGTGGAAATTGGTCCAAGCTGGAAGATCAAGCGGTGCGGCCAAGGTGTGAAGAGCACAAATTTTATCGGGGTTTTGTGCGGCAAGCATCGAGGCTAAAACGCCGCCGCCAGAATAGCCCCAGAAAATAAATTTCGCCTGAGGATTTAACTCTGCAGAGTGTTCAAATAATTGTTGATAATGCGTCAAAGCGAGAGTGCCAAAGCGCTCGGTTGTCCAGTCGGGAATGTGGCAATCGCGCCAGGAATTGCCATCAACATATTGGCAAGGTCTGGCCCAATATTGAGTTAAGAAGCCTCTCTTGGCGAGCGCTTCGCTTAATTTCGCTGCAGTTGAAATTTGGCGTGGTGTTGGGTTGGTTGATGGAGTTTTTTTATTTTTCCAGGCCATTCCATCGCCTTCCAAAACGATGTGAATTATAGGCGCTCTCTCCGCGCTAGTTGCGTTGAAGTTCGACCAAATTTTTGTATCAAAGCGCGGGCCAGAGAAAATTTCAGGCTTGAAAGAATTTTTCACAAAAAAATTTGTTGCTTCTGCTGAGAGATTTTTGCGCGCGCAGCTGCTCGCAAAAAGAGCCAGAAACAAGAGAAAACATAAATTAGCGACGCCAGATTTCATAAAGCAAAGAAAAGATTTTTCGTGCGGTTTCGTGGTTCATAGAGACATATTCAAGACAGGCATCTTGAATTATTTCTGCACCTTCATCATGCAGGCCGCGACGGCCCATATCAATTGCTTCGACGCGCATTGCTTGCGCATCGCGGATGGCGGATAAATAACTATCGCAAACCACCTGATAATCACGGAAAAGGCTGCGGAGCGAGCGATGAGGGATTTTCCAACAAAGTTCGGCTTTGTTATCGGATTTAATATCAGAGGCGCAGAAAAAATATTTTTGATCTTCAACAGAAATGGAAAGAGAAACATCGCCGCTAAAATCTTTTACAGAAAAAATGTTTTCTTTGAGAATATCTTTGGCCGCGCGCTCTATTTCTGCGGCTTTGGAGTTGTTGCTAAAATGTAGAGAAATTATGCGGCCATTTGCCAAAATTATTCTCCTTTGCGGAGCAGGGCAGCGAGCGCGTGCGCTTGCAGCAATTCTTCCTGAGCTAAAGCGTGAGCGCTAAGAGCAAAGTTTTTTGCGGCAATTGGCGGGCATTCCATAACGGATTGGCGCTTCAAGAAACTATAAACAGAAATGCCAGAAGAAAAGCGCGCTGTGCCTGAAGTTGGGAGCACATGGCTGGGGCCAAGCAAATAATCGCCAAAAACTTCTGGTGTGTGTGATCCTAAAAATACAGCACCAGCGTGACGAATTTCTGGCAACCAAGAGCGTGGATTTTCAACACAAAGCTCGAGATGCTCAGCAGCTGCGGCGTTGATGATCTCTAGGGCTTGGCGTTTTTCTCCAGCAATGACAATTACACCGCGCTCATTCCAGCTTTTTGAGGCAATTTCTGCGCGTGATAAAGTCGGCAAAGCGGAGTTGATTTCTTGCTCGACGCTATCGGCAAATTCTTCAGAAAAGCACAGCAAAATTGGGCGAGCAAGCGGATCATGTTCGGCTTGTGAAAGCAAATCCATAGCCACCCATTTGGGATTTGCAGATTCATCTGCTACGACTAAAACCTCAGAAGGACCTGCAATCATATCGATTCCAACCAAGCCAAAAACCTGGCGTTTTGCTTCAGCAACATAGGCGTTTCCTGGACCGATTATCACATCAACAGGAGCGATAGTTTCTGTACCAAAGGCAAGAGCGGCAATAGCTTGTGCGCCGCCAACTAGGAATATTTCTTCAATGCCGACCAAATGTGCAGCGGCCAAAACCAGCGGATTTACTATTCCTCCTGGTGCTGGAACAACCATTGTGAGGTTTTTTGCGCCAGCAACGCGTGCTGGTATTGCATTCATCAAGACCGAGCTTGGATAGCTTGCCAGCCCGCCAGGAACATAAATGCCAACGCGATCAACGGCGGTCCAGCGCTGCCCAAGGCGCACAGAAGCTTCATCGGTGTAATCAATATCTTTCGGCATTAAATGCAGATGATAATTTTCTATGCGAGTAGCAGCTTGCTTGAGTGCAGAAAGAACTTCTTTTGAGCAAAAATTATGCGCCTTAGAAATCGTTTCACGCGGGACAATAATTTGCGCTAAAGAGGCTTTTTCGTTATCCCATTTTTGCGTGTAGGAAAGTAAGGCTTCATCACCTTTTTCGCGGATATTACGAATAATTTCTGCAACTGAATCAGCAATATTTTTATCGCTATTCATGGCACCGTTTTTTGGTGCAAGCAGCGGATTAGAGATAATTTCGCGCAGCGGAGTTTGTTTGCTATTTAACCGTACGGGCATGCACGGCCTCCTGGAAACGTTCGATTAAAGACACAACCAAAGATGAGCGTGTTTTAAGCGCGGCACGATGGCAAATTAGATAAGAAGAAACATCAGCGATTTTTTCAATTTCAACCAAGCCATTTTCAGCCAGAGTTTTTCCGCTGGAGACAAGATCAACAATGCGGCGGCACAAACCAAGAGTAGGAGCCAATTCCATAGCGCCATTTAGTTTTATGCACTCGGCTTGAATGCCGCGCGCGGCAAAATATCTGCGCGTGGTGTTGGGATATTTTGTTGCTACACGCAGGTGGCTAAGTGAGGAAATATTTTCCTGTTCGGCAACCGACTTTAAAGCTGCAACAGACATGCGACAGCGAGCAATTGAAAGATCAAGCGGAGCGTAAACATCGGGGCTGTCGAGCTCGTGTAAAACGTCGCTGCCAGCAACGCCAAGTGCTGCGGCACCAAAAGCAACAAAAGTCGCAACATCAAAACTGCGAACGCGGATAATTTCCAATTCAGGCGAAGAGGTTTTAAAGCGCAGCTGCCTTGAGCTTGCAGAAAAAAATTCTGGCTCGGGTTCGATGCCAACTGCGTGCAAAAGAGGAGCTAGCTCTTCCGCAATGCGACCTTTGGGAACGGCCAGAATTAAAGGGTTGCTCATGATTATCCAATCGCTGATTTTCTGCGGAATTTGGGAGTTTCTAAGCAGACTAAAATCTCATTGCGGAAAGCCTCGGCAATTAAACCCATGGCGCTTAGGCGCGTGGCTAATTCTTCAAGTGAAATGTTAGAAACTTGCAAAGAAAGACCTTCCTCAGAAGGCTGATTTGGAATGCTTGTGCGGTCGAGAATATCTTGAATTTTTCTAAGATTTTTTTTTGCTTGATCGCGCTTTCCAGCTGGATGAATAAGGAGATTGCGAGTATTTGAGGCGTTTAAAAAAGGTTCGGCTTCAATGATTTTTGCTACAAGATCGGCTGCGTTTTCATTTGAGCAAATGAGTTCGTATCCATCATGTTCAATAGGCATGTAACCCTCTTTATGTAAGTTAAAAATTAGATTCACTTAAGAATCTTGGTTTTAGGTAATTCTTTCTATGGCAGCGCCGCAGCCAGCTAGCTTCTCCTCGATGGCTTCGTAACCACGATCAATGTGATAAATTCGGTGAATTATTGAGTCGCCTTCT
>JBIKYU010000087.1:0-6253 GCA_044355085.1 Rickettsiales bacterium | reverse complement strand
GGATTCGTTTAATTTATAGTCAGCATGCGCATCAAAAGTGCGTGTGGTTGAGCCAGCAAAATCTGGCATGAAGCGGAAAGAAGCGTTACCAGCTTTGCCTTCAAAAGTTGGGCGAATACGTCTGGCTAGGAAATCATCCTTGCCTGTGTTGTTTTTGTCGCTAACAAATTGACGACCATCAAACTGGAAAGTTCCGCGCAGTGAAAGTTCATAATTTTTATCTGGAGAAGATATCTTTAGACCTTTTTTGCCGAATTCAACATTGGCAGATTTTTCAGCTGCAGATTTATTTTTTTCTTCCTGTACTTCCTGCTGACGCTTAAGCAGAGCGATTTCCTCTTCCAATCTCGCAAGCCGAGGTGAGATGCCGTTATTTTCTTGCGCAAATGCGCTGCTGTTGAAAATTAAGCCAAGAGTGGCGACGGTGATTAAAGGCTTCTTCATGGTTTTCTCCTGAGTTATTCTTTCTAATAATCAGCAGCAATGCTGCGTTTTTTTTGCTTGGCCAGGCTTATCTATCATTTAATCTACTAAGTCAATAGACAATTCGTTGTTTTTTGTTTTTTCTCTTTGTAACAATTGTTAGATAAGATTTTTTCTGATCTTGATGTGCTTAATTATGTTGTGGGGGGAAAATGCATTTGGATTTTCAACAATTGCTGGAGTGGAAAGCGAATCAGATTAAAAGAGGATGCAGTAATTTGTCTATGTATCAGCAGCTTCTGCGTGAAGGATATAATCAGCATCAAGTTATAAAATTAATTTACGAAGATAAAGAGCCAGACTTTCGTTATCCATTTATCAATATCAAAAGTTCTTTCTTGCATTTTTCTGATGGTCATGTTGCGGAAATAGTCACGCATGTTTTATCGCCGCAAATTGTTGTAATAAAGAATTTTCTTGCAGATTCAGAATGCTCTAGCTTCATAGAAATGTCGCGCACGAGTCTTAATCATTCTACGGTTATAAATAAAGATATTGGTAGCGATGATGTAATTCAGAATCGCACGAGTAAAACTTCATTTTTGCACGATGTTTCAAGCCCAACTTTAAAAATGATTGCAGCAAGAATTGCCGAGCTTACTAATTGGCCAGCTGAGCGTTCGGAGCTCTTCCAGGTTCAGCAATATGGAATTGGTGGGGAATATCGCTCGCATCATGATTTCTTTCCCTCTGGTAGTGGTTCTGTTAAGGCGATTGGCTCTAAGGGGCAGAGGCTGGCTACGTTGATTATGTATCTGAATAATTGTGAAGAAGGCGGAGAGACGGGCTTCAGCGATTTAGGCATAAGAGTAGCAGCGCGAAAAGGTAACGCAGTGTTTTTTTCTTATCCAAATTTAGGTGATGGTCATGATCCCAGATGCCTTCATGCTGGATTGCCAGTGCTTGCAGGAGAGAAATGGATTGCCACAAAATGGCTTAGAGAAAATGCTGAGTAATTAAAATTAATTTGCTTTAGGAAGGTTATGGATATTGAATTGAGAAACAAATCTCTTTAAAAACATCGCAAGTTTGTTGCCTCAATATTGTATTTTCCTTATATACCGCCAGTGATTGGTTGGCGCTTTTGAAATATATTTGGTTGTTTCAATTTTTTTGCCTGGCCAGATGCAAGTGTGGTAGCTCTTTTGCCGCTTTCTTGAATTAAAAAATTTAGGTTTTTTATGTCGCGGTCATTGCCGCCTCTATTGGTGGCGAACTGGAAAATGTATGGCACTTTGGCGGAAAGTGTTAATCGTATAAAACGCCTGGGATCCTTGCTGAGTCAGCATTTGGTGCATTGCGATATTGTGCTTTGTCCGCCTTTCACTTTGCTGAGAGATTTTGCTGATCATCTTCAAGCTTTCGGTGTTTCTTTAGGAGCACAAGATTGCCATTATGCAGCATCGGGTGCGCATACTGGTGATATTAGTGCAGAAATGCTTGCGGATTTACGCTGTCGTTATGTCATTATTGGCCACTCAGAGCGGCGTTCTGCTTATAAAGAAAGCAATGAATTGATAGCGCAAAAAGTTTTGGCGGCGCATCGGGCGGGATTAATCGCAATTGTTTGTGTGGGAGAAACCGCAGCGGAGCTCAAAGAAGGTAGGGCAGCTGAAATTGTTGAAGCGCAGATTTTAAATTCTCTTCCTGATACAGCGACTGAAAAAAATACGATTCTTGCATATGAGCCTGTATGGGCTATTGGTGCAGCTGCAGCTCCAGCTGAGGCAGAAATTCAGGCAATGCATGTGCGGGTTTTAAAAATTCTGGCGCAGAGAAATTTGAATTTGCGTGTAATTTATGGTGGTGCAGTTTCTGAAAAAAACGTAGGCAATATAGTTTCTCTGAACGAGGTTGCAGGAGTTTTAGTTGGTAGAGCAAGTTTGGATCCTGAGCAGTTTTGGTCTTTAATTCAGGCGGCTAATACTCTTTGAGATAGGACGTCGCCTAATAAAATATTTATAGAAAGGTTTTTATATGTTGAATGTATTGCTGGTCTTACAAATTTTGATAGCGGTTTTTATGGTTGGTGTGATTTTAATTCAGCGCACTGATAGCGATGGACTAAGCGGTATTGGTGGTGGAGGTGGAGGAAATTCTCTGCTCTCTGGTAATGCTAAGGCGAATGCCTTGACAAGAGTAACTGCGCTTTTAGCAGCAGCTTTTATGATTAACAGCTTGGTCATGGCAACAATTACTACCAGACAAATGCGTTCTGAATCTTCAATCGCAGATAAAATAGAGCAACAACATCAAGCGCCTGGAAATGGCTCTGATTCTACTGCTCCAGCTACTCAAGCTGCACCAACTGTGCCAATGGCGCGGTAGAGAAAGGCGATTTATATGCAAAAAAATCTCTCTTCAACTGTGGTGAAATCTGAGCGTTTAACGCGCTTTGTTTTTATTACTGGTGGTGTGGTTTCATCCTTGGGGAAAGGAATTTCTGCTGCAAGCTTAGCGATACTTTTGCAAGCTCGCGGTTATAGAGTTCGCTTAAGAAAGCTTGATCCATATTTGAATGTTGATCCTGGAACGATGAGTCCTTTTCAGCATGGTGAAGTTTTTGTCACTGAAGACGGCGCTGAGACAGACCTTGATCTTGGTCATTACGAGCGTTTTACTAATGTTGATGCTAAGCGCGGAGATAACATCACAACTGGCCGTATTTATTCCCATTTGTTAGAAAAAGAGCGGCGCGGAGATTATCTGGGCGGAACCGTGCAAGTTATTCCGCATGTCACGGATCTGATTAAAGAATTCATATTAAACGATACTGATGACACTGATTTTTTATTATGTGAAATTGGTGGAACAGTTGGTGATATTGAGGGTTTGCCTTTCTTTGAGGCGATTCGTCAATTGGGTTATACGCTTGGTAGAGAGCGCGTTTTATTCATGCATTTAACTTTGGTGCCGTATCTTGCTGCAGCAAAGGAGTTAAAAACTAAACCAACTCAACATTCAGTGAAAGAGCTGCGCTCGATTGGCATTCAGCCAGATATTTTATTATGTCGGGCCGAGCGTCCAATTCCTTTGAGTGAGCGCAAAAAAATAGCGTTATTTTGTAACATTCGTGAAGAATGTGTGATTGAAGGTTTGGATGTAAAAACCATTTATCAAGTTCCATCTGATTATTCGCAGCAGCTTTTGGACAAACAAGTTTTGAATCACTTTGGTTTGCCTTATGAAGCGCCTGTTGATTTATCGGCGTGGGAGCGCTTTGTTAATAGTGTTTTGGCACCAAAAGATGATGTGGTGATTGCTGTTGTTGGAAAATATACGCGGCTTAAAGATGCGTATAAATCTTTGATTGAAGCGCTGGATCATGGCGGAATTGCTAATGGTGTGCGCGTTAAAGTGCGCTGGATTAATGCGCGGCAATTAAAAGAAGAAACAGTTGAAGAAAAACTCGCAGGTGTGCATGCGGTTTTGGTTCCTGGTGGTTTTGGACGAGATGGAATCGATGGAAAAATTTTAGCAGTGCGTTACGCGCGTGAGCGCAAATTGCCTTTCTTTGGTATTTGCTTAGGCATGCAGGTTGCGGTGGTTGAAGCGGCGCGAAATTTACTGGGTCTTGCTGGTGCTGCTTCTTCTGAATGGGGAAATTGCGAAGAGCCTGTAATTGGTTTGATGAATGAATGGCAAAAAGGCGATGTAAAAGTTAAGCGTAAATCAAATGAAGATTTGGGCGGAACCATGCGTCTTGGAGCGTATTCTTGTGTGTTATCGGCAAATAGTTTGGCGGAGAAAATTTACGGTAAAACGGAAATTTCAGAGCGTCATCGTCATCGTTATGAAGTTAATATCGATTATGTTGCGGCGCTTGAAAAAGTTGGTTTGCGTTTCTCGGGAATGTCTCCTGATGGTAAATTGCCTGAAATTGCTGAGAGCATAAATCATCCGTGGTTTTTGGGCGTGCAATTTCACCCAGAATTAAAATCGCGCCCCTTCTCTCCACATCCGCTATTTTCCTCGTTTGTAGCTGCTGCTTATGCGCAAAAACAAAATTTAAAAACTGAAGATGCAGCGTAAAAATTATGAGCAAAGAAATAAAAATTGGTGCGTTTGATCTGCGTTTTAGTAATGATTTGCCGCTGAAAATTATCGCAGGTCCATGTCAGATGGAATCGCGCGAACATGCTTTAGAAGTTTGTGAGTTTTTGGTTGAGAGCTGCAAAAAATTAGGCCTGGGTTTTGTCTATAAATCTTCTTTTGATAAAGCAAATCGCAGCAGTATTTCTGGGAAAAGAGGAATCGGAATTGATAAGGCTTTGCCTGTGTTTGCCGAGATAAAAGAAAAATTTTCTTGCCCAGTTTTAACTGATGTCCACACAGAAGAACAATGCAAAATTGTCTCTGAGATTGTTGATATTCTTCAAATTCCAGCTTTTTTATGCAGACAAACAGATTTGCTTGTTGCTGCAGCAAAAACTGGGCGCGTGATCAATGTGAAGAAAGGCCAGTTTTTAGCGCCGTGGGATATGGCTAATGTGGTTACAAAAATTACTGAATCTGGCAATCAAAATATTTTGCTAACCGAGCGCGGATCTAGCTTTGGTTATAATCGTTTGGTCGTTGACATGCGTTCATTGGCGATTATGGCTGAGACAGGATTTCCCGTTATTTTTGATGCGACTCATTCCGTGCAAGAGCCAGGAGGTTTGGGTGGAGCTTCTGGCGGTCAGCGCCAGTTTGTACCGCTTTTGGCGCGTGCGGCTGTTGCAGCTGGTGTATCGGCGGTGTTTTTGGAAACTCATCCTGATCCTGATTCAGCTCCGAGCGATGGTCCGTGCATGGTTCCATTACAGGAAATGCCAGATTTGCTTTCTGAGCTGAAAGCGATTGATTCTTTGATAAAAGCGAAAGGAAAAAAATAATGACAGCAATTGTAGAAATACGCGCGCGCGAGATTTTAGATAGCCGTGGCAATCCAACTGTTGAAGCTGATGTTTTGCTTGAGAGCGGCGCAGTTGGTCGGGCTGCGGTTCCATCTGGCGCATCAACGGGATCGCGTGAGGCGCATGAGCTGCGCGATGGCGAACCAGAGCGTTATCTTGGCAAAGGCGTGCAGATGGCAGTTGCTAATATTCACGGTGAAATTTCTGATGCAATTTGCGGCATGAATGCTGATGAGCAAATGGAAATTGACGAGGCTTTGTGCCAACTAGACGGAACAGAAAATAAATCTCGGTTAGGTGCGAATGCAATTTTGGCGGTATCGATGGCGGCGGCTAAAGCTGCGGCTTGTCATTATGATCTGCCGCTGTTTCGCTATTTGGGCGGGTTGTCAGCAACAAGTTTGCCAGTACCGATGATGAATATTTTAAATGGCGGTGTGCATGCGGATAACGCGATTGATATTCAAGAATTTATGATTGTGCCAACTGGTGCAGTTAGTTTTGAAGAGGCAATGCGCGCTGGTGCAGAAATTTTCCATCATTTGAAAGCGCGTTTGAAAGCTTCAGGTTTGAGCACAAATGTTGGTGATGAAGGTGGTTTTGCTCCCGCTTTGCAAAGTGCAAATCAGGCGCTTGATTGCATTATGCAGGCGATTGAAAAAGCTGGTTACACTCCTGGTGTTGATGTTCATTTGGCGCTGGATTCAGCTTCAACAGAATTTTACCGCGATGGTTTTTATCATTTGGAAGGCAAGCAGCTTGATGCTGAAGCGATGATTTCTTATTACCAAAATCTTTTGTCTAATTATCCAATAATTTCGATTGAGGATCCGATGGCTGAGAATGATTTTGAAGGCTGGGCGTCAATTACA
>JBIKYU010000003.1:0-56559 GCA_044355085.1 Rickettsiales bacterium | reverse complement strand
AATTGGTTTTCTCATGTGCGCCTGTTTTTTTTATTTGCGGATTTGCCCACCATAAATCAGTGAGTCCTAATGAAAATGGAGGAATTTTTTTAGGGCGGGCGATGTTGTTCCAGTAAATCACACGGTGAGTGCGGTTGTTCCATTGTGGAATGACGTAGAAATTCCACAAAAGCACGCGATCAAGAGCATGGCTGATTGTTTTTAGCTCATCTAGTGTATTGGCTTGTAGAAGTTTTTCGACCAGAGCATCAACAGCAGGATTTTGAATGCCAGCAACGTTGCGGCTGCCGCGCTGTGTGGCTTGTGAGCTATGCCAATAGCTGAATTGTTCATTGCCAGGAAAAGTACCTTGAGTGTACCAATTTATAATGACGTCGAAAGAAAAATTTTCCTGACGTTTTATAAATTGTGGCATGTCTACGCGGCGAATTTTTCCTTCAATGCCAAGTTTTTTTAGATTGCGGATATATGGCATTACAACGCGTTCAAATGCGGGGCTGGTGAGCAGAAATTCTAGTTCAAAAACTTTGTTAGTATGTGGATCAATGCGTTTCATGTCGCGCAATATATAGCCAGCTTTATCAAGTAATTCTGCGGCTTTTATGAGATTTGTGCGGGCATTTCCGCTGCCATCTGTTTGCGGGAGAGAAAATTTTTCGCTGAAGATTCGCGCAGGTAAATTATCAGAAAAATTCTTCAGCAGTTTTGTTTCTGCTGTTGTTGGTAATCCTGATGATTCGAAAACGGAATTGCCGAAAAAACTTTGATTGCGGCTGTAAGCGCTGAAAAATAACTGCTTATTTGCCCATTCAAAATCATAAGCATAAGTCAGAGCTTCGCGTACAAGAGCATTTTGGAATTTGGGTTGGCGCAGATTAAATACAAAACATTGCATGCCAGTTGGAATTCCATCTTGAATGGTTTCTTTGATTATTTCTCCCGTTTTTATATCAGCGAGATCATAAGATTTTGCCCAGTTTTTAGCGATATTTTCTTTGCGAAAATCATATTCTCCTGCTTTGAACGCTTCGAGAGCAACGGTTTCATCGCGATAATAATCGATGCGAATTTCATCAAAATTATAACGGCCGCGATTGACTGCTAGATCTTTGGCCCAATAATTTTTAACACGCTGATAAGTAATTGAGCGGCCTGGTTCAGCCTTTTTGACGCGGTAAGGCCCATTGGCAAGCGGCGGCGTTAGAGAGGATGATTCGAAGTCATTAGTGGAAAAATATTTTTTGCTAATGATAGGCATTTGGCCAACTAAAAGCGGTAGTTCGCGGTTTTTAGTGTTTTTAAAAATGAAGCGCACGCGCAAAGGATCGTGTTTTTCAACTGATGCAACATCTTGGTAAAGGATGCGATATTGCGGATGTCCTTTTTCGGTCAAAGTATGATAGGAAAAAACAACGTCATCGGCTGTAATTGGGCTGTTATCTTGCCATTTGGCTTCTTGGCGAATTTTAAATTCTACCCAGCTACGATCTTTTGCAAATAAAATATCTTCAGCGATTAGGCCATAAGCGGAGCCAATTTCATCGGCGGCACTTACCAATAAACTATCGCTGGTTAAAGCGATTCCTTCAGCAGCGATTCCTTTTAAAACATGAGGATTTAGGCTGTCAAAACTACCAACTGCGCTCAAGCGCAAGGCTCCGCCTTTTGGAGCGTTGGGATTAACGTAAGCAAAATTTTTAAAATCCTCTGGATATTTTAAACTTCCCCAGACGGAAAGCCCGTGTGCAGCAAAAATCTGCGTTGGTGCGAGCAGAAATAGCAAGCATAAGAAAAAATATTTCACTGCTTTTTGTTTATGGCAGAGGCTTTGGAGAGTCGCTCTGTGCGCGGAGATAGGCGATAACATCGGCGATTTCCTCAGGCTTGCGTAAACCAGCAAAAGACATTTTCGTGCCAGGTGCGTAGGCGGATGGTTTTTTCAGGAAGGCGAAAAGTTCGCTATATCCCCAAGTGATATTTTTTTCTTTTAGAGCAGAAGAATAGGCGAAATCGGCATGATGCGCAGATTTTAAGCCAATAATTCCCCATAAATTCGGGCCGACTTTATGTGCGCCAGATTTTTCGACGCTGTGACAGCTTACACATTTTTTGAAAATAGTTTGGCCGTTTTCGGCATTTGCCGCAGCCATTAAGGCTGGAATATCGAGAGGTTTTTCGGCTTCAGCTGCAGCTCCGCCAGCTTCGTTGCCGCTAGCTACTTCGACTTGATAGCCGCGCTTTTCCTGTTCATCAGGTGAGTAAAGAGCGTTGGTCACTTTGCCAACCACCAGTGCGATTAATCCTGCAACCAATATGGAAGCGGCGATTTTGTTGAACTCTAGGTCTTTCATCCAATTTCATCCTGCGAGTTATAGTTTAGAGCTGCTCTTATAATTGCGTCGAATAAATAGGCAATTACTTTTTCTTTTCAAAAATAAGCGTTCTAGTTATGAATCTCTCGCGCTTTTGTTAATGATAAAAAGAAAAGGTTTGTTTATGCGCTCGATAGCACCAGGTGTAAATGTTAGTCAAGAATTCGTTGAGATGTGGAATAACATACAGCCACTGCCAGTTTCTCTGGAGCAATGTGGTTTGCATCTGCGGGAATTGGTAGCAGAATTTTCTGATAAAAATCAGGCATTGTTAGATAAACGTGCTAATTTTCAGCAGCAGATTGATCAATATTTCCAAGCGCCAAAAGGCCGAGATGCTGCGGTTTCTGATGTGGTAAAATATCTGAAATCAATCGGCTATATTGTCGATCCAAAAAGCAAATCAGTGAAGGTGAGAGCAGAAAATCTTGAGCCAGAAATTACCGATATACAAGGTCCGCAATTGGTTGTTCCTGCCGATAAAGCCAACATGGTTTTGAATGCTGTTAATGGTAGATATGGCTGCTTGGAGAAGGTTGTCGCTGCAAGCAATATGGTCACTTCTGCAGACGAAGAAGGCAAAATACGTGAAGCAAAACAGCAGCGGGATAGTTTTTTAAATGCAGTGGTGCCGCTTGCACATTCAGCAAAATGGGAAGATGTGGCGCATTTATCGTTCGATAAAAATAGCAAGCAATTGCATTTTTATACCCATGCGGGAGAGGAAACGCGGCTGCAAAATTCCGAGCAGCTTGTTGGTGTAAATTTCCTCGAAAATGGTCTGGTTCTTTCTGATTGTATTTTTGTGCATAATCGTCTGCATATCGAGCTAAAGCTTAACGTTGGACAAGTGCCAAAGGATCTGTGGTTGGAGTCTACGTTAACATGCATCATTGATCTTGAAGATGCGTCTTTATCGGCGCCGGAAAATAAAATTTCTGCTTATAGAAATATCAAAAAAATTATTGATGGAAGTTTGACTTGTGAAGTGCGCGGAGAATTGCGCGGTACAATAAAAAACACCAGCTATTTAGATGCAAAAACACTGCAGGTAAAAACGCTTAAGCGTAAGGCTTTTCCTCTCGTTCGTGAGGTTGGTGCGCATCTTTTTGCTGATAGTTCGCTAATAAATATTGATGGCAATCCGATTCTCGAAAAAATTCTGGATTGTTATCTGACAAGTTTGTTTGGCATGCGTTATCATGTTGTGCCGAAATCGCATGGTGCTGAAGAAGTGGCTCTTACAGTAGAGTTGTTTGCGAAAATTAATCGCCTGCTTGGCTTGCCAATTAATGCCAATAAACTTGGTGTGATGAACGAGGAAATCCGCACAAATGCTCAGCTTTATAACAGTATTGCAGAAGCGCAAGAGGTCTTATTCTTCACGAATTCTGGCTTTTTAGATTACACGGGAAGTTTTATTGATCTGATGATGCATAAAGGGCCGATCGATTCTTATCGTTCTTTGGTAAATAAAATTTACAAAAGCAGCTACGAAGAAAATAATGTTTATGTCAGTTTGTTGATGGAAGTTCCACAAATTGGCGCAGGTATGTGGGCAAAAATTCGAGACATGAAGGGGCTGCTTGAGAATAAAAAAAATCAGGTTAAGGCGCTCAATGACACGGGCTGGTCGCCTTCGCCACAGGCGGCAACTATTCATGTGATGGCCTATCATTTGGCTGGTGATGTTGTGAAATTGCAGGAAATATTTTTGCAAGCGCCGAAGCAGATTGAATGGGAGCCGATGTTCACTTTCCCGAAAGCAGATTTGGCGGCTTTATCGGCGTCTGACATTGAGGAAAATGTTGCTTATGCGCTGCATGGATTATTAGCTTATGCCGAGCCTTGGGTGCGACGCGGAGTTGGTTGTTCTGGTGTGAAAGAGCTAAGTGGAGAGCCGCTGATGGAGGATAGAGCAACAGCAAGAATTAAAACTGCTTTTGTGCGGAATTGGTTGTTGCATCACGTGGTTTCTGCTGGCCAAGTTGAGCGTTTGATTGAAGAAATGGCGCGGCTTGTTGATTCGCAAAATGCCGATAAGTCTGGTTATGTGCCAATTGTTACGCCTGAAATGAATGATCCAGTTATTCAGGCGGTTAGACAGCTGGTATTTAATCCGCAAGCCTATAGAAATTCTTATGTTGAGCCATATTTGTACGCTGCATATTTGCGTGCGCATTCTGATCGGAAAACTGCAGGAGCAGCAGTAGATTTTATGGGCGATTGGGATGTTGCTGCTGTTGTAAATCGTGCGGTGTAAATCTCTTGCTTTGCTGATCAATTAATTGTTTTTTATATAAATATCGTTGGTTTTTTAGGCGGGGTGAAGATTTTTTTGGCGGGATGTTGGTAAAAAATTTGCCGATAATTTCTGTGCGAATGGAATAGCATCTTGTGGTTAGATGGGAATTATGTTAGGGCTACTGCTCTTCGTGCTGAAGGGTCATTGGCATTTGTGATTTCTTAAGAGATACGGCGTTGAATTTTCCTAGTTGCTGATTAAGTCATTGAGATAAAAATCAGCAACGCTGGATTTTTCTAGTTTGGTGTTTTTTGAGTCACTCACAAATTGAAGAGATTTAAGAAAATTTTTGGTTAAAGCAACTTTCCAGGTTTGTAACTTTGTATAAGAACAAACATGCTTTTGCTTGCTAATCGTGGCTTATGATGTACGTATTTGGATAATGTTTTTTGATTGCGAGGAAATTAATATGGCATTTTCTAAAATGTTACGCGCGTTATTTTGTGGGTTTTTTCTTTTGCTTGGAGCTGGGGCTTTCTTGCTTCCTAGCGGTGCTGCGGCTTCTGATAAATTCGTTACGATCGGTACTGGTGGTGTGACAGGGGTTTATTATCCAACTGGTGGAGCCATTTGCCGCTTGGTTAATCGCGGTCGTAAACAGCACGGTATTCGTTGCTCTGTTGAATCGACAAGCGGTTCGGTTTTTAACCTCAATACTTTGCGCGATCATGGAATTGATTTTGCTGTGGCGCAGTCCGATTGGCAATATCACGCATTTAAAGGCACGGGGCATTTTGCTTCACAAGGAGCATTCGCTGATTTGCGTTCGATGTTCTCTCTTCATAGTGAAGCTTATACCGTTGTTGTGCGTGAAGACTCTGAAATAAAAACTATCAATGATTTAGTTGGTAAGCGCGTAAATGTTGGAAATCCTGGTTCTGGTAACCGCGCAACGATGGAAGTGGTGATGGCTGTAAAAGGTTGGACACCAGAGACTTTCAAACAAGCGTTGGAGCTAAAAGGTTCGGATCAGCCTCAAGCTCTTTGCGATAAACGCATTGATGTAATGATCTACAGTGCTGGTCATCCAAATGGTGCAGTTCAGGAAGTTTCAACTACCTGTGAGGTAAGAATTCTGACAGTTACAGGTCCGGAGATCGATAGCTTGATTCGCGAGAATCCCTATTACGCATATGCGACTATTCCTGGAGGAATGTATGTTGGTAACCCAGTTGATATCCAAACTTTTGGTGTGAAAGCAACTTTAGTTACAACGGAAAAAGTTGATGAAGATGTGGTTTATCGTGTAGTGAAATCGGTCTTTGATAATTTTGATAATTTCAAAACTTTGCATCCAGTTTTTGTAGGATTGGATCCTCGTAAAATGGTGCGCGAAGGAAATACAGCTCCGCTACATAAAGGTGCTGAGCGCTATTTCAAAGAAAAGGGTCTTTTGTAGATGCTCTTGTAAGCCGATTTTTGGCTAGTGATTTAACAATAGTAGGTTTTTAAAAATATGCTTTATAGCGACATTTTATTTCCTGTTGATTTAACAGAAGAAAGCTCCTGGCGTGATGCTATGCCAGTGGTTTTGAAGTTGGTGGGTGCATTTAATTCACGCTTGCATGTTCTAACTGTTGTTCCTGATTATGGTATGAATCTGATTCAACAATATTTTCCAGAAGGTGCGGAAAAGCGTGTGATGGAGAGAACGAGCGAAGCATTAAAAAATTTCGTTTCGACAAATGTTCCTGAGCATATTGATACACAAGTAATTGTAGCGCAGGGAACTGTTTATGAGAGCATTCTTGAAACGGCGGAGAAAGTCGGTTCGGATTTGATCGTGATGACAGCGCATCGTCCTGAGTTGAAAGATTATCTGCTAGGACCGAATGCGGCGCGCGTGGTTCGCCACTCTGATTGCTCGGTTTTGGTTGTAAGGCAAAACGGCAAGGTAGAAAAAGCCAAGTAGTGTTTTTTATTTTTATTCTCTGTGAGTTTGTTTTTTATGAGTGACTTCGAGCAATTATTGCAGGAGACAAGCGCTTTTCTGAGCGAAAAAATGGATAAGCTGTTGCCTGATCCTGGCGATCATGGTCAGACGCGCTTATTCGAGGCTATGCGCTATTCTGCTCTTTCTCCAGGAAAAAGATTGCGTCCTTTCTTGACTATTACCACAGCTGATTTATTTGGCGTTAGCAAGTCTTCGGCTTTGCAGGTAGCCGCAGCGATAGAATTTATTCATGCTTATTCTTTGATCCACGATGATTTACCAGCAATGGATGATGATGACATGCGTCGTGGTCAGCCGAGCTGTCATAAAAAATTTGATGAAGCCACTGCGATTTTAGCAGGTGATGCATTGCTTACTTTGGCGTTTGAAGTCTTATCTGATCAGTCAACTCATAGCAGTCCAGCGGTGCGCTGTGAGCTGGTTAGGAGCATTGCTAAGGCGGTTGGCCCTATGGGAATGGTTGGTGGTCAGATGATGGATTTAGTAATTGAAGAAGATGATCTGGCATTGAACAAAATTATTCAGTTGCAGCGTTTGAAAACGGGCGAGCTGTTTGCGATATCATGCGAAGTTGGCGCAATACTTGGAAATGCAGCACCGAATTTACGCACAATGGTGCGTGCTTTTGCGCATGATATTGGTTTGGCATTTCAGATAACGGATGATTTATTGGATGCGGTTGCAACTAATAAAAAAGATGGAGTACGCTCAATAAAATCAGAAGGAAAAGCTACTTTAGTGAGCGCTCTTGGCGTTGATAAAGCAAGACAGCAGGCGGCAATTCTTGGTAAACAAGCTTTGCGTCACCTTGAGGTATTTGGCCGTCGTGCGGACGTGCTGAAGACTTTTGCTGAATATGTTGTTTTGCGAACGCATTAGAATGAGAAAAACAAAAATTCGTCTCGATGAGATGTTGGTAAATTCTGATCTTGCTGCTGATATAAGCGCAGCTCAGGCGATTATCCGCGCTGGTACTGTTCTGGTTAATGATAAATTATCTGATAAACCAGGTTCTTTGATCCGTATAGATGATAAAGTGAGAGTGCGTGAGAGGCGGCAATTTCCTTGGGTTTCACGTGCGGGGGAAAAGCTTGCTTATGCGCTTAAGGAGTTTGGCTGGTCACCTGATTCGCAAGTCGTTGTAGATTTGGGGGCGTGTACGGGTGGTTTTACAGAGGTTATGCTTTGTCATGGCGCTAAGCGGGTTTATGCTGTTGATGTTGGCTACGGCGAATTAGCTTGGAAGCTGCGTCAAGATCCGCGCGTTGTAGTAATGGAGCGAACAAATGCTAGGCATTTGACAAAAGATCAATTCTCGCAATTGCCGAATTGGATTGTTTGTGATGCAAGTTTTATTAAATTATCGTCGATATTACCAGCGGCGCTCGAGCTTGTATCTGGCTCTATACATGTGATTGTGTTGATAAAGCCTCAGTTTGAAGTGGCGGCGCATGAGGTTGGTGAAGGTGGAATTGTGCGCGATCCTATTTTGCATGAGCGAGTTTGTGCAGAAATTTCTTCCTGGTTTTTAGAGCAGGGTTTTTCATTATTGCCAATTATTGAAAGTCCGATTCTTGGGACTGAAGGAAACAAAGAATTTTTACTCGGAGCTTTTCGTGACAATTGAGCCATATTTTTTGGCAATTGTTGATAGTTTTTCAGGTGCAGTTTTGTTGCTTTTTCATAGTTCTTATGTAGTTCAAGCAATGCGCGAGCTTGAAATTTATGACGCGAATAAAATTTTTTTGGCAGAATTTTTAGGGCGGTTGTTAGCACTGCCTTGTAATTATGGCTTTGGGTATGTTTTGCGCTCTGTGCCTAAATCTCCGCGTTTTCCAGTTTTCTCATCCAAGCTTCAATATCAAATGCTAGCATTGGGATTAGTCGTTAGCGTATTTGATGTTTTTGCTGGCGCATTGATGCAGGTTTTGTTGGGAATTTTGGCTGTTCCGTTTAAGCATCAAAAATTAAGTGCAAAAAAATCTGATAAAAATATTCCAGATTAATAAACTTTGCTTGCGCAGTTTTTTCTGTGGAGATATAAGCCTTTGGCTGCAATAGGCGGCTATAAAAAATTTAGGAGGCAGCGATGTACGCGCTATTAGTTTTTGTCATGGGATTATTTTTTGTTGTTTCTCCTGTAGCTGCTCAGGAAGCACCTGAAAATCCGCCAATTCCGCCAGTTGCCTCTGAAGATAATATTCGTCCAGATCCGCTTCTGTTTCGCTACGAACCAAGTGTTTACATCGATTTAACTGGCAGTGGTGGATTTGCAGAAAATGCAGATCTAACAGGTTCGCAACATTCTTCAGGCGTATCTTTCGAACCAGGTTGGGGATTCGCTATGGCGCTTGGTTATGAGCCTCCAGTGATGCGCGGTCCAGTTAGCCAAACGCGCTTTGAAATTGAAGCCGCATACCGCGTCAATAATGTTAAAAATGATGGTATTGCTGACACAGAAGATAACGGAAATCTTTCTGCTTGGACTTTAATGGCGAATGCTTTCTTCGATTTAGAAAATGCTACAAATGTTACGCCTTATGTTGGTGGTGGACTTGGTGTGGCTGCAGTTCGGCTTAAAACGCCAGCTTTTGGTGGTGCGGATGGGTCGCATCTTTCTGATACAGATGTTATTCCAGCCTATCAGCTGATGACAGGCTTGTCTCTTGAGCCTGAAATTATGCCTCGTGTTGGTTTCCATGTTGGATATAGATTTATTGATAGTTTCAGCGATCCAAAATTCCAGCATGATGGAACGCCAAATGATCCGAAACATGATGGAAAATTCCAATCGCACAATGTTGAAGGCGGTGTACGCTTTAAGCTCTAGCTTTTCCAGATTTAGCTAGCTTTTTGTATCTGAGTTTTTATCTGTGATGAGCAGTTGAGTGTAAGAATTGTAGAAATCTGCAGCTCTGCTGCTAATAAATTTCTACGTATCTTAGCTGTTAATGTTGCTTCTACTTTTTCTTGCAAACTAGCGCATTGGTGGTTGAACTGGGTTTCCAGGATTCATAGGCGGATAAACAGCTTGCGGATATTGAGCAGCTGGTTGTTGCGGATAGGCTTGTTGTGCTGGATAAGGCGCTGCATAAGGCTGTTGTTGATACGGAGCTGCAGGTTGGTAGCCAGGATTATAGGCCATTGGTGCTCGTTGCTGAGCAGGAGCGTAGCTCTGGAAATTTTGCTGCTGCTGTTGAGGAGCATAGCCAGGTTGCTGCTGTACCTGGCGCATAATTGGCGCAGTAGGAGCTTGCTGAATCGGAGCTGCTGCAGCGTTGTTGGTTGGGTCTTTTTTCTCCGCGCTTGCATTAGAATCTGTCGCTGCAGCTGCGGATAAATCGCATTGCTTGCGCTGAGCAATGTCGGTTAAGCCATCAACGCGTTTTTGTGCCGCTTCTTCGGCCTCTGACATGCGCATATAAGAAACAGCTGCTGGTATAATTAGAATATATCCTAAGCGAAAGCGATCATCTTTGCGCGCGTGAGTAAGAGCGAATTCAGAAGCGCCGATTTCTTGCGCCAGCTGCTGGCAGGAGAGTTTGTAATCATCGCTCACCACATCTTTTGCGATGATCGGGTCGGCACAGGCTGAGAGCAAACTAATCGAGCATAAAGTGCTGAGAATTTTTGCTGAATTTTTTGTTAGGCTGTTTTTGTAAAAAGATTTAGGCATCATAAAACCTTAATTTAGCGATTGAGCGGTTCAGTTTTTAAATCAATTTAATGCGTCTTACTAAACGACCTGCTGTTTGAATTCATACAATTCCATGTTTTTATCCTGATATCAGAACCGCTCCGTTTTTTAGTACTCATGTACTTTGTAATACAATCCGCTAAAAAAAACTTGCAGCTCCTTGTCATGATTAAAAATATGAAATGGTATTATTGAGCTTGGTTTCATTTAATTTCTTAGAATGAATAATAATCTACAGGTTTTTTTTGACAATGACATGTAGGTTTTGTAACTGCCCTTATAGGGTATGAAGATGCTTAAGATCCTACGTGTTGTTAAAATTTTTTCAGCCAAAAAATAATATCGCAATCTTTTTCAGTGCTGCTGAGAGAATAGCTGCCGCTGCTGCTGCTGGCTGCGTTGTTAGTACAAGTGCTGCCGCCATTGCCGCGCACTCCATACACAAATCCGCCATCTGCTTCGCCGTCATCAATTTTTTTATCGACGCTATAGGCTTGTTTTGCGGTAAGAAATCCAGAAAACGGATAGCCATTTTCATCGAGTGCGCCTAAGCGAATTAGCATGCCTGTAGTGTCGTAAATATCAGAAATTGCGCCTGTTTCAGTATAGACGCTATATACTGCTTCAGAAAAAACTTCTGAGCTTGGAGCATTGCTGTCAGCGGCATAACGTATACTGCCGCTGGCATTGGTTCCGCTATAGCTTCCAGCAATTTTTTTCGCATGTTGTAGATGCAGCCAAAGCAGGAGATCTTCCTGCGGTGAGCCGCTGGCGCTGGTTGAATATTCAACTAAAGTGTCACCGTCGCCGTTGCCATCGCCGTTCCAAACCGCGCTTGCGGTAGGAAAATCGCCAGGGAGATAGCCGTAAGTTTCACGGAATTGGTTAATTGCGGTTTGATATTGTTGGAAACTCAGGGCAATACGACGGATTTTTGCGGTTTCAAATAATTGCGCTCCGCCTACGGTTGCGGCAATCATCATGCCAGTAATGGCAATAACTATTGAAAGCTCTACCAAAGATAAGCCGCGCTTTTTAGCAGATTTCATCTTAGCTCATCCAATGATCATTGACGCGAATGCGCGGAGAACAAGGTGTTTGCGAGCTTTGCGATGGGGCGGAAACGCAAGGGCTTTTTAGTTCTTTTTTTTCATCGTCGGACGAACAGGCTGAGGTGACAAACATCAAGCAAGACGCGGTGATTATCAGGCGGAATATTTTCATAAGAAGCTCCGATTTATTTTTGCAAAATGTTTTTGCAGTCAAAGTTACTATTGTCCAGACTCAAGTTTATTTTTTGCATCAATTAAATTTCTAAGCTCAACATTAGTTGCGCCAGCGTTTTCCATTTCTTTAATTAAACTATCTAAGTTATTCACCACTTGAGCTAGACGACTTTGATCATTGGCAAGGTTTTGATCGTTAGCCATACCAAGTGCATGATATTCATTGGATTTCAAGCTACGCAGAGCATTTTCGTCTCGTTTTGGTTTGTCTTCTTTTTTGTCTTCTTTTTTGTCTATGTCTGCGGCTTCTGATTGTTCTTGGCGTTGAAGATTGGCATTTTTTTCTTTCTCTTCGGCATCTTTGCGTTGAGCAAAGAATTTCTCCATGCGTTCGCGAATTTCTGTTTGTTTATCTTCTTCGTTTTTCTCATCGCCAACTTTCCGAATTTTATTAGCAACATCAAATGGTGAGCGGAACAAGTTGCCTATTAAACCACCATCGCGACCTGTGAAATCGTAGAAAGCTTTACCAACTCCAGTAGCATCGTTCTTAAACCCATCAAGGCTTTTACTGTCTTGTTTTTCTCCAAGCAGCGTATTAGCGGTTTGCTCCCACAATGATCCGCTTATGCCCTTGCCTAGATTGTTTCCACCACTTGGAACAATTAATAGGCTGCTCGATTGGAAACGGCTGCCACCAGAGCCTTTCAAGCTATCAGCAATATATGGCATGATATCAAGAAATTTGATGAAAATGAAAGTTGAGAACATGAAAACTAGCATGTCAACCAAGCTGATAAAAGTAGCAGTAAGAAACGCAGTTCCAGCTAAGTAGCGCTTGATTGCATCAGCATCAGTGGTTGGATCAAAATATGGCAGATCAAGATAGCGATTGGTTAATAATTCTTTGACGCCGTTATGATCTGTGTCGATAAAAATTGCGCCACGAACATCGGAAGGAGATGGCATCCAGAATTTTACATCCAAAAGAGAAGGTAGTTGGATAACAGAAAAATCAAGAGAAGAAAAAATATTGAACATTGTGCGCCAGCAAACGCGGTACCCCAATGTGCGCTCAAGTTGGCTGATTATTAGTTCGGCGAATAAGCCAATTGCAGCAAAAACTAGAATCTGTTGAATGCTAAAGGCTATGAGCTGCTGCAGCCATTCTGAAAAAATTTCACGCGTTTTACTAAAAAGGATGAAGACAAGGAATAAAGGCGCAAGCCCGATTAGTAAGACTGAAATAAAATATGCCTGCAAAATTAGGGAAAGAGCCTTCGCCAGGGCAATTGCGAACATTCCCATGATGACATAAAAAATGATTATGTAGACTGCGCCCAAGAAAAAGAAATGCGTGAAAAGCAGCGAGGCAATTTTTATGTGTGTTTCCTTGGCAAAAAACATCAGCAGTAAGGAATCAAGGGAAAACCAAGGATTGTTTGGATCAAAGACGCCGCTTGGGTTAGCAAAAGATCCAGCGAGCTGAATTGTTCCATCTAAAAATACGACGAAGAAATGATCGTAGAAAAACTGCCAACTATTTTCAGTAAATAACACCGCAGCAACCACACCAAAGCGCAATGTGGCCATAACAAGATCGCCATAGTTACGCATTGCGGTACCAGTTACATAGAGAAAACCAAGCAAGGCAACATACAAAACTAAAGCAGTGCGAGCGGCGAGAAAGAAGGCGTTGTCAGCAATGAGACCTTCGTAAAGGCGGCGCATTAACACCAAGGTTGGCGTAATGAAAATATCGGCGACTGTTTCAAGCGGTCCACGATTTGGGCTGCGCGTGCCTTCCACTAAATGGACAGTATATCCGCCCGCATTATCGGTATAGTAACGGTCAAGAATTTTGAAATAGAGACGCTCGCCTGTTTGCATACCAAGCGACTTGGGAAGCTCGCGCGTTAAATATCCGTCGTTATCGGTGTCGCCTAGATGCCTTGTATTGCCGCTGTTAGTATCGGTTTGTGTGTGAAGAAGATAAAGGCCATAGCCGTCTTTCAGCCAACATGGAGCGCGGCAATCAAGCATTGAATCAGGAGTTGAATGTGGCCTTGAACTGCCTTGTGAGCAGTAGGTTTGTAAGTCGGAGCTGTTTAAATCCGCACGTACTTTGATAATGCTTGGGGCAGGGTCATCACTTACAATTCCTGCAGTGCTGGTCGTTGTGCTTGTAGATCCAGAGGAGTAACGACAGAAATGTTTTATCGGAACAAAATCTTTGTTGCCGTTAAACCATGAGGTCCAACGATCTGGACGCGCACATTCTTCAGGCTGGCTTTCTTCATCTTTTCCGCAAATGAAGCGATCTTTTGTGATTGTGCCATCAGTATTGACGAAAGTTTTTGCACGATTTACCCGCGTGATAAGATGATTGTTTGTGGCATTGAGAATAACTTGACCAGAGTCAATCCAATCAACGAATTGACGGTTTTCAGCTCCGTTTATATGGTCTGGACGTGCAGGAACATAGACTTTTGGATAGCCCCAATCATCTGCTTCAATACAGCGCGGATTAGGGTCGTCGCAGGCTGAGAGCAGCAGCGGCAGCAAGAGGAAAATCAATGATAGTTTTAATCTGCGCATAAATTTTATCTATCTATTTCTTATTTTGTTTTGCCACCATCACCTGAAGTACCTTCATTGCCTTTTGTAGCTGCCTTTATACCTTCACGGAATTTGCCTGCTTTTTCGTTTACTGCAGCAACGCCTTTTTGGGCGGTACCTGCGGGATTCAAAATGGCTCCAGCTGTAGTTTTAGCTGCAGCCGCAGTATTGGCCATCACATTGCCCATGGTTTTTGTATTTTGATAAACGGAATTACCAAGATCTTTTGCATTAGTAAAACTGCTTTCTGCAACAGCTATGTTTCCACTAATATGACCTGCAAGACGCACCATCCAGTCGCTTACTTTTAGCAGCGCATAGGTGAATAAGCACAGTTCCGCAAGCAACATAAAATTAGCTGGAGCATCGCTGTAGGCGCTGCCATAGCCACTATCAGGGCTCCAAGCAACGACCCAAGACCAGAAGCAAAATTCAAAATTGATTGAACCTAGTGGGCCTAAATCAAGCGTACCGAAATTAAGATAGCCAACACATTGCCAGCAGGCGCCGAAAGAAGTGAAAAAATGATAAAGGCTGGCTAAGAAAAATGTATTAAATATTGCCAGGCCAGTTATCAGGAAAAGCGGCTGTATTGTGTAGTTTATCAGCAGGCTTACCCATTTCGGAAAAAAGCCTTTTGTATAATTAAACAGCCACAGAGAAATAAATAACGGTGCAACAGTAATAAGTAGCGCCAGTGCCACCATGCTGATTATGTAGAGACAGATACATTCGAAAAGCGCGCGGAAATAATACCAAAAAATCGCTGCTAAAATATTCACATAGATAAAACCGAGAGGAATCGCAGTAAATAACAAGCCAAACACCTTGAACCAAAAAGCATCGCTCGCGAAAATTAAAATAATGGAGTCGATGAAACGGAATGGGTTGGTCGCAGATGATGCCTGACCAGTAATGCTTGAATAGAGAGAATTAGTAACTTGCGACATTAATTCGTAGCCGCCTTCTGTGAACATCACAAAGAAATGATCGTAGAAAAATCCCCAGCTATCTGGCGCGAGTAGCTGCACCACCAGAGAAAATTTTAGTAATCGTACCATGAAATCTTCAATTGGGTCTTTGATCGATCCCATCACATACGCAATAGCGTAGAGTATGACATAGAGCACTAAAGCGGAGCGAACAATGTTACTTAGCAAACTTCCAGCCTGGCTAATATTTTTGAAGCCTTTTGAAGCTAGGCTATCCATGGCTGTGCCGCTGCCGCCGAGTTCTTGTATATTGACACCAGTTTGTGTGCCGTCATAACCAGTTAAGAAGCGCCCGCGTAATTTATTGATAATGATAGCAATGCCTTCAGATAAAAATCCAGGAGGCTCAACGCCAGATCGGCTGTTTACATAGTATTTTCCAAGATTATTGGCGTAGTCTCCGTCGCCATCGATGCGGCCATCGCTGGTGACATCGCCAACATTATCCATAATTTTTAAAAATACTTTTCCTGCACGCGGAGCGCCGCCACGCCAAACGCCGTTATTGCCTGTTACTGATACAGGTTCGCAATTCGTTGCACTTTCACCAAAACATGCGACCAAAAACTGCCCATTGCTTTTCAAACAGCCGCTTGAGAAGCTGAAAGAATAACCATCTTTGTTGTTGTAGTAATTACCCCAGAAAATGTCTCCTGGTGAGTCACTAGCCGCATTTATCTCATCCCAATTGTCACGGTTTTCAGCATAAATAATATAGATTGGGCCGCTTCTTGCAGCGGGGCCGCGATATCCAGATGCGCCTGTTGAGTAGTTATAAAGCTCGCGGATATATGGATCCATGCGACCATCTGTTTCATCGACGCGCCCATTTTCAACGGGATCTTGCCAATCGCCGTTTTTTGGAGGGTCATTATATTTGCCAATGTAGAAGAAAGCGCCGCGTCCTCCGCGAGAATAGCAATCACCATCACCATTCCAATATGTTGTTAAGCATCTACCTCCTGGCGAACCAAATTCGCTGAATTGCCCAGAGACACTGATATTTAGCATTTCTCCTGCAACAGCATTGTAGCCTGTATTTTGCCAGACACCCGCTGTGTCTTCTGAGGTACAAGGGAGAGGGTTGCAATCTCGTTCGCCGCCAGCATCGGCAGGCAAAGTTTTTGCGTACGAATTAATGTTGGGGCAGAGATCAACAGTGCCAGAAGTGCTTAGTTCAATGACCTGGTTTTTGCGCAGACTCACTCCTTCTAACACAACCCACCCGCCTGATTTTAAAGGCGTTTCTGCAACTCTTAGCGCGATGCTGTCATAGTCGTAACTCAGAAGATCTTCAGGCTGAAAGCAAGGTCCATCGCAGGCTGCAAGCATAAGCGGCAGCAAACAAAACGCCGCAAGACGCGCAAGCATCGGCGGTTTTTTTGTTTTTGTGAAATGGTGCGCAGGAGTAAGCATTATTTTTTCTTTTTTCCTCCACCAAAAACTGCGCCGAGAACATCACCAGTAGACTGAGTAGCATTTTTACCAAGATCTGAGGCCGTTTTAGCAGCTTCTGATAATACCGCTGAAGAGCCAAATCTACCAACTGCCGCAGTTGAGAAAATATTGCCAGAGAATTGCTCAATCCAGTCGAGTGCTTTAGTCATAAAAAACGTGACGATGAATAAAGTTAGTACGGAATAAATATTTACTGGTGCTTTAAGTAATTTTGTAGCGGCGTCGAAATTTGTATCGTAACCCCACGGAGAATACCATTTTATGATGCAAAATTTGAAAAGCTGAATATCGAGCTCAAAGGCGCAGCCCCAGCATGCGTGGAAATTCAGCATGTTTAATAAAGTTGCATAAAAGAAAACATTAAACGCAGCAAATATCATGATGAGCAAAACTGGTTGCGCTGTAAACATCGCGAGTGCGTAAATCCAGTTTGTGAAGATGCTCCTTGTACGGGTGAAGAGAACAAACACAATAAATAAAGGCGCCATCATCAGCAGTAATATTGATGCGCCAATTAATGCGCCGATATATAGGAAAAGTGCGCGTCCGACTAAGGCAACAAACCAGCACATACAGGAAACAATAGCAATTACATACAGAGGTCCGAGCGGTCCTGGACCAAGAAAAATCAGCGAACTTACTTTTAGCAGACTGTCTTTGTTGAAAAAATTATTGATGGTCAGAGTAATGAAATCAAAAAATTCACCTGCATTTATACGCGTATTCAGAGTGGGAATAGTACTTTGATTATTAATAACCATATAGGCTTGGCTGGTAGTTAGCTCTATGAGCGCATCCGTTCCTTCTATAAAAAGAGAAAAGAAATGATCATAGAAAAATTCCCAGCTCTGCGGTTGGAGAAGTTGAAGAACAAGCCCAGCGCGGAGAATGAAAATAATAAAATCATTAACCGAGCGGCCACTAACGCCAATCACATAAGATAAAGCGTAAAGAACAACAGCAAGTACTAAAGCAGTCTTAACCGCATTTTGAAAAATTGGGTCGGATGCAACATTGGTGAAAAAGCTTGCAACATAGGAATCGCTTGGGTTTAAGCCCTCTTTGTTAGTAATTAAAAATTCTCGCAGTGGATTTATGATGTTGCGACTGACAAAAGTTCCAATTGTTCCTGAGCTGGAAAGAGACTTTATCTCTAAGGTGTAGGAGCCAGTATTGTTATCTCGATTGTTATCGCCGTAACGCAGCACAATTGGGTAGACATTGTTGATTCTTACATTCCAAGAAATTGATGGATCATCATCAGCAATGCGGAATTGCAGCCTGCCGCTGCGCGGTGTGTTAGCTTCAAATTTATTGGTGTTACTATTAAAAATCCCGTTAGAAATATTGATGATTGAGAATGCATCAAGAGTGGGATTTATCGGATCGGTATTTTCATCGACGATACGTGCTTCTAAATACATGCCATTATTTCCTGGGCATGAGGTGTGTAAGCGAAGATCATAGCCACCAGCATTGTCAGCGTAGTAATCTCGCCTATTGTAGTCAAAATAACGGGCATAGAGATAGTTTGCTTCTTTGCCTGGAATGCCATAATAAAGATATGCCCGATCATCGCCAATAATTGTTGGTCTTGTATCTGGCGGCGGCGGTAGTGCTTCGAAGAAGGTATCGGTGTAGTCTTGTCTGGGCCTTCCATCTTCGTCAAGATCTGTGTTAGGAAGTAATGCTGTTGGATCAATTCGCAGATAAAGATGGCGGCCATTTTCGAATTTTTTGTCATTGCTACAATCTGGGACCCAACAAAAAGGTCCCCCCTCAAGACGGATGCCCAATGTTGCATTAGCAGGAAGGGGCGTACTTAGCAGCGAATGCCAATCAGGATTTTTTGGTTGCGGAGTGACCTCAATTCCGTCTCCTGGCGTTTTACAAAGGTCAATTTGGCCAGTTGCTCTGACAGAAAATGGCACATTTTTTTTCAATATAATTCCAGTGTCAAGCCAATTACTGCTATTGGCATTTATGGTGACGCGATCTAGACGTTCTGTTCTTGTCTGGTTGAATGGATTTGTGTCGCCGCTATTGCCTTGAGTACTTAAAATACAGATGGGACCAGGCCGCGAGACAATAAACGAGCAGAAGCTAACGGTCATTAGTGCAACTAAAACCATTGCTAGCCGTAAGATTAATCTCAACAGGCCTTTGCCAAATCCTGAATTGGAATTGCGAGCAGACTCTTTTTGATTCCCTTTAAAAGCCGGCATCATGAAGCTCCATTTTGATCTAATTCTGGAGACACAGGTTTATTTGCTGGAGCTTCAGTTTTATTTGCTGGAGCTTCAGTTTTATTTGCTGGAGCTTCAGGTTTATTTGCTGGAGCTTCAGTTTTATTTGCTGGAGCTTCAGTTTTATTTGCTGGAGCTGCAGGTTTCGCTGGAGCAGTTGCTGCTGTAGCTGGAGCTGTTTTGATTTCTTGTGTCATGCCATCGTTGAATTTTTTATAGGTATTTGTCATTCTTTGCGCAGCTGAGCGTGTGGCTTTAGTAGCTGCTCCACCAAGAATTAATTTATCAGCCATACCTAATACTCCAGTTGCAATGCCAGCAGCTGAACTCACAGCTTTTCCTGCGTATCTAACGCTATTTGTAGGCGAGAAATTATTTACTGGTGATTGAGCAGCAAGATTGGTGATTGAGTCAGTCAAGGTTTGCGGGATCATCTCTAATATTCCAGCAATTGAATATAGGATAAATGCAACCAGTGCCATAATTGCAAATCCTTGTAGTAAAGCTGTTCCATTTACATTTTCAAGAACTGGTAAAGAACACCAATTTCCAAGTGGACAAGAGTTTATATTAATAACTGCATTTTCAATCAAGCAAGCAGGAGCGTTTAGGTCTGGACATTCTCCTGGTGGTGTTATGCCAGTGCTTGGATCAGGAGTCGCGGGAAGACGCTTGATTACATAATCTCCATTGCTATTGGCTAAGAAATTATGATTGCCGCCGAAGTAAATGCCATCAATTGCTGCAAAAGCAACTGCTAGGCCTGCGACCAAAATAATCGGCTGAATAAGATAGCTAAGAAATTCTTTCAACCAAGCATCGTAAAATTTGCGCGTAAATTTAAACAGAATAAATGGAACAATTAGGGGAGCGATATAGAGAAGAACTTGCGCAAAAACTATTGCAATTATGAAGCCAAAAAACACACGAAAAGCAAAGCTAAAAATAAATCCCAGATACATAAGACCAAATGCAGTGGTCAGAAATGTACCGCTGCTGCTGTATAGGGCAGTTAGTGCAACAATTAAAGTTTTTGGGTCTTCAGTAGTTAAGCCATCGCCAATACCAAGATATTTAGCGAATTTGCAGTCGAGAGTATCCCAAATTTCAAAACTTTTGCGGCCAGGAGCATATTGCTGAATTCCCGCCGCGCGCAGACCTTCTTCTGAGAAGTTGCAATAATTATATCCCTCAAGAGTAAGATTGCGGGTGTCGCGTCTAGTTTCCCAAAATGGACGTCCAGAATTGCTAGAAGGAGCCGTGGTAGGAGTTTGGTTAATCGAGTTTGTTGAGTGAAAAAGCATGACAGCAATTTCTTTCGAGCCATTAATTAGCATAGGTCCGTAGGTTGGAATAGCGTTGCCGGTCACGACGTAAATTACCATCGCAAAGCGCAAGATATTCCAGGTCATTTCACTGGCGGGAATGATTTTCTGCGTTAGTAAAACCTGTATGCCGATAAGCATCACGGCAAGTGTCATGATGGTCAAAAATAATGGTGTGATATT
This sequence comes from Rickettsiales bacterium, assembly GCA_044355085.1. GTDB lineage: Bacteria > Pseudomonadota > Alphaproteobacteria > Rickettsiales > JBIKYU01 > JBIKYU01. The sequence continues at coordinate 36,182 of JBIKYU010000003.1, read as the reverse complement.
ACGTTGTAGAGTTTGAAAAAACTGTCTTCCAACCATAACAGAGTTCGGCGAAATTGGTTCGCCAACGCCAAAAAGCCCATACATTGTGTCTTCTATGCATAAGGCGATACTGCTTAAGAAAGGCCGATGCCAGCGCGCAACGGTTTGATAATTATCGGAGACATTTTCACGAATTGGATCTTCAGGAAGATAGCAAGCGGGAGAAATAATTCGGCTCCAAGATCTTTGAATGTTTGGCAGTGGCGGCATGGGCATATGAACGCAGTTGCCATCATTATTGCGGCTATCGCTGTTGGGTAAATTTATTTTTGCAATATCCATTTTAATGCCGACAATATAAGCAACTGCGCACATTTTATCGCCAACGCGTTCAGCGCAGTAATTTGTTGGCGGAAGCAAAGGCCAGTTAGATTCGCATGTATGGGAAAGCCAGCCAGTTGTGTAATCAGTAACGCTAACACCTGGAGCATGTTTTATTTTAATAGCAAAATTTTCAACGGTGATATTTGCAGCTGCGCAATTACCAGGTTGCCCAGCGCCTACATTAGGATTGCAGCTGGCTGCAACGATTGAGGAATGTTCTAAATTGTCGAAGATAGCACTTTTAGCCGATTGTGGCGCGCAGAGAAATAGAATTACCAGCATGGAAATGCCGATATTTATGAAAAAATTCCGCGATGATATTTGCGTTTTTTTCATCTCAAGTTATCTCGTCTGAAATTACAAATAATTTTTTAAGCCCGTCTTTAGCTAAGCCAGTTGCGCCTTCTTTTTTGTAGGCTGTAATTGGCGATTTTATATTTTCTTTCCATCTATCTTTTGCGTCTTTAGCTCCGTCTTTGAATAGAAGTCCCAAACTTGCGGTGTTTAGGGTGATTTTAACTGTATCCCGTGCAACTCCTGCGGCCATGCCGACTGGCTCCATGAGTTTTTTCGCTCCGGCTATTGCGCCTCCTGGTGATTTAAATGCAGGCGGTGCAACGTTAGAAAAATTGACAATGCTACTGGTAAACACAGAAGCCATTTCCATAAATGAATGGCAAAGCAGGAAAAGCATAGTCGCTGCTAGTGCTAATTTTAAAAATGCTATGAACAGCAGTAAATCGCCAGATCCTGAGCCTCCTGCGGATCCTTCGGTGCTAACGCTGCTAGTGCTTTCAAGTAAAGCATTGGAATTATTTACTGCATTGTCGATTGATGAGCCAGTTGGATTACTGCTTCCTCCGCTGATTCGAGCTTCATCGATGTTAACGCGTCCAGATATTGAAACGCCGCCAACATTGCTGAAGTCGAGACCTGGCCAATCACACCATGAGCCAAGCGGACAATCCACTGCGCGCGTATCAATTTTTATTCCCTCTAAAATACAGGCTGGAGCTTCGCGATCAGTGCAGGCATATGGCGTTTGCGTGGTAACAGCAATGCTGTAGCTATCAGCGGTTGCACCTTCGACAAAGCGATGATTATTGCCAAAATAGATGGTGTCCATCACTGAAAAAGCGATGCCAATAAAAGCAAAAATAAAAATTGGCATAAGAAGATTAGCAACAACCTGATCTAGCCATTTATTGAAATATTGTTTGGTGAAGTTAAATAAAACGGCTGGAATAAAAAGCGGAGCTAGGAAGGTAAGAAAAAATAACATGACCATGGATTGGACATAGCTAAAGACCATGCGTGCAATCGTCGCAGAAAATAAAACCAGATAGAGTGCGCCTAAAAGCGCAAGAAAAATAGTAAATGGCGTTGAAACAATGGCTAGCAAAAGAACGAATAAAACTTTCGGTGAGGTGCTCCAAGGTCCATCGCCGATGCCTAAATATTTCGATAATTTACAATCGATCATATCCCAAAGTGCAGTGGTTTCTTTGCCTTCCTCATAAGGTGCCTTGCCCTGTGAAAGGAGCTGATTCGGCGAAAACTGGCAGTAATCGTAGCCTTTGAAAGAGGAATTGCTGGGGTTGTATATTCCATTGCCATCAACAAGATCATCGGCAGCACGAACCATAATCATGCCCATTTCTTTTGAGGCGCTTATTCCAAGTGGAATATAGGTGGTCATTCCTGGACCAGTTGCGAAAAATAGTACTAAGGCAAAACGTAGAAAAAACCATATTAGATCAGGTGTTGGAGGAATTTTTTGCGTAATAAGAACGCGAAATCCCATCATCATTACATACAGAATAAGCAAGGCAAGAATTGCGGTTTGTAGATGTTTTTGCAGTAGAATAAAAGCGCTTTCTGGACCGTTGCCGCTCATAACAAATAAACTGTTCATGGTTTCTTCAATGCAGGAAGTTATGCGGCTAGTGAGTGGTCTGGCAAAGCGTGATGGCGGATCGGTTTCGCCGCTGCAAATTTTTGAAATGACACTTCCTAAAAATAAATTTTCTGGTGCTGGAGAAATTGGTGCGGGAATATAAACGCAATGGTCGTTTACGCCTTCCCCTGCGCGGTAGAGAGTGCCTGGAGTTGCTGGGTTGGTAATGATTACGCAGGCGCGATTATCATCTTTTTTCAGAGTGAAGTTATAGCCATTCAAAAGGGTGCTTCCATCAACATTGAGTTCAGCAGTGCCATTAAAAATTACGCGGTTATTTTCACCTTTTTGTTCAAAAGCGACTTTAACACGGAACGCAGCAAGATCAATTCCGCGGTTTTTGCAATCGCTTATGCGTTCGGAGATATTTCTGCCATTTACTGTACCAACTGTAACTGTAACAACAGAGAGTGGATCTGTTGGATCGGTTTTGCAGTTTGTACTGTTAATTTTTGCGCCTTCCAAATAAATCGTCGGAGGAATGGCGTGCGCAGTTGCTAGCTGAATGTTATAGAGTAACAAAAATGTGAGGGCGAATTTTATCATTTTTAATTTAGGCATTTTTCAGCCTTTCATTAAAAAGCGGAATCCAAATTTCTGGATTATCGCCATGTTCTTGACGCACCTCATCAAGAATTCTGACCGTATCAGCGCGGCCTGACAAAATATTTATGACGTCGCTCATTCCCGTTAGATCAACGCGAGCAACTACAGCATCAGTTCCTTGTTTTACCAGGAAAAAACGCGAGCCTGGATCAGTAGTTTTTATCAGTAAATATTCGCGTTCGCTGAGCATAAAAGTTTTACGATAAACATCAGTTGCACGCAAATTTGGTAAGAATATTTGTGTGGCAGTTTGTTGAATTAGAGTGTCGCTAATGGAGCTTTTGCTCGCATCTTCTACCGATTGCGTGGCGAAAATAACAAAGCAATTGAGTTTCCGCAAAACTTTTAGCCAATCTTTTAGGCGCGGTGCAAATACTGGATTATCCATTAAAGCCCAAGCTTCATCGAGCACGATCATGGTTGGCGTGCCATCAAGTGACTGATTAATGCGATGGAAAACATAAAGCAGAACAGGGCCAAGGCTGGCTTTGTCTTTTAGTAATTCGGCCATTTCAAAACCGAATACGGCTGATTTACTGAAATCTACGGCATCGAATTCATTGTCGAAAACTTTCGCATGTGAGCCGCGCCCATACCACATTGCAATGCGTCCAGCGAGAGTGTCTGGTCCGTCTAAGCCAAGAAATGGAACGATGTTATGCAGATTGCGATCTTGCGGTTTTAGTTTGAAATTACCGATAATTGCTTCGTTGATGCGGGAGATATCTTCGGCACTGATTGATTCACCATTTGAAGTGACCATTAATTTCATCAGATCTTTTAGAAATGAATGGTTTTCTGGTGTGTCGGAGAGCTGGAAAGGGTTGAAATTACAAGGGCGAGCGGGGTCGATAATGGTGTAGACTCCGCCAAGCGCGCGAATGAAAATTTCTGCACCACGATCTTTGTCGAAAAAGAACATGCGGACGCCAAATTTTTGTGCTTGTGCGCATAAAAAATTCATCAGTACAGTTTTACCTGCGCCAGTTGGGCCGATAATCGTTGTGTGGCCAACATCGCGTAGATGAAAATTGAAAAAATATGGCGTGCCGGAGGTAGTATCGAGCACAGTTACTGCGTCACCCCAGTGATTTCCGCGCGCTTTTCCAGTCGGATAATTATGCAGTGAAGCAAAACTTGCGAGATTGAGAGTGTTTACTGTAGCTGCGCGTGCAGCGAAGGCTGAGTTTCCTGGCATTTGCGCCCAGTAGGAAGCTTCAAGATTTATAGTTTCGCGTACGGGAATTATTCCTGTGTTGCTTAATTCTACAGCGGCCATTGAAAGTGCGTTTTCAAGCTCTTTCTGGTTTTCTTCAATACAGAGAATAGTTAGATGATGTTTGCCAAAGCCGATACGGCCACTCATGGCATCATCAAGCGCGCCGCTGATTTCAGCTATTTGTGATACAGCGACATCTTCCGCTTGAATCATGCGGTTTTGTTGTAGTTTCATCGATGAAATAGCAACTTGCCTATCGATGAAAGAAAATGACTGAGAAATTATAAGCTCGAAAGGCATTTGCAGAAATCCATCGAGCATATTTGCAGATGTGCTTTGCCCGTATTCTTTGATGCTAATAATGCCTGCGTAGCGGGTGTGATCTGGCCCGCGTACCTCTATAGAACGATTTCCAAAAAACATTCGATGCGTTGGCAGATATGTAGAAATATCGCAGCAGGGAACCAGCATTGGATAATGCGCGCCGCAATTTACTAAGCGTCCCAAAAATTCTAATAATTCTGAGCGCACACCATCTGCGCTAGGAGTGCAGCCAAGAATCTGCGGTGCGTAATCGCGAAGTGTTGTGATGACGCGACCTGTCATTTCTTCGATTTCTTCATAAGCGCTGCGGATATCTTGTTCCCAGGCGTGTTTGTCGGTGTGTTGTTTGATTTTTTTTAGAAAGGCTTCAATGAAAGCAACGCCTTGCGTGTTGGTGCGGCGGGTGATGCTTATATAGAGCTCGTTTACGTAGCTTTGACGCTCGGAATGTTTGTTATGCCAGCGCTTTTCTAGATATTGCGCGAAGCCTTTTGGCATGCGTGGATTGAGGCTATGTTCTTTGAAAATCGTTTGTTTGCGGCGAATGGTATGAAAATGGAAAGAAAAATTTCCAGAAGCCATGCTTTTTAAAAGCAGATTGCGGATATTTTTACGAATATCGACATCTTCGTCATCTGCAGTTTCGAAGGAAAATCCACTAACTTTAACGACCTGCAGCAGATCATTGTTTTTGGTGATAACAGTGTGATTATTCCAGAGATAATGATAGGGAATGAACTCGGACGCGGGAAATTCTCGCTTGGCGTATTTATGTTTATCGGTGCGTGGGCGAGAAAGTGCGAGCATAAAAGTTGCTTACAAAATGTTGTAGGAATTTGCTGATTGATAATACAATCTATTGCTACAACGTCGACACTTGCTTTGTCTAATAAGAAATAATTCTATAAACAGTGGTTCCTTAGAAGACATCCAGTAGCCAATGCCATGAAACAGAGGCAAGGCAATGAAGAGACCGCGAAAATCAGATGTAGCAATAAAATACATAACTGAACTTAGAAAGTTCAGCATCACAAACATGTAGCTCACACCAAAAAGCATTGGTGGGCGTGTGAGCCCAAGAAAAACTGGATCCGCTTCCAACTCACCTGATTTTGCCATCAAAACCTCCCTTAGCAGTCGCTGATATTCTAATATTGCAACAAAGTTAGAATAGACAGGCTTAGTTAATATTTTGTGAAATATTTATACAATGCAAGTGAGACATTTTTGTTCATGTTTGGAAGGGCTTGTCGAGAGCGTGACAAAATGAAACAGCGTATGTATATAGCTCTGGCGTGGAAGATGTGCTTTTGCTTTGGTTTTTTATCAAAGTTGTTTTGCCTTGGACGCAATAGAAAGCCTCGTTTTTAGGAAGTTATACTGCATGGGATTTCTAGAAAAATTCTTTCATGTAGAGTTTTTTTGCTAAAAATTTTCTAAAAATTAAATCATGATTTTTAAAACCACAATTTGGCGTGGAGTTTGTTTTGCTGAAATTGATAAATAATCCAGCTGATTTGCGTTTGTTAGCAGAGAAAGAGCTAGCAATCGTCGCGGAGGAGTTGCGCGCTGAAACAATTCGCGCTGTTGCGCAAACGGGCGGACATTTGGGAGCTGGGCTGGGTGTAGTAGAGCTAACCATTGCTTTGCATTATGTTTTTAATACTCCGCGCGACAAATTAATTTGGGATGTTGGACATCAAACTTATCCGCATAAAATTTTAACTGAACGTGCTGAGCGCATGGGAAGTTTGCGCCAACCTGAAGGTTTGTCTGGTTTTACCAAGCGTAGCGAAAGTGAGTATGATCCATTCGGGGCTGGTCACAGTTCAACCTCGGTATCGGCAGCATTGGGAATGGCGGTCGCGCGCGATTTAAAAGGCGAAGATTATGAAGTAATTGCGGTGATTGGCGACGGCGCGATGAGTGCTGGAATGGCCTATGAGGCAATGAATAACGCAGGTGTAGAGCAGCGGCGCTTGGTGGTTATTCTCAATGATAATAAAATGTCGATTGCGCCTGCTGTTGGAGCGATGAGTAATTATTTATCGCGATTGATTGCATCAAAACCGTTTTTGAATCTCAGAAGCATGGCCAGACAAGTTGTTAGTCATCTGCCTGAAGCCTTTGAAAGAGCTGCTCGCAAGGCTGAGCAATATACAAAAGATATGGTAAGTGGTGGAAATTTATTCGAGGAAATGGGCTTTTATTATGTCGGTCCAGTTAATGGTCATGATCTCAGGCATTTAGTACCGATTTTGCGTAATATTCGCGATGATCAAACCATTGCTCATCCTGTGCTTGTGCATGTGGTGACGGAAAAAGGCCATGGCTGTGCTTTGCCTGATTCTAAGCGGGAGAAATTGCACGCGGTTGGTCAATTTGATTTGCAAACAAATTTGCCTTTGCCAGCGGTAAAACCTGCCGCTCCTAGCTATACCTCGGTTTTTGCGGATGAGCTGATAAAAATCGCCGATAAAGATCCAAAAATTGTGGCGATAACAGCGGCGATGCCTTCTGGCACGGGGCTGGATAAATTCGCGCAAAAATTTCCTGACAGAATGTTTGATGTTGGCATTGCAGAGCAGCATGCGGTTACGTTTGCGGCTGGTCTTGCATGTGAAGGAATAAAGCCATTCTGCGCGATTTATTCTACTTTTCTGCAGCGCGCTTATGATCAAATTGTCCATGATGTGGCGATTCAAAATTTGCCCGTGCGTTTTGCAATCGACCGTGCTGGTTTGGTTGGTGCAGATGGTGCAACGCATGCGGGAAGTTTTGATCTGAATTTTCTTCTGCCTTTGCCAGGAATGGTAGTTATGGCCGCTGCTGATGAAATAGAGCTGCAGAGAATGGTAGCAACTGCAGCGCAATATGATTCTGGTCCGATTGCTTTCCGCTATCCGCGCGGAGAAGGTCAAGGTTTTGCGCTATTAGATAAGGCTGAGGCGCTTGAAATTGGCCGTGGGCGAGTTGTTTGTGAAGGTAGTGACGTTGCGATTCTAACTTTAGGTCCGCGTTTGTATGAGGCAATAGCTGCCGCAAAATCATTAGCGCAGGAGGGAATCTCGGTAACTGTTGCGGATGCGCGTTTTGCTAAGCCGCTTGATGTAGCTCTGCTCAAGCAACTTGTTGCTAATCATTCGCTTTTAATAACAGTTGAAGAGGGCGCAAATGGTGGGTTTGGTGCGGTTGTACAAAAAGAGCTGCAGGATTTACAAAAATATGCGCAGGTAGATTTTATCAGCCTTTGTTTGCCAGATATTTTTCAGGAACATAATCATCCAGCTTCTATGTATGCTGAGGCTGGCTTAGATTCTGCAGGAATTGTCGATGTGGTGCGGAGAAATTTTACCTTAAAAAGTAAAATGAAATGGAATGGTTTTATTCCAGTATCAAGCGCGTGATGTGACCCATTTTGCGGCCTTCGCGGGTTTCGTGTTTTCCGTAAATGTGCACTTTGCAATCAGGGTCGGCTATATGTTGCGACCAAAGTTTTACATCATCGCCGATAAGATTTTTCATGATAGCAGCACAAAATTGCTCGCTTGCACCAAGAGGTAGGCCGCAAATGGCACGCACAAACTGCTCGAACTGGCTGGTGATGCAGGCATCAATTGTCCAATGGCCAGAGTTATGAGGTCGTGGTGCAATTTCATTGATCAGTAATTTTTCGTCGTTAGTTAGAAACATTTCAATGGCGAGTAAGCCTTCAATTTCAAGGGCGTCGGCAAGTGTATGTGCAATTTCCCAAGCCTGATCGGTAATTGATTCTGAAATTAATGCTGGTGCAGTTGTAGTATCAAGAATGCCTTTTTTGTGAATGTTCTCAACAGGAACATAAGGTATAGAGCCGCCTTCGCTGTCTCTGGCGATAATAACAGATAATTCTTTTTGAAAAGAAACTAAGCCTTCAAGAATAAAAATTTTGCTGATATGGCTAGCCTCATTCCAGATTTTTTCTAAATTTGTATTGCTGGAAATTTGCCATTGTCCTTTTCCGTCATATCCTAGTTCCGTAGTTTTTAGGATGGCATTGGGGCCGATTTCTGCTTGTGCTTTTTTTAGATCAGTTAGGCTGCTAATTGCTCGGTAAGGAGCAGTATTCAAGCCCAGTGATTTAAAGAAATCTTTCTCGCGCAGGCGATTTTGTGCGATGTGGAGAGCTTCCCAGCTTGGGCGAACACGGCTGTATTTTTCCAGCAGCTGAACACTCTCATGCGGAATATTTTCAAACTCGAATGTTATAATATCACATGTTTTTGCGAAGCGTCTGAGTGCAAGGTCATCAGTATAATTTGCGACAGTTGTAGCTGCAGCAACATGAGATGCAGGGCTGTTTTCCTGGTCGGTGAAAATATGGGTGCGAATGCCTAATTCTGCAGCGGCTAGTGCGGTCATGCGTCCAAGTTGGCCTCCTCCCATTATTCCCAAAGTGCCGCCTGGAGTGATGCGAGATTTCATGTTTAAGCCTTGTGCTACTAGTTGGTTGGATTTTCTGCGATAGCTGCAGTTTGATTGGCGCGATATTCTTCCAATTTATCGGCTAATTGTGGGTCGCTAATTGCAATTATAGAGGTCGCGAGTAAGGCTGCATTTTTTGCGCCTGCAGCGCCAATAGCAAGAGTTGCAACTGGTATTCCGCCAGGCATTTGTACGATTGAGAGTAGGCTATCCATGCCTTTTAAGTGATGGCTTTCTACGGGAACGCCCAAAACTGGTAGGCTGGTTAGAGAAGCAGTCATGCCAGGAAGATGAGCAGCACCGCCAGCTCCAGCGATTATAATTTTTAGGCCACGTGATTTTGCCGTGCGTGAATATTCGTAAAGACGTTCTGGTGTGCGATGTGCGGAGACGATTTTTGCTTCAAAAGGAATGGCAAAAAACTCTAGTATTTCTGCGCTATGGCGCATGGTTTCCCAGTCAGATTGGCTACCCATAATGATGCCGATAACTGGAGAGGAATTTTGTTGAAGATTTTTTTTCATGGTATTTGCTTATGCGATGATGTCGTCGTAAAGGGCGGATTCAATTTCTGCCATGCGATCTTTGACCCAGAGTTTGCGCTTTTTAAGGCGCTGAATCTGCAGCTGATCACATTCTCCCGATGAGCTGGTATTAGCGATCAGAGCATCAAGATTTCGATGCTCATCCTTTAGGCGTTTTAGCTCATCTAGCAATTTATCTTGTTCAAACATGTGCCTTACTCCGGCAATTTATTTATCAAATTGATCAACTGCGAATTAACAAAAAAGGCCGAAGAAACTAGCACAAAACATAGATGCTTGGGAAGGTAAATTTGAATCACTCTGAAGACCTTCGTCATAAGGAAGGCTTTTTGTATAAATCAACAAGGCTTACATTGAAGCCTAAGGCAATGATGAAATAATAGATATTAAATATTTGCTAGATTCTGGAATCGTTGTCCTTAGCTGCTTTTAGCGTAACAAGAATTTTATCGATGCGGCGGCCATCCATGTCGATTATTTCAAATACAAAATTCTCGAAATGGCAAGTTGTGCCCAGGAGCGGCTCTTTTGCTAGATGATGGAGGACAAAACCTGCGAAAGTTTGATATTCGCCGTTATTTTGCGGCTGATCTATGCCGATTGCTTCTAGGGCTTCATCAACTGGAGCAGCGCCGTCAATCAGCCAAGACGAAGAATCGCGGGCAAAAATCAGTGGATCTTCATCATCGTAATTTGAAGGCAATACGCCGATAATGGCCTCGAGCAAATCGGCAGCGGTCACCAGCCCTTGTGTTGTTCCGTATTCATCAACAATAACTGCAATTGGCAGAGATGAATTTTTGAAAATTTCTAGCGTTTGTAGGCCTGAGGCGTTCTCGGGTATTACGAGAGGTGTATGTAAGGATTTGCGCCAAATAAAAGGATCATCAACATTATTTAAGGCGAGCAAATCGCGCGTATCTAATATGCCGATTATGTGATCGAGATCGCCATCAATAACGGGATAGCGCGAATGTCCGCCCTCAAGTGCGAGAGCGCGAAGAGCAATCAAAGATTCATCATGAGGAAGCGAGGAAATATCGATGCGCGGCGTCATGAAAGAGCGTACATCGCGGTCGCTTAAGCGCATTATGCGACGAAACATTTCATGTTCGCTTTCATGCAAAACGCCAGTTTCTTTGCCTTCAGCCAATATTGCGTGCATTTCTTCTTCAGTTAGTTGGTCTTGTGTATAAGATTTTTGGCCGAAGAGACGAAAAATACTTCGGCCAGAAAGATCAAGGATTTTTACAAAAGGTGTAAAAATAAAAGCAATTGCAGTCATTGCTGGCGCAACAAAGAGTGAGATTTTTTCAGGATGTTTCAGCGCAATTTGTTTGGGAAATAATTCGCCGATAATAATCGAGAAATAAGTGATCAGCGCGATGATAATAGTGTAGGAAATTTCTTCGTGATATGGAGCTAAAATGGAGGCTTGGAACCAAGATTTTTTGGATAAAAAATCCCCAAATTTTGCGGCAAGAGTGGCGGCTCCGTAAGCACCTGCGGCGATGCCAACTAGAGTAATGCCAGTTTGAATGGTCGAGAGAAAACGTCCAGTGTTATCAGTTAAACGAAGGGCGAGAGCAGCGCGCCTGCTGCCATTTTTTGCAGCCTGCTTAAGCAGCGGCTTGCTGGCGGAAACCAGCGCCATTTCCGATAAGGCAAAAAAACCATTTAATAATATCAGCAGGGCGACAACGCCTATATCAGCAAGCATGCTAAGCAAAATGAGTGTTAGAAAATTTCCTCAAGCAGCATAACCTTGGCTTTGGCTTAATGTCACGGATAAATTTTAATTCCGCTGCAATGTTTTTTCTTTATTGAATCAGCGCTATAAAATTTTTAGAAAGATTAGAGGTTTTGAAGAGTGTAAAGGCAAAGCTAACGAGTATAGATGCGTATCCACAAGCAAAAAATACTTCTACAGCAAGAGTTAAATTTTTCATTGTGGAATTTCTGAGGCATTGCAGTTGCTGGTGAAATTTATGGTAAAGCTCCTGCAGATAAAATTCTTTTTAGGGAAAATTTTTGTTGCCGTTCAAGTTTGATGCTAGAAGTCCATTAACAGGAGCGACTTTTGCTGCTCTGTAATCAAATAATTTTGGTGGTTATATGTCGATTATGATTTTGCTTTCGCCTGCAAAAAATCTTGATGAAACGCCGCGTGCGCAAGTTTCGACAACAAAACCAGAATTGCTGGATGATGCATTTTTGTTGCTAAATAAATTGCAAGATTTTTCTGTGCGCGAACTTGCCGATCTTCTTGGTGTAAGCGAGAAAATTGCTGAGTTAAATTATCGGCGTTATCAAAATTTGGCTGCATCTAGAGCGCAGAGTTTTCCTGCTGCGTGGCTGTTTAATGGCGAGGTTTATTCAGGTCTGGATTTTGCAAAACTATCTCAAGCAGCGCAAAATCTGGCTGATTTGCAGCTGCGAATATTATCTGGTTTTTACGGAATATTGCGTCCGCGTGATGCGATTTTTCCGTATCGTTTAGAAATGGGAATTGCTCTTGCAAATCAGCGCGGGAAAAATCTTTATGAGTTTTGGCGTGAAAAAATTACCGAAAATTTAGCAGCAGAAATTGTCAAAAATAAACAAAAAATTTTGGTTAATTTAGCTTCGGCTGAATATGCAAAATCTGTCGATTTTTCTAGGATTTCTGCTGATTTGCTAGTGCCAGTTTTTCGTGATCGTGCCCGTGATGGCTCATATAAAACGGTGATGATGTATGCAAAGCGTGCGCGCGGATTAATGGCGCGTTTTATTTTGGAGGATGAAATCAAAAACAAAAAAGATTTGCAGAAATTCAACAGTGCTGGTTATCGTTTTTCAGCTGCTGATTCTAACGAGCAGGAATTAGTATTTCTGAGATAGAGTTTTATCGGCTTAAAACTTTGGCGATGATGTTCATTTGCACCATATTTTTCTAGACCTTCTTGATGAAGTTTAGTGCCGTAGCCAGCGTTTTTTTCCCATCCATATTGCGGATATATTTTGGCAAGATCTTCCATGATGCGATCACGCGTTACTTTGGCAATGATTGAAGCAGCGGCGATTGACAGGCTTTTTTGGTCACCTTTGATAATTGTTGTGCATGGATATTTGCTGCTTGGCTTATGTATTCCGTCAATTAAAAGATGATTTGGTGTGATGGAAAGCTTTTCTATCGCTCGCTGCATGGCTAATTTGCTGGCTTCGAGAATGTTTAGGCTGTCAATTTCTGCAACTGATGCTAGGCCAATTGCGCTGGCAATGCTCGTTGAAGTAATTTCTGCGTATAAAATTTCTCGTTTCTTGACTGAAAGTTTTTTTGAATCATTGATGCCAAGAGGAATTTTTTTAGGGTCGAGAATAACCGCAGCAGCAATTACAGGTCCAGCCCAAGGTCCGCGCCCTACCTCATCTACGCCAGCAACAGGAAAAATATTTTTTTCCTCGAAGTCAAAATTAGGAAATATTTGCATAAGATTTTCAGATGATTCTCAGTAGATAAAAAAACCTTAACATTTCAACGGTAGGATTGCAGCCAATCCAGAAATAGGTTAGAAGCCAGGAATAATATACGAGGTTCTAAAAATGCTGCTACGACGTTTTTTCTTGTTGGCGAATTGTTTTTTTATTGCAGGATGCACATACACCAGCGCTTTGCAAAAACAGAGAAGTAATATCTCTCCTTATTCAGAGGCTTTGCGGGCTGAATACGAGACTTTTGCTACATCTGAGCTCAATCAATATGATTGGTTTGATGGTGAGTATTTTGCCAAAAAAGGTTTGCAAGTATCAGCAAGTGGTAGGGTTTTTTTGGAAGTTCCAAGCGCGTGGGATTTGCCAGAACAAAATCGTGATGAGCTCGCGCGTGCATATTTAACGATGAAACGCATCTTAACTCCTGAGATGATGGTTCGTTTCCCTGCAGAAATTGCTCATGCACAAGCAATGTATGAATGTTGGTTGGAGCAGCAGGAAGAAAACTGGCAGCCTGAACATATAGCTTTGTGCCGTGATGGTTTCATGAATGCGTTGAAGATTTTTGAGGGTGCGAAAAAAGACAAAAAAATTAAGCCAGTAAAAATACGAGCTGAAGAAAATTCTAATTCACGCGTTTCTCCTGATGCAGTTTATTTTGATTTTGATTCCTATCGCTTGACGCAAGAGAGCAGAAAATTGCTTCAAGCCTATGCAAAAAAACTGCGTGAAAATAAGCAAGATAAATTGCGTGTGGAAGGACACACTGATAGAGCGGGCGCTGATGATTATAATCTGCGGCTTTCAGAGCGTCGGGCAAAGGTTGTGGCTGATCTTCTAGCTAAGCAATCGGTTGGACGTGAGCAAATGCAGGTGCGTGGACTCGGCGAGAGCAGGCCTAAAATTGAAACAGCAGATGGTTTAGTTGAGCGGAGAAATCGTCGCGTTGAGCTTATTCCGCAGTGATTTAAGGCCCGATTGTTCTAGGCTGGTAGCGCATTAATTGAGGTGAATGCCGTTTCGCTGCGCTTCTATTTTTGCCATGCCAAGGGCGTCATCGATTAATGGCTGGACCGATACTGCAAGATTCTCTCCCGTTTCTACTAGCGCCATGCTAACGCCTTCGAGAGAACGTAAATCTATACTCTCTAAGCTTGGAGCATTACTGCCAAGGAGTGCAATAATTCCAGCAATTTTTATGTTGTTTATCATGAGCATTTTGTATCTCTTTTAATGCTGGTTGCCTAATTATACCATTCCATATTTTTAGCCTGAAATCGTCGCTGCTGTTTTTTTAGTACTCATGTACGTGTAGTACACTCCGCGCTAAAAACCTTACATCTTCTCCTCATGCGTAAAAAGCTGGAGTGGTGTTTCTCTGTATCATAGGGATAAATAATTTCTTTTTTGTAAATTTTTTCCTGCGGGAACATAGGAATTAAGTGCTTTTCAAGGCATGTTGTAGAAATAGGCTGCTTGATTCTGGACTAATTGTTTCTTTTTGAGATTCTGCTGTAACGTTCTGCTGTTAGTCTTGTGTGGTTGCAGAGATTTGGAGGGGCAAGCTTAATAAAATGGCTTGTTTAGGAAGGGTGGCCAAGATTGAAGTGTGATTAATCTTTGGTTTTTTAAGGGATTTTTGTAACGTTTGGTTTTTTTAAGTTGCTGATCCAAAGAATGCCTCTGGCATACCTGGGCGAAAGTTCCCCCCTCCCGCCCGGGTTTTTAACATGATGTTTCCATTTTTTATGGTCTATTTGCACAAAGCTTTCATGTGATTGAAAGCAGCAGTGAAGCCTTTCAGTGAATAAGTATCTTTTGATGCGCTGTTTTTTACTGAAGCGGCGCTGGCTATAAGGTTGTTGCCTTTTTTCATCGCGGCAATCATCGCGTCATCTTGTTTGGAATCATAAGCCCAGGCGAGCTCACCTTTCGTAAATAGTAGAAATTTTTGTTCGCCAATGGCGATATTCATCTCGCTATTTTCTGGCATTGTGTAGCCAGGAGATCCGCTAACTTCAACGCCTTTGCCAACGCAGGTGACCAGAAAATAAGGCTCGTCGCGTTTTTTAAAAGTACCATCTTGGTTTGAAGGATGGCTGCCGATATAAGCGGTTTTTTTTCCACCAAGTTCTGTGGTGTAAACGGTCCAGGAATTAAAGCTTTTTTCCTTTTGCTGCGCATTGGCAGTTGTGGTTAGTGCAGCAAGAAACGCAGCTGATAAGGCAATATTTTTGACAAAGCTAGACATGATTATTCCATGTTTTGGTTGTGAAATTATGGGTCTTTAGATAATTGGCATCGCTTATTTAAGCAAGTAATACAATGCCATTTTTCAGCCCGTTAGTATAAATCCGTTTTGAAAATTTGCAGATCATAGACATTTAAAAATATGAAATGGATTTTCGGGTTATTTAATGTTTGTTTTTATTATATATCCATCTTCTGTGGTGATGATTAGCGGTGAGCTTTCACTGATTTGCAGTTTTTGGCGCAGGCGATAAATATGCGTCTCTAAAGTATGAGTACTGCTGTCTTTGTGGTAGCCAAAAATTTCTTTGAGCAGAGATTCGCGCGATATACCTTTTTCTGAATTGGCTATAAGGCAGGAAAGCAGGGCGTTCTCGGCTTCAGAGATTGAAATTTTTGTTTTGTTATTTTGAAAAATACGGCGATCAGTATCTAAATTCCATTCGGCAAAATATAATTTTCTGGGCTGTGCGGCGGAGATAAAAAACTCCAATTTTTTAAATATCTCGCTGATATGGCAGGGCAGAAAAATTTTTTGTTGCGGCGTGAATGGTAATTGGGAAATCTCATTTTCACGATTTTTTTCTACGAGCAAACAATATTGCAAGTGAGGGTTTTTCTGGGTTATAGCGATAGGAAAATCCCCGATACTATCTGGCGCAATAATTATGTGGGAAAAATAATCGCTTGAATTTATCGCCTCAGGCTCCAGCAATAATTCTGCAATGCGCGGGTTTTGGCTAAGAATTTCTTGCCATAAAGTTTCTTTGCTGATGATAAAAATTTTGGCCATGTATTCTTGACGTTATTGTTTTTTGCTGAACATATTGCGCTCCAATTTCATTTAAGGAAAGTAAGAAAAATGCAAGCTTTGGAAATAACATCTGCGGGAGCGAAAATTATTGATGCGCTGCGGCGTGGAGAAAAAATTGCGCTTAAAGATCATGATGGATGCTTGATTTTTTCGGCGATAGAAACTTCTGTATGCGTTGAAAAGCAAGCTGTTTCAGCTGTTGTTGTAACAGAAAAACGCTTGCAATATTTATTGTCTGACACGCAAATTTCTGGTGTGCAGAAAATTGATTGGGCATTTGTAAAAACATTGGATTTTGCCAAAAAAATTGCAGGTGTGGGATTTTGTGAAGAGGAAAAAATTCCGCATCAGAAAATTTTGGATGAGAAAATTAATGTGGCTCTGCAATTGCTTGCGCGAGCATCGCTTTTGCCAGCGGCATTTTTATTTAGCGCTGAGACGGAATTCTCGGCTGAATGTTTTGTTGCAGAAGCTTTAGAATTTTTGCGCGAGGAAAATATTCTGCTTGAGAAAGCCGTCGCGGCACCGCTGATTTTGCGCGGTGGTATTAAAGTTTCATTGATTGGTTTTCGTATAAAAGCGAGCGCAGAAGAGCATTACGCTCTGCATGTTTTTGGTAAAAAAGATTCTGTTTCTGCGCCGTTGGTGCGTGTGCATTCATCTTGTTTTACGGGAGATTTGCTTGATTCTTTAGCTTGTGATTGTCACGACCAACTACATCAAGCGATAATGGCAATGGCTGAAGGTGAGGGCGGATTTATTCTGTATCTTCTTCAAGATGGTCGCGGAATTGGTTTGATCAATAAACTGCGTGCTTATGTTTTGAAAGATCAGGGCTTGGATACAGTTGATGCGAATCATGCTTTGGGTTTTGCTGATGATGCGCGCGGTTTTTCGGTTGCGGTTTCGATGTTGAAGTTGCTGGAAATTTCAAAATTACGCTTGCTGACTAACAATCCGCGCAAGGCGGAAGCCTTGGTTTCTGGCGGTTTAGTAGTTGAAGAATGTGTACCGCTGCAGATAAAAACCAATGCTCATAATCACGATTATATGCAAACAAAAGCGGCGCGGCTTGGTCATTTACTTGCGCAAAACGGCGATGATTTCTAGGTGCGGTGTGTATGTAAATTGGTCGATTGCTTGTGCGTAATCGAGCTTATACCCAGCCATTTTGCAGAATTTTATATCGCGCGCGAAACTATCTGGATGGCAGGCAATCATGATTATGTTTTTTACTCCGCTAGAAGCAAGGTTGGGCATTTGTTCGGCGGCGCCGTTTCTGGGTGGATTTATGATTACTAAATCGGCTGTTGCTAGCTCTGCTATTTCAAGTGGATTGCGGCTGAGGTCGCGATTTGATGCTTTTATTTTATCGGCTAATTGGTTTGCATTTATTGAATTCTGCAGTGCGTCAACCATGTTTTTGCTGCCTTCAAAAAGCTGCAATTTTGCCTGCGCAAGAAGCGGCAGGCTGTGAGCGCCAATTCCAGAAAATAAATCGATAATATTGCGGCAATTTTTGCTTTGTTCAGCGATGATTTTATTGATGTGGAGATTGGTTTCAGATGCGGCTTGTAGGAAAGCTCCAACAGGTAAATCGATATTAATGTCACCGAATTTTATTGAAACATTCTTGCGTTTTATAACAGGAATAATGCGATTATTTTGCAGAATATTTATTCTGGCGATGTCGTTTTGATTCGCAAAAGCGCTTAAAATTTCTAGAGTGGAGAATGATATTTCCGCCTCTTTATTGCAGTGCAGCAATAAATCCATGCCGTTTTCGCTGTCTTGTATATCAAGTTTTGAGAAAGCGTTTTGTGGTTTTATTTCTGAAATTAAATCTCTAAAAGGCTTGTAAAGAGCAGAGATTGAATGATTTGTGATTTGGCATTCATCAGTTTCTATCACTTCGTGACTGCGTTCACTGAAGAAGCCTATTTTAATTTTTTTGTGCGACGCAGCAATGTGCCAGCTGAGTCTGCGGCGGCTTTTTGTATTGACCGCGTATAAAGGTTTTATGCTGAGATTTATTTCTTCTGCGCTAAATCCTGCGCGCAGTAGAGATTTTACTAAACGCTGCTGTTTGAATTCGCGGTAATTTTTTTCATCCAGATGCTGCAAATTGCAGCCGCCGCAAAGAGTGAAATGCTTGCAAATTGGTTCTTGGCGGTTTTCACTGGCGGAAATTATTTTCTGCAAGGTGGCGAAGCGAACTGCTCCTTTTTTTGGATGAATTTTTGCTTCAATTAAATCGCCAGGAACGGTGTAGGGAATGCGGATGGGTTTGTTTTCGTATGTGGCTTCACCATCGCCAGAGGCGGAAATGCGTTGAATTGTGAGCGTTTCAGACGCTCCACTGTTTCTAATTTTTGACATTTTTATGTTCATTTTCTGTTAATAATAAGCCGCTATAGATTCAAGTGTTTTTATAAAAAATTTCTGCAACAACATAACAAAATCAACGAGAAAATAATGACTATTGAAACGCATATTGTTGGTCGTGTTGCAGGTGTGTCCACGCAAATGCGACTTGATAAGGATTTTCATAAAGAAAAAAAACGCACCGATTCTGCTGAGAAAGATGAGCAAAAAAATGAAGATAATTCTGCTAAAAACAATGCAGATCTTCCAGAAATTCCTGCAGAATTAGCATTTGTTGGTGGGAAAATTTCTTACTTTGAAAATGTTGATCAAGGCACAAAAGAATTCGTAGCAAGCCAAATCCGCCCGCTCTATTACAGCATTGACCGCACAATTCAATATTTCAGCATGCCTTCTTGGGAGCGAAATATTTTTGTCGATATATAAATTATTTTTGTCGTTTATTTTCATGCTCTGCATCGTGCGGCAAAACATATATTTTAGGCAATTATAATTGCACGTGGAGAGCTTTGTCTAAGAGCTTCTTGAAAGCTTCTGATTCTGTTCCTGTCATCCAGACTTGCATCTGTAAATTTTCAATTTCGCTAATTAGTGCTTCGCGGCGCGAATGGTCTAAATGCGCGATTACTTCGTCTAGAAGCACGATTGGTGTGCGTTGTCGCCATGAAGATTGTGTGCGCGCAGATGCGAGCAGAATTGAGAGCAGCAGCGCTTTTTGTTCTCCTGTGGAGCAGTAAATTGCGGGCATGTTTTTTTCTTGATGATGGGCGGAGAAATCACTGCGATGTGGGCCAGTTTTTGTTCTTTCGCGATCGCGGTCGATTGTGCGATTCTGCGCAAAAGATTCGGCGAGAAATAATTCGGCAGAGCGCGCGTTACCATCAAAAAAATCTTTGAGCGATGAAATTAGCTCCAGGCGTGGTTTTGGGAAGGAGCCGCTGAGTGTTTGCAAATCTTGTTGTAGGCGGGTTATGGTTTCATAGCGCGCAATTTCAATGGCGACTCCCAATTCAGATAATTGAATTTCAACGCTGTCCAGCCAATTTTTATCAAAACGCGTGCGCAGAATTTTTAGTCGCTCGCGGAGAAAATATTCATATTTTGCTACTCTTTGCGCGTGTTCTTGATCGAAAGCATAAACTAAGCGATCGAGAAATTTTCGTCTCCCGCTGCTGCCTTCCTGCCAGAGCCTATCCATTGCAGGTGTCAGCCACAAAACATTGAGATAGTGAGTCAGCGATGTTTGACTGCGCTGTGTCTCTCCGTTGATGCGGATTTGGCGGCGGCTGCTTTTCTGTGCCTCTGGTGGCATGCCAGTGCCGATTATATATTCCTGATTTTCTTGTCTAAGCCATGCGGTTACTGCAGCCGCGTTTGGTGTGGAATTATGTTTGCGAATTTCTGTAAAAGCGCTGTGGCGCAGGCCTTTGCCAGGTGAAAATAGTGAGATGGCCTCGAGGATAGAAGTTTTTCCGCTGCCATTTTTGCCGGTGATGACGACATTTTTTTCCGCGCAGGAGAGCTCGAAGCGCTCGTGATTGCGGATATTTTCAAGCGTAAGATGGTGGATGTAATTTCGCATTATGCGCTGCTGTATAGCGTTCTGTTGTGTGGCTCTCAAGTGTTTATAAAAAATGGCGATTTTATGCTCGGTCTGATTGGTGCATTTTTTAGTGTGATTGTGAATTTTTTGATGATTCTGCTTGCATATTTTGATGAGCAAAGGGGAGTGTTCGAGCTCTATCTCTTACGCTGTTGAGCTATAAAAATTCTTGTCCTGTCATGTTCTTCTTCTCAATAATCCGCCTTTTCTGCGTTAGTATGTGCAGGTTCTTCTACTGATTATGAGAATGTAAACTTACTGTTATATGGACGTGTTTTGATTGTGTGATTAAAAATCAAACAAGTCCATTTTCTTGATTATTTGAACTGCCAATAATTGCATGCAGTCTTTGTTAGAGAGGATGGTTTTGTAAAACCGCTTGAAGCTTTTTTGCTTTGAGCTTCTTAAAAAGATTGGGGTTTTGTCGATGTCTGTGTTTAAAAGAAAAAATCTATCTTTGGGATTGTTATTAGGAATCTTAGTTCTTAGTGCGCCGTCTTTGGCTTTTTCTGTGCCAAAACAACAATATATTGGTGTTGGCCTGCCCAGAGAATTTCTAGATTTACAGCAAAAGCATAATCAGATTCGTTCAACGCTTTTTCAGACGGAGAAAGATTTTTCTCTGCGGGATGAATCCTGGAAAGAGCGTATGCAAAATTTTAGACAAGAAAAAGCAAAGTTAGTCATGCTGCAATCGGCTCAACGTCTAACTGAGGCGCGGATTTTAGAAGAAAAATTGCGCAACGATAAAGTTAGTTTGCGCGAAGAATATGATCTTATTTCTCGTGAGAAAGAGCGCCTGCGCGAGCATCATAAAACTTTGCATGAAATACGTTGTCAGATAGGTGACCTTGCTTTGCGTTATCAGGAAAAAAGCCAGTTTTAACGGCTTTTCTTTCAAAAAATTTCATTTTGTATTATCTGAAAATTAATACTTCTGCGCCAAGCTGAATTTCATGTCTATGATATGTCATGACTTGGAAAAGATTATGTCTGAAAAAGAAAAACTCGAGTTGCTTTCTAATCTTGACGAAACATCGGAAGATGTTCGTTATCACGATCTTGATAAAGAGCGGGCAGAGAAGCAAGAGACGGAAAAACAGCAGGAAACAGAGCAAGATTTTGCCGCAGGGCAAGATGATTTTGCGCAGTCTTCAGGTTATTCGGCCGAGCGTGGCCGAGATGTTGATATTGTTGAGTCTGAGGTTGAATCTGACATTGGCGCTGAAGAAGAGCAGGAATTAGATGGCAAAAAGAAAAAGCGTCGTTTTTTAAAAACACGTTGGCTATTTAAGCAGATTAATTTGGAGTTGGCGCATTTTTTTCGTAAATCTCCTGCAACGATTTTTATCGAGCGAACGCAAGAAAAAGCGCGCAAACGTGCGGAAGCGGTATCAACTTATCGTCATCATTCAATAAATGCGCCTGGCAATCAGTCTGGTTCTTTCGATGATCTCGTGGAAGCGGCAAAAAAACATAAACATCAATCATCGGCGTTAAAAAAAGTTGCTGGTGTGGAGTTGATGCGCGCAGGTAATCAAATGATGGGTGAGATGAAGCGTTCGGCAGAAATGGCTGCGGAAGCCGCTTTGGCTCCCTATAAACAACAATTAGCACAAGCAAAACAGGCAATGGAGGTGGCAAAAGATGTGGCTGGGCGTTTGGAGTCTGGCCTGAATATGGCTTCTGGAGTGACTTTTGTTGATATGCAAGGTAATGCAGTTGAATCTGAATCTATAAAAGCAGAAGATGTTTCGCGCGCAAAACTTGGTAATCTTTCACCAAATGTGGATGCAAAAATGCCATCACATGTTAAAGATCTAGCAGCATCGCGTGGCGGGAATGAACATGGAAGAGGCTGATAATGATTAATCAGAAAGAACTGGAACGATATTTCGATTTTTTAGCTGATGCTCTAGATGGTGGCGCAGTTTTTACTAATGGTGAGGAAAAAATCAGCAACATTAGCAAGAAAATGTTTAAAAATGCACAAGCGGTTGTGAAAAAAATGCAAGAATTATTGCTGTTAATGCAAGAAGATAAGCGCTTTTCTGATTCACATCTTTGGTATAAAAAGAGCGAGAAAATCTGCCAATTTTTGAGCGATTTTTCCTCTCTTCCAGAAGAGGCTCTATTGCATATTATGCGCGAATTAACGGTTACCGATACGCTGAATAAATCGGCTTTACCAAGCAAAACTAAACCTGAATCTTTGCGTCTTGGTGATGAAATTTTTGCGCTGATGAGTGATAGCGAAGAGCTTTCTATGTTTGCAGATTGGGGGCAGCAAACCAGGCAGGAAATTCAGAATATGCCTAAGGGTTTGCTGGGGAAAAAATCCAAAAAAATTATTGATCATGTGCGTGTTACTTTGGAGTTACTTGGCGAGCATGAGGAAAATTTACAAGAGATACAGCAAGCGGTTGTTGCGCGTGATATGCGTATGATTGAAACTTTGCGGGCGCTCAAAATGGCGGTTAAAGAGCAGATGGCTTCGATGGCGGCTGAACAAACCATGGCGTCTGGTCAGGGAAAATTAGAAGTGGTGCTTGAGCAAACGAGAAAACGTATGCGCAGCAAAAAAATGAAAGAGGAAGAAGAGCAGCAGCACCAGGCGCTGATTTACAATCAGCAACAGCAGCAAGAGCAAATCAAACAAAGATAAAAAAGAAATTTTTAAGCTGGAACTTCGCCGAAACGGTTGTCGCGCGGAAATCCGCGCGGTGCAAGCTTTCCAGAGCCAGCGCGGTTTCCCATATATGGCAGCAAATCAGTTTCAACCAAAATGCGGCTGCCAGAATTCCATCTTATTCCTTCCTCTTTTTCCAAGAGCTGAATATCAGACAATCTGCCTTGTTGGTAACGTTGTAACCAAACGCCGCCACCGCGTTTTAGCGTCGGAATTTCTGCAGCAGGGAAGATCAATAATTTGCGATTTTCACCAATCACCGCAACGAGAGATTTATTTACGGGTAGAACGTGAGAAAGCTTAGAGTTTTCTGCGAGATTAAAGAGCAGTTTTCCGCTGCGTGTTTGCGCGAGCGCATCTTCAGCGGCAATCTGAAAGCCGCGTCCATTATTCGAAGCAAGCAGCAATTGTAATTCAGGCTGATAAAATTCAAGCGCGATTAATTCACTGTCTGTTGCAAGATCAAATAGTAAACCAAGTGGTTCGCCAAAACCTTTTCCTGCTGGCAGTTTATCGCAGGAGAGAGTGAAACATTTACCGTCGCTGGTAAAAGTAAGCAAGCGGTCGGTTGTATGCGCGTGGAGAGCAAAACGGCCTTCGTCGCCTTCTTTGTATTTTAGATTGCTTAGGTCTTCCACATGACCTTTTATTGCGCGTATCCAGCCCATGCGTGAACATAAAACGGTTATTGGCTCTTTTTCGATAAAGGCATCAGCAGGAAGATCAGGAACATCTGGCGCTGATGATAATTCGGTGCGGCGAGCACCGAGTTTGGTTTGTTTTCCGAATTGTTTTTTTGTTGCTTTAATTTCTTTGGCAAGAGCATCTTTCTGTTTTTTCTCGTCAGTTAGAAGATCCTCAAGCTCTGCTTTTTCAGCGGAGAGTTTATCGTGCTCCGTGCGAATTTCGATTTCCTCAAGCTTACGCAGTGCGCGCAAACGCATATTTAAAATTGCTTCTACTTGCGTGTCAGAAAGATTCCATTTACGCATCATTTTTGCTTTTGGATCGTCTTCTTCACGAATGATGCGGATTACTTCATCGAGATTTAGATAGGCGATTAAAAATCCTGCGAGAATCTCTAAGCGGCGTTCGATTTGACCAAGACGATTTTTTGAATGGCGAATCAGCACTTCATGGCGATGAGCAAGAAAAGCTTCTAGAACTTGCTTCAAATTCAGAACATGCGGAGTGTGATTGGCAGTTAAAACATTGAGATTTAGCGGTATGCGGACTTCTAACTCAGTAAGTTTGAATAGAGATTCCATTAGTAATTCAGGCGTTACTTGCCGATTTTTTGGCTCAAGAACGAGGCGGATTTGATCGGTTGATTCATCACGAATATTTCCAAGTAGCATTAGTTTTTTGTCGCGGAAAAGTTCGGCGATTTTTTCAATCAAACGTCCTTTCGAAACGTGATAAGGCATTTCAGTGACGATAACCTGATAAAGACCGTGGCTTAGCGGCTCTTTCTCCCAGCGTGCGCGCAGGCGAAAACTGCCGCGTCCTGTTTCATATGATTTGAGAATTGAATCGGGTGCTTCCACCAAAATTCCACCAGTAGGAAAATCAGGACCAGGAATTAGTGGCAGCAACTCAGCAACGCTTGCTTGCGGTTTTTTGATCAAAAAAAGTAAAGCATCACAGATTTCATCAAGATTATGCGGCGGAATTGAGGTGGCCATTCCAACAGCAATTCCTTCCGAGCCATTGGCGAGTAAATTAGGGAAGCGCGCGGGAAGGAGCGTTGGTTCTTCCTCGGAGCCATCATAATTTTGGCGAAAATCGACAGTGTCGGAATCAATATCTTCAAGCAGCGCAATGGCTACATCGGTTAATCGGGCTTCTGTGTAACGCATGGCGGCGGCGTTATCGCCATCGATTGAACCGAAATTTCCCTGGCCTTCAACCAGCGGATAGCGCACAGCAAATTCTTGCGCTAAGCGCACGAGAGTGTCGTAAACAGCTGTATCACCATGCGGGTGATATTTACCGATAACATCACCAACAACGCGGGCACATTTTTTAAAGCCAGAAGAGGGATCAAGTTTTAACTGCAGCATTGCGTAGAGTAAGCGGCGATGAACTGGCTTCAAACCATCGCGAACATCAGGCAGAGAGCGCGAAGTAATGGTTGATAGAGCATATGCTAGATAACGTTCGCCCAGCGCGTCATGCAAAGGAACTGGCGTGATTATGGTTGAATCTTTGATTTTTTGTGGAGGCATAATTTATGCGTTCTGAAATATTTTCTGATAATTGGAGTTTTGTTTTTACAGGGGAGTTTCATTTTATCTTTGAAAAAATGAAAACGCGCAAGACTAACTACGCTGCGGTTTAGGAGCAGGCAAGTGTTATTCTAATAGCGTGTCGCCAAAATTTTTTTCCATAACATTAGAAATCAACACCAGCCAGGCGAAAACTTTGTTGTTTGGCCAGTTCGTTTTTAATGCCGATTGGCGCTCATATATGACAATTGCGTGAAAATTAAAAAGCACTTGTAGCCCTGCTAGGCAAAATTATTGACAGCCAGATCTTAACTTACTAGAAGCCGCCCAGAAGTTAATAAGAAAAGGAAGGTTTAATATGAGAGAACTAAATAGATCGGGGCAAAATATTAGCGCCGAAGAAATTCTAGCGTTGCGCGAAGAACTTCAACGTAACCAACAAAATACCAGCCTTAATCTGATGAACAATAATATAAACAGCACAGACGCAATAGCGGCTTTGGGTGCGGCTTTGCAGGGCACTAATGTTACCAGCCTTGATCTTTCGCATACTGGTCTTCCTAGAGGTCAATTATTATCGCTTGTGAGTGAGTTTCGCTATCTTCATCATGTAGGAATTGATGGTGAGCTGCCAGTTATAGCGGAAGAATTGGGACTCAACAGGGCTTCAAACATAAATCCGCCAGCCGCCGCCGCAGCGGGGCAAGATTCAACAGGATTTGCAGGAAGCATTATTGCTAGTAGAAATGCGCAAGCTGCAGCAGC
Source organism: Rickettsiales bacterium (assembly GCA_044355085.1). GTDB lineage: Bacteria > Pseudomonadota > Alphaproteobacteria > Rickettsiales > JBIKYU01 > JBIKYU01. The sequence goes on along the minus strand of JBIKYU010000003.1, from coordinate 10,499 downwards.
CGCCTCCGTCCCAGTGATGGAGCTGCCAGTTATAGCGGAAGAATTGGGACTCAATAGGGCTTCAAACATAAATCCGCCAGCCGCCGCCGCCGCGGGGCAAGTTTCACCAGTAGTTGTTGGCCCGCACACACAAAGCATTGTTGCAGCAAGAAGTGCTATTGAAAATGCGCCAGCCGCCGCAGCTAATAACCGTTAATCAACTATTTGCGCTTATTTATAATTTGAAGCTTGAGGCTGTGTTTTTAATCCAGCCTTTTGCTTCGGATTTTTCCTGATAACAAATAGTCGCTTGAGCAACTTTACGCGCCAAGCGCATTTTCTAGAAAATTTTTTGCAGAAATAAAATAATCCGCACCTCAGATTGCGTCCGCAACTGCAACTGAAAAATGCAAAAATGGGCGTTTGGATAATCCAATCAGACGAATTCTTGGCGCATATATCCGCCAGCGCAACCAGAAAATATTGGAAATTGCAACCAGCCAGGCGAAAACTTTGTTGTTTGGCCAGTCATTTTTAATGCCGATTGGCGCTCATATATGACAATTATGTGAAAATTAAAAAGTTTTTATAGCCCTGCTAGGCAAAATTATTGACAGCCAGATCTTAGCTTATTAAAAGCCGCCCAGAAGTTAATAAGTTAACAAGAAAAGGAAGGTTTAGTATGAGAGAACTAAGTAAAGCGGGTCACAATTACAATACACCTGAACGAATTCAAGAGTTGATCGCAGAACTTCAAGGTAACACAGAAATTACCAGCCTTAATCTAGAATATAACCGCATCAAAAATCCAGCAGCAATATCGGCTTTGGCCACATTATTGCAAAAGAACCGACAAATTACCAGCCTTAATCTGTCAGCCAATGAGATCAACACCCCAGAAGCATTAGCAGCTTTGCGTGAATTGTTGCGACAGAACCGACAAATTACCAGCCTTAATCTGCCAGCCAATAAGATCAACACCCCAGAAGCATTAGCAGCTTTGCGTGAATTGTTGCGACAGAACCCACAAATTACCAGCCTTAATCTGTCAGAAAATGAGATCAACACCCCAGAAGCATTAGCAGCGTTGGTCGGATTATTGCGACAGAACCCACAAATTATAAGCCTTGATCTGTCATTCAATAATATTAGAAAAGAAAAAATGCAAGATGTTGTCCTTGCTTTGAGTGGTCATCGACTTACCAGCCTTAATCTGTCAGGCAATAATATCACCAGACCAGCAATATTAGATTTGATCAGATTATTGCGACAGAACCGACAAATTACCAGCCTTGATCTGTCAAGCAGTCGTTTTTTAAGAAATAATATTGGCGAAGACGAAATAAAAGGTTTGGATTTGTCTAATACTAATGTTACCAGCCTTAATCTTTCAGGCAATAATATCACCAGGCCAGCAATAATAGCAGCGTTGGGCGGATTATTGCGACAGAACCGACAAATTACCAGCCTTAATCTGTCACGCGATGGTATTAACAGCCTAGACGCAATATTAGCTTTGCGCGATGCTTTGCGTGATACTAATGTTACCAGCCTTAATCTGTCAGGCAATAATATCACCAGCCCAAAAAAAATAGCAGCTTTGCGCGATGCTTTGCGTAATACTAATGTTACCAGCCTTGATCTGTCACACAACGACATGGAAAGACCGTCCGCAATAGAAGATTTGCGGGGATTATTGCGACAGAACCCACAAATTACCAGCCTTGATCTTTCGCATACTGATCTTCCTATAGATGAATTATTATCGCTTGTGAGGGAGTTTCGCCATCTTCATCATGTAGGAATTAATGGTGAGCTGCCAGGTAGAATAGCAGAACAATTGCGATTCAATAGGGCTTTACACATAAATGCGGCGGTTCGTTTGCTTTGGAGAAAGAGCCCTAATCTGCATTCAGATTTAGTTCGTCCGATATTGGAGCTAGAAGGAGTGACAATGGGATTAGCTCCTAATGAAGCGGCCAGTTTAATTGCTGAGGCAACAGCTCCTGCATTTAATTTTCAGCGGGGGAATCCGAATGCAATATCATTTGCCCCAGCAGAAGGTGGAAGACCAAGAATTTCAATTACGTTTGCGAGCATCGAGGTGCTTAGAGCTTTCCGGGAAAAAAACGAAGATACTTTTAGAATGCTTGAAAGAAGTCATGCAATAGTTCAGCATTCTGGGACTGCAGTTGAAATAATCGCGCCCGATGCAAAGATTGGCACTCCGCTAAGGATAAGATTGGAGGCAATGAAAGATGAGCTAATTCCTCTTAAGATAAAGTTGCAAAGGCCCAGGGTATATACGCCTTCTGCAAGTGCGGCCGCCGCCGCCGCCCCCGAAGCCGCCGCCGCAGCCGCCGCAAGAATGGGTGTAATAAGAAGGAGTCTGGCTAATGAATTAGCAAAGAGCCGCCCAGAATCTACTCGCAGTACAAGTCAAGTAGCTGGTGCAGGAGGCCGCAACGAGGAGCGGGATTTGCCAGGCCTTGAAGGAAGCAATGAAGAGAAAGCGGTGCAAGTTTCAACAAGATTTGCGGAAAGCATTGCTAATCCAAATGCGCAAGCCGCAGCTCCCGTCCCAGGTCAACAGCCAGTTGGTCCGCACGCACGAATAATTGCTGAACAAAAGGCTAACAGCTCCTCGTGTTGCAATCTCTTATAATCAACTATTTACACTTATTTATAATTTGAAGCTTGAGGCTGTGTTTTTAATCCAGCCTTTTGCTTCGGATTTTTCATGATAACGAATAGTTGGGTAACCCTTACAAATCTTGTTTTAGTGAGCCAAGGCCGCTTTAAGATTTTCTTCGAAGAAAAATGATAATGCGCGGGAGCGCGAGTTAGGGAGCTGCTTTTGTTGGGTGGAGAGAATATGGTTTTGCAGAAAAAAACCAGTAATTTCGAGTGCTAATTTGCAATCTTCTATGCTGCTATTGTGGTTTCCTGCGCGGAGAATTTCTGGCAATCGGAAAAGCCTGTCGTGATAAGGTTTTCCAGCTTCTTTGCTTACAGCGCGGCCAGTTTTTGGTGAAATATAAAATAGCGATTCGGTTTGTCCGGTTGCGGCGCAGTGCGATAAATCAAGAGCAAATCCTGCAGCTTCAAGCAATTGTAATTCAAAATTGAGATAGGAAAAAAGCGGATTTTTCTTGCTGTTTAGCGCTTCTAGCAAAGCACATAATTGCTTAAACAGCAGCGGGTGCGGGTCGTGTTCGGCCAAAGAGTTTTGGCATAATTCGCACGCGCTGCAAAGTAATTCCAGTGCGGTTGGAAGATGAAAAATTTGTGCTGCATATGGTTTTCGTAGTTCTAGTGTGAATGCGCCAAGATGTTCGGCTAAGCGTCCGCGCCAGTCGGCGCAAAGTAGGTTGCCAGTTTGCAAAAGCCCTCTAGTGCTTGGTTTGCTTGTTCCGCGACAGAGGCCGCTGGCTTTGCCGTGATTTTCGGTGAGTAAAGTTACGATTGCTTTTCCTTCGCCAAAAGGGCGGATAGAAAGAACAATTCCCTGATCATTCCATTGCATGTTTTTTATTTTTTTGCTGAAAGATATTTTCGGCTACGTCCCAGAATTGCTGCTCTAAATTTGCACCAGTTAGAGCGTTAATTGCGCGCAGTCCTGTGGGTGAGGTGATATTGATCTCGATCAGATGGTCGTCGATTAAGTCGATTCCTGCGAGAATTATTCCGCGTTTTTTTAGCTCTCTTCCAACAGTTATACAGCATTCATGCTCGCGCTCGGTGAGGCTACCTTTTTCGCCGCGTCCACCTGCGGCAAGATTGGCGCGAATGCTGTTTTCCTTAGGAATGCGTTTCAAAATTCCCGCAATTTCTCCGTCAATCATGATCACGCGAGTGTCGCCTTTTTCAATTACCGCTTTTAGGAAAGCTTGGGCAATTATCGGGCTGTTATGTAAGCGGAGAAGGGCAGAAATGATGGCGTCGAGATTGTCGCTGTTTTTATCAATGTGAAAAACATCTTGTCCGCCAAAGCTGTATAGAGGCTTTAGGACGATATCTTCATGGTTGCGATGGAAATCGGCGATTATTTGTGGATCGCTGCTGATTAAAGTTGGTGGTGTGTATTCGGGGAAGTGGGTGACGAATAATTTCTCTGGGCAATCGCGCAAGGCCCTTGGTGGATTCAGAACTAAAGTTCTTGGCAATTGTTCAAGCCAATAAGTGTAAGTGATGTAGGAAAGATCAAAAGGAGGGTCTTGTCGAATTAAAATCACATCCATTTCTGATAATGGCACGATTCTTGCTTTTTCATTTTTGAGATTTTCTTCATGCCATTTAGTTTGGTCGTCGAAAAGTGTTGTTTCATGCAGCGTGGCAAATAATTCGTTGTTTAGAAGGAAAGCTTCTTGCGGCTGATAGATGAAAATCTGGTGTCCACGTTTTTGGGCGCCAAGTCCGAGCAAAAGGCTGGAATCGGTTTTTGGTTTGATGCTTGTTATGTCATCCATTTGGATGGCGATTTTTAGTTTCTTGTTTTGCATAGCGTACCGATTTTTTCTGACGGGAGGTTCTTCGTAGCTGCTTGTGCTTTTTTGGTCAAGCAATGCGTTATCTTCGGAAAAAACGCTGATGCAATATTGCTGCTGGAATCAAATATCTAAATTCCTGTTTTTAGAAAACAGGTTAATAGATGTTCTTGATCTTTTTTATTAGCTAGATAATTCTTTTTATGATGTTGATGATTTTTCATTGATACACAGATGAAAAAGAACTTGCTCTGTTTTTTAAAGATCTGAAATGGCATTAGAAAATATTTTAAATTTCTTGGAATCTGCTGTGCTAAAAAAAAGTAAAGCGGAGGACCATCACCCCCGCTTATCTCGCGTTCATGTTTCAGATAATATCTTGATTTGTTTAAACAATATTTAATGAGAATATTTTTTGGAGCATATAGGGTAAATGCGATGTAATACCTACTAAAGGCTGGATTTGCCTGTGTTTCAGGCCTGTAGGCAGAGCAGCTGCATATGGATGAAACAGTTTTTTTATGAGAATTTTTAGGGAATTTAGAAAAATCAGGCAGATTTTTTGGCAAAACGTTTGTCAATATAGCTACAAAGCAGCGCTTGGAATTCCTCGGCAATATGATCGCCGCGCAGAGTATGGGTTTTTTCCCCATCAATGAAAACTGGAGCAACAGGTTGCTCGCCAGTGCCTGGAAGGCTGATGCCAATATCTGCATGTTTACTTTCGCCAGGTCCATTAACAATGCAGCCCATTACGGCGATATTGAGATTTTCAACGCCAGGATATTTTTGCTTCCAGATTGGCATTTGTGTTTGAATGAAAGTTTGAATTTTATCTGCAAGATCTTGAAAATATGTGCTGGTTGTGCGGCCGCAGCCAGGGCAGGCGGAAACTAGAGGTGAAAATGCACGCAGGCCCATGGTTTGCAGAATTTGCTGCGAGACTATGACTTCTGTCGTTCTAGATTCATCTGGCTTTGGTGTTAGAGACACGCGAATTGTATCGCCAATTCCTTCTTGTAGAAGCACAGAAAGAGCCGCAGTTGAGGCGACAATGCCTTTTGATCCCATTCCCGCTTCAGTCAAACCAAGATGCAGAGCAAAATCGCAGCGCTGAGCTAGTTCGCGATAAACAGCGATTAAATCCTGTACGCGACTTACTTTGCAGGAGAGAACGATTTTATCTTTCATCAGGCCATATTCCATGGCTTTTTCTGCACTGGTAAGAGCTGAGATGATCAGCGCTTCACGCAAAATATCATTGGCTGGCAAAGGATCTTTTAGTGCGGCGTTTTTATCCATCAAGGCGGTGGCGAGAGAATTGTCAAGGCTGCCCCAGTTAACGCCTATTCTAACTGGTTTGTTATGCTCGATTGCTGCTTCTATCATCAGGCGAAATTGCAGATCATGCTTTTCGCCAAACCCGACATTGCCAGGATTTATACGATATTTAGCAAGGGCTTTCGCGCAATCGGGGAAATCTTTTAGCAGCCGATGGCCGTTATAATGGAAGTCTCCGACGATTGGTGTGGAGAAATTTTTTGCGTGCAGTTTGTCAATTATATAGGGAACGGCTTTGGCTGAGGCTTCGTTATTGACAGTGATGCGGACAATTTCCGATCCAGCTTCAGCAAGTTCAATGATTTGCTTGGTTGTAGATTCAACATCTGCGGTGTCAGTGTTGGTCATTGACTGAACAACAACTGGATGATCTCCGCCCATCCAAACGGAGCCAATTTTTACGGCGGCTGTCAGGTGGCGCTTGGGATGAGCGAGGGAAACCATAATTTTTGCCAATGCGATTGTTTTTTATTTGCTGTTTCTAAGAATTTTTTTTTAGCGCCTCTTAAATAAGATTTTTTTGCGAGCAGTCAATGTTCCTCAAGTGCGCTTATGCAGTAACGAGCATTGTTTCAGAGGATTGATTGTAGATTGAGCTGTTTTTTTCAGCAGAGATTTCATTCGTTTGATATTGCTCGATGCTTTCCCAAGCGCGGCGAACGCGACTGATATTGTTAATGACTTCTTGGCAAATGGAAATTTCATTGGAGAAATGAACCTGCATTAATCGTGCATCCATTGTTTCATAAAAACGATCAAGCGCTTCGGCAGCGGTTTTTGCGCTATCAAAATCCAGAGTGCCGCGCATGGCAAGTAAGCCTTCACAAGCGCGTGTAATCGAGTTATAGCGCGCTTCGAAATCTCCTTTTTCAATCGCATCGATAGCGCGATAAATATGACTGCTAATTGCATCATAAACGGCAAGAATTGCGGGAACGCCTGAGAGGGTTTCTTCGCTGCGTTGATAAGCTTGGTAGCCGTTATTATTTTGGCGCATTGGTTTTATTCTCCTCATAAAATCTAATTGTTGGCTTGCTGTGCGCTTTGCAAAGCAGTGAAATAATCGAGAACGGAATTAAATTTGGCGACAGTTGCTTCAAGTTGAGAAAAGCGACCAATTAAATATTCTCGTTCGGAAGTCATAAATTCATCAAGCCGCTCGATTTCATCCTCGGCTCTGGTGTTGAGATCAGCATATTTATCAATCGTTAAATCAACGAGTCCTGTAATGTCGGTTAGATAAGTATCGAGCACGTTATACAAACGATCAGCAATTCCTTGTGTGGCTGTAACAGTGATATTTGCAGTGTCATCACCTGTGTAAATTATGGTTAAGCCTTCTAGGTCAGTTCCAGTTTTTCCGCTTAACAAGCCATCTGCATAATCCATATTGTAGAGAAACGCGCTAGTGGCTGAGTTTAAAACGCGAATTTGATTTCCGCTGGCGCGAGTTAGGTCAATATCAAGTTTGAAGCTGGTTTCGGTGGCTGCATTTGTGCGTTCATAGACGCCAATTTCTGAAGAATTAGCGATAAAATCAAAACCGAAAACACGACGCAAAACATCAAGACTGCTGCTTAGTTGCGTATCGAATTTATTGTCATCAATGGTAAGAATATTTGCAGTTGCTGGATTTTCTGAATCACCAGCGTAATCAGTAAAGGTTATGCCTATTTCTGCCAGGGTATTGAGAGCGCCGCTTGCAAGGCCAGTTACTGAGTGATTGAGGTGCTGTGATATATCATTGACAATTGTATCGAGAGAATTTTCATTGCCGAGTATGGCAGTGTCTTTGAGAACGCCGTCATTATCGCGCTCTTGTTGTTTGGCGATAAAAAGTTTCAAATCGTTATAGGCATTTATAAAAGTTATAACTGAATTTTTAACTGTGGTTGTGTCGGCTGTAACTGAGGCAGTTACTATTGTTCCGTCATCTGGTGTTGGGGTGTTTTTCAGTAGAGTAAAAGTTAGGTTATCAATAACGTCATCAATAACATTTGATGAGCGAGTTACGGTTTGTCCGTTAATTTGAAATGAAGCATCAGTGCCAGCAGAAATTTCAGAGAAGCTTTCAATATCAGCACCAAACTGAATTTGATTTAGTGCTTCATTATATTCGTCGATATCGTTGGTCACACCAGTTTCGGATGAGCGTAAAATAAGGCTAAAGCTTGATGAGGAAACTTGTACTATGTCTGCCTCAACGCCAGTTGTATCGGTAACAGCGTTGATTTTGAATTTTATATCGCTGAGAGAATCTCCTGTAGCCAAGGTAATGCTAGTGCCATTCAGAGTAAAATTTCCAGCTGCAAAAGTTAGAGCAGCGCCAACAACGCTTGAGGTGCGGTCGGTGAAGCCATCTTTACGAATTGTGTGCGCTTTTGCGGTTACTACATTGCTGATTGAGTAATTGCCAACCAACGCTGATGAATCAGTGCTGACGCTTAAATAAGTCGATCCAGAAATTGCAGTGTTGGATGAAACAGTAGCGTTGCGAAAAGAAAAAGCGTCGCTGCTGGAATTTGCTGATCCAGGGGGAGAGCGTAGCGCATTGCTTGCGGTGCGGAAAGTGGAGAGAAGATTTTTCAGAGTTCCAAGAGTTGAGATGACTTTATCATTTGCAGTTATGTTATCTTTCTTGGTTTTTATTTCTGTTTCTTTGCTTTTTAAAACTGCATCGATAACAGCTTTTGAATCTAAGCCAGAAGTAACGGAACCAGCAGTTAAGCGACCGTTTTGTGTGTTGAAAGAACCGAGGTTAATTGCAACCATCTCGTCCTCTTTAAGATAAAAAAATCCAGGGGCGCTTAGACCCCTGGATCAAAACGTCATGATTACTGTCTTAAGAGCGAAAGTACTTGATTCACTCGAGAATTACTTTGTGCAAGCATAGAAAGACCAGCTTGTTGCATTACAGTTGATTCTGCGAAAACTGTTGATTCAGAAGAGTAGTCAGTATCGAGCAATGCGCTACGTGCTGATTCACTATTTTGAATACCGATTTCGTTGTTAGAACGTGCTGAATCCAATCGGCTTAACGTTGCGTTTGCATCTGAGATTAGAGAAACGCTCAAGTTAATCGCGGTATCAAGCGCGTTTGATGCTGCAATAGCACCAGGCTGCGTGCTGATATCCAAGGTTAGAATGTTTCCTGTTGAATCAAGATACAAATCATCAGTGCGTGCACCAGCTAGAGCAACACTGATTTCGTCATTTGCTGCCACACCTACCTGGAATGATAGAGAATCGCTCGCTGATACATCGAAGATATTATTCAATGCGTCGGTGAAAGATTTCACTGAGTCATCAGTAGATAATGTCAAAGAAGATGTAGTGGTGTTGCTAAGATTGATATGCAGAGCTTTATGGTCAGCAGTTGAAGCAGTACGGAGCACGATGGTTCCATTAGTGAAAGTGAAAACTTTCGTACTTGTGTTGTAAGCAGTGCTACCAACACCACCAGATAAATAACCTTGACCAGTTGTTGCTTCAGGATCGCTGGTTGTACTTAAATCAGCAGTGTAAACCGTGCCATCAATGCTGGTGCTCATGATACCAGTGTCTTTATCGAAAGTGAAAGCACCGATACGACCATGAGATCCATCTGATGTGTAACCATCGCTTACAAGTGTTATATCACCTTGTGCGTTGCTGGCTGCATCATAACCTTGGATACCGTTAAACACCGTACCAATTGCTGATTTAATCCGATCATCAGCAGCGGAAACAACTGCCATACCAACGTTACGATCTTGAACGATTGTGTTGTTGGCTAGCTGAGAACCTAGGCTGGTTGCAATTGCATCAAGTGAAAGATTGGCTTCAGTTACTGTAGTTCCGCTGATTGTTGTAGATTCTCCCCATTTTAAAGTGAAAGCGTTGTCAGTGTAAGTTCCGCTTGAATTTTGGCGACCATCAGAGCGTGAGAAGCTAATTTGCTGGTTGGCAGCGATAGTATTACCGCGGTTATTGATGCCAGAATATCCTGTCAAAGATACTTTTTGTGAAACATATTGTTTATCATTCACAGTAACAGTGAAAATAACACCGTTTGAATCACCACCAGCACCTTGAACATAGCTTGCTTCAAAATTGCTGAATTTACCTTGCAAAGCGGCATCCCAAGTTGCATCAGTATCGGTGCGGTTAGCGCCAAGAGTGCGATAAGCAGCGTTAGAACTGTTTATGCTTTCAGCTCCTCCTGCTCCTAATCCTCCTCCTCCTGAATCAGTGACGATATTATCGCCACCAAGGAAAACGTTATCTAAAAGCAAACCAGTACCACCTGCTAAACCATCACCACCATCATTAGTCATGGTGAAAGTTGTGTCGTTGATTGTGCTTAATGCGTTAGAGCCAAGCGTGCCAGCATTGGTTGCGGTTATAGAAACTGTGCCGTTACCCAAATTAACATAGGTGAATTGGCGTGCAACAGCAGAAATATTATTAGCAGCGGCGGTCACGAAAGCAGCGGCAGCAGCAGCAGAGTTCTGTGCAGTGGTGCCAGCATCACCCCAGGTGAAGGTTATATCAGTAGAATTAGCGCCATCGCCAACACGAATATTTGCGTTGTTGCCTCCGCCGGCAGTTCCAGTAAAAGCAAGAATAGTACTGCCGCGTGTATCACCAACGTTTTCTTGGCTTACTGCCGCGAAGGTTGATGAGGTAGCTAAGTAACCTGATCCAACAGTG
>JBIKYU010000086.1:0-6379 GCA_044355085.1 Rickettsiales bacterium | reverse complement strand
ATTTGTTTACCCAGAAATAACCCCAAAATTATTCCTAAAGTCAGAGGCTCCGATAAATATTTGAAAGAAAATCCCTGCAAAGAAACGCCCGCTGAAACAAAGGCAAATAAAGGCAAAATCGCAAAAGCCACCCATGGATGCAGAGCGTGAATTGCATGATTGAGCGGCGAATGCTGCCCTTCCCGATCTTGCAGCGGAATTAAAACGCCAACTATTACGCCTGCTATAGTCGTGTGAATGCCAGCTTTATGAAGGAAAATACTCAATAAAATTCCCAAAAATACATAAGGCGTAATTTTTCTTACACGCTTGATATTCAAGTAAAACAAGATCAGCACAATAAAAGCAGAATATATCAATGGCGCAAATTCAGGCTTACTGCCGTAGAAAAGAGCAATGATAATAATTGCAGCGAGATCATCGTAAATTGCAATGGCGAGCAAAAAAGCCTTCGCCGACGCTGGAACTTTTTTGCCAAGAAGCGTTAAAACGCAAAGAGCAAAAGCAATATCAGTTGCAGCTGGAATGGCCCAACCAGAGTGGCTTTCAGGATAATTATGATTAATCAAAAAATAGATCAGAGCTGGAAAAACTATTCCGCCAAAAGCCGCAATTAATGGCAAAATTTTCTGCCCTTTCTCAGCCAGCGCTCCTTGATACATTTCGCGTTTTAGTTCCATACCAACCAGGAAGAAAAACAAAATCATGAGAACGTCAACAACCGCTGTTTTCAAAGATAAGACGCCAATATTTTCTCCGAATCCGAGCGTAATCGATGTAGAAATCAGTGAAAAATATTGAGCAGAAAAATTACTATTCGCGCAGAGCAGCGCAAAAACTGCACCTAACATCATAAACAAACCAGCCGATGCTTCCATCGCGATGAAACGCTGCAGCATGCGGCACAGATGATTTTTAGAAGAATCTTGGGTGCTCATGAAAACTCTTCAAATTAAATTCAAAACAAGATTCTACTCAATATTTGCAGGCGCCATAGGTAAAATATTCAAACGCGAAAAAACCTCTTTCAGTGCAAAAACTAGTTTTTCAATCATTTCTTCTGTATGCACGGGAGAAGGCGTCAAACGCAGGCGTTCTGTGCCGCGCGGCACTGTTGGATAATTTATATACTGAACATAAATTTTATGCTCCTGCAGTAGCAATTCCGAAGCGCGCTGACAGAGAACCGGATCGCCAATCATCACTGGGATAATATGCGTTTCATTTTCTAAAAAAGGAATTTTCTCCACACGTAATTTTTGCTTCAAAAGATTGGCACGCTGCTGCTGTAATTCCCGCTCGGCAGAGGATTTTTTTAAATAGCGTACGCTTTCCGTTGCGGCTGCTGCCAATGATGGCGGAAGAGCCGTAGTAAAAATAAAACCTGGAGCGTAGCTGCGGATAACATCAATCAATGTGGCATCAGCAGCGATATATCCACCCATAACGCCGTAAGCTTTTGCTAGCGTTCCTTGAATAACGGTTAAGCGCGACATCAACTCAAGCTTCTCCGCGAAACCACCGCCACGAGAGCCGTAGAGGCCAACTGCATGAACTTCATCAAGATAGGTTATCGCATTGTAGCGCTCGGCTAAATCGCAGATTTTTTCAATCGGACCAACATCACCATCCATCGAATAAACCGATTCAAAAGCAATGATTTTAGGACGCTCAGGATCGGTCTCACGCAATAATTCTTCCAGATGCGCAACATCATTATGACGGAAAATTCTACGCTCGCCTTTTCCTGCGCGAATGCCCTGAATCATTGAAGCATGATTGAGAGAATCAGAAAAAGTAACGGCATTAGGAAGAATGGTAGCCAAAGTGCTAAGCGTTGCTTCATTCGCAACATAGCCGCAGACAAAAGCCAAAGCCGCTTGTTTATTATGCAGATCCGCCAGCTCTTTCTCTAGCGCCACTACATGGTGGTGCGTGCCAGAAATATTACGCGTTCCACCCGCACCAGCGCCCATTTCCTGCGCGGCTTTTGCCATGGCATTAATTACGGCTGGATGCTGCCCCATGCCAAGATAATCATTGCTGCACCAAATCGTAATTTCACCTTTTGTGACTTCACTGGTCGCTAGCGGAAATTGCCCTGCATGCCTGGCTAAATCGGTAAAAACACGATAACGTCCCTCGTCTTTCAAGCGCGAGATAGCTTGCTCAAAATGCTGCTGATAATTCACCATCGGTGTGACCCAAATTTTGTCCTTAACAAAGCGAAGTAACAATTTACATGGAAGAAATTTTACTCAGCTGTTTTGCTCATAAAAAGCGGGCGCACCATATCGACACGCAAAGCAAACCACAAGCGCAACCCCAACCAAAGCAATAAAAACGCCAATAATTGATGCAATGATGCGAGTGAAATTTGCACGTAGGAAATAACCACCAAGCCGCCTAAAGCAAATTGGAAAACCAATGCTATCGCCATATAAAGCGCTAAAAACCTGAGATTTTTCTTTTCTGACTTCTTCCAAATCGACCATAAAACACAGAACCAAAACCCTACTAAAATCACAGCAAATGCACGGTGGATGAAGTGAATCATAGTAGTATTTTCACCAAAATTTTTATACCAGGGGTCGAGAATAAAAATGCCATCTGGAATCAACTTCCCTTCCATCAACGGAAAACTATTGAAAAGAAGGCCAGCATCCCAACCAGCCATCATGCCGCCGAATCCAACTTGCAGAAATAAAAGCACAATGCCAATTGAAACCAAGCGCCGAAAAGGACGGAGCTGCTCGCTTTTTCTTGGTGAGTGGAGAAGCAAACCATAGCGAAAGCGCAACGCCTGCAGGTTAATTAGAGCAAAAATTATCATGGCTGTGAGCAAATGCGCAGTCAGCCAATAAGGGCTAACCATTGGCGAGAGCTGCAGCCCACTTCTTACCATAAACCAACCAACTAAACCTTGAGCGCCGCCAAGTGCGAATATTCCTAGCAATCCAATCGATGTGCGCAGATTTATTTTTCTAGCCGCAGTAAACCACATCAGCGGCACAATAAACAAAAAGCCAACGCTGCGCCCAAAAAGACGATGCAGAAATTCCATCCAATAAATGCGTTTAAATTCCTGCAAACTCATACCAAGAGTACGCTGCTGATATTCAGGGCTAGCCTGATAAAGCAAGAAAGCTTCATTCCAAGATTGCGCATCATGGGGAGGAAAAACGCCTGAAATCGGCCGCCACTCTGTGATTGAAAGCCCAGACTCGGTAAGGCGCGTCAGTCCGCCGATACAAACCATTAGTAGAACTCCAAGCAAACATAGCTCGAGCCAACGCGCGATAGCTAAATCACGAAAAGATTTTTCTGATGAATTAATGGTTTTAAGGCTCATTGATTTTTATCCAAATTTCTACCAGTTACAAATTCTGTATAACATGAAATTTAGTTTTACGGCGCAGATATAAACAAGTGCTGTACTTATTGCATCATCATTTTCAATGACAGAGAAAATAGAATTGCTATGGATCTTAAGAATCCGAATAAAATTTCATTCTTCTAGATTTAAGAGAAAAAAATGAGCTCTGCTAATATGCTTCTAGCACCAACAGAATCACTCCGAAGAATACAGCGCGGCTGGCTATTCTTGGCGCTGACAAATCTTGGTATAGCTGGCTTGTTTTCTTTGCCACCTGTGTTTTTGCGCGGCTCTTTTTTTGCATCTTTATTTCCAATTGAACATGTTTTTGCCACTGCTTTAGTTGTGCATGTAGTGCTTTCGGTGGTGCTGTGGTTTTTATCTTTTTGTGCAATGTTTTTGATGGCTTCAGCTTCGCAACATTGGAAAAATTTTTATAAAACTGCTTTGTGGTTAGCAATTTTTGCAACAATTTGTATCGCCACTGCACCGTTTTTTGGTTTTCCAGAAGCGATAAAAAATAACTATGTGCCCGTGCTGAATAATTTGCCGTTCTTTCTGGGATTAGGATTTTTCAGCGCCTCGATGTTACTAATGGCTGGACTCACACTTTTGTCGCCATACGCATTAATGCCAGGAAGCACGCATCAGGCCAATCTCACGCTATCTATATGCATCATTATTGCCGCAGTTTGCTTTAGCGTTGCGGGGCGCTTGAGTGATAATTCCAGGCTGATTGGCGACATGCATTTTTTTGAACATCTTTTTTGGGGCGGAGGACATATTCTGCAGTTTGTTTATGTTGCTTTGCTTGCGCTTTCTTGGTGGCATTTATTTTCACTGGCATATCCTGAAATCAAAAAATCAGAATATCTCTTTAGCGCCAGTTTTTGGATAAATGCTGCTCTTACTCTGCCTGCGCCATTATTTTATCGACTGGCTGGAGGGCTGGAAGAGAGCCATTATTGGTTCACTCTCCATATGCGTATTTTTGGTGGCATTGCGCCAATTATAGTTTTTGCACTGCTGACGTTTGCTTATCTCAAGACTGGTGAGAAAATCTGCCGCGACAAGCGCGCCAGAACGGCGCTGATTTTATCGCTGTTATTATTTCTATTGGGTGGAATTTTATCTTTTCTGATTGACGGACAGAACGCAATAATTCCCGCTCATTATCACGGTTCTATCGTTAGCATCACCTTGGCTTTAATGGCTACAAGCTATGTTTTATTGCCGCGTTTTGGTTGCAGAGAAGTTTCTCAGCGCGCTGGAATTTTGCAGCTTTGCTGCTACGGAATCGGGCAGTTTATGCATGTTTCTGGATTAGGAATGATGGGCGGATATGGCGCTCTGCGCAAGGATCCTGGCAGCAGCGCTACTATCGATACTATGTTTGGGAAAATATTATTTTTCAGCGGCGGTGTTTTGGCACTTGCTGGTGGATTGTGGTTTCTACTTTTGGTTATTCAGCATAGAGCAAAAAAATCTGGCTAGATTTTTGCTGTTAGAATATCGCCAGAGTAAAAAAGATTTTTACCAGCGCTCCTGGAACTCCTCTGTGCGCGCGCAGAGTTTGTTTATCACTTCAATGGCTTTTTCAGGACGCAAAGGCTTAGCTAAATAATCATCCATGCCAGAGGCTAAACAGCGGTCGCGATCTTCTTTCATCGCTAATGAAGTTAAAGCAACAACTGGAATACGGCGGCGATTTGGATGAGTAGTCTCGAACATGCGCAGCGCTTTTGTTACTTCAATTCCATCCATCAGCGGCATGCGGCAATCCATAAAAATTATGTCGTAACTGTTGTTGCAAGCCGCTTGCAGAGCTTCTTCCCCATTAGAAGCGAACTCTATCGAACATTGTAGGGCTTCAAAAACTATTTGCGCCATGCGCTGCGCTATGTCTTTATCTTCAGCAACGAGAACACGGTAAGGAGTATTATCGCGTTTTTCGATCAGCGTTTTTCCTTTTTCCTGATAAGCGCGTGCTGACATGGCTTCCCCTCCTTAAAGATCAAAATCGTTTGAGAATATTTTCATAGAGCATTAAAGATATTGGCTTTTGAATATAGACTTAGCAAAAAGCGCTTGCAATAGCCTTGGCTTGAAGCATATCTTTCTCAATACTCATTGCAATCAAGATTTGAAAAGTTACTCCCATGCAAAAAGAAATTAAGCGTCCATCACGAATGGAAGCGGAAGAAGCCGTAAAAACATTGATTCTCTGGGCGGGAGATGACCCTGAACGCGAGGGTTTGCTTGATACTCCTAAGCGCGTCGTCAAAAGTTATGAAGAATTTTTTTCTGGCTATAAAACTGATCCAGACGAAATATTAGCGCGCACTTTCAATGAAACTGAAGGATATGACGAAATGATCGTGTTGCGCGATGTGCGACTTGAATCATATTGCGAACATCATATGGTGCCGATTATTGGGCGTGCGCATATCGCCTATTTGCCGCGCAACCGCGTGGTTGGCATCAGTAAATTGGCAAGATTGGTTGATGCTTACGCAAAGCGTTTGCAAATTCAGGAAAAACTAACTGTACAAATTGCTTCCACTCTCAATCGTGTGCTCGATCCAATCGGAGTTGCGGTTGTGATTGAAGCGAACCATCAATGCATGAGCACTAGGGGCATTCACAAAACAGGAACGATAATGCAAACCAGCCACATGCTCGGTGCTTTTCGCAATAATGCCTGTACGCGCAAAGAATTTTTTAATCTTATTACTGCGCCCGTATCACGCGATTTAGAAATGTAGGAGCGAAAATTTGCAGAACTCAATCTCTGTTATTCTCGTTAGTTATAACAGCAGCGCGGTGATCCTTGATGCGCTTGATTCGCTGCCAGAAAATCTTCCTCACAGCAATGTTATTGTCGTTGATAACGCCAGCAGTGATAACACCAAAGAATTAATCCAGAAAAATTTCCCTTCAGTAAAAATTATCGCACTAGAGCAAAACAAAGGCTTTGGCGTTGCTAACAATATCGCGCTTGCA
>JBIKYU010000016.1:0-20835 GCA_044355085.1 Rickettsiales bacterium | reverse complement strand
TCGCCTGTGAGTTTTTTTCCATTTGCATCGAGAATTTCAGGCTTGGCACCAAAAAATGGCAGAGTAGCAGAGCCTGGTTTCAGCGGCGTTGTGCCTGGTAGGGGAGAAATTAAAATTCCGCCAGTTTCAGTTTGCCACCAAGTATCGACAATTGGGCAGTTTGAATTACCAACAATATTGTAATACCAAAGCCAGGCTTCAGGATTTATCGGCTCGCCAACCGAGCCTAAGATGCGCAGACTGCTTCTGTTGTAGCGCTCGACATATTCATTTCCTTCTTTCATCAGGGCGCGAATTGCAGTTGGTGCGGTGTAGAAAATACTAACTTTGTGGCGCTCGATTATATCCCAGAAACGTCCAAAATCAGGGAAGCTTGGTACGCCTTCAAACATTAGGGTTGTAGCGCCGTTGGCAAGCGGTCCGTAAACAACGTAGCTATGACCTGTGATCCAGCCAATATCAGCGGTGCACCAGTAAATATCGTTTGGTTGATGATTGAAAATATAATGATGCGTAAGCGAGGCGTAGAGCAGATATCCAGCGCTGCTGTGCAGAATTCCTTTTGGTTTTCCTGTCGAGCCAGAAGTGTAGAGAATAAAAAGAGGATCTTCTGCATCCATTGCTTCTGCTTCGCATTTGTCGTCCATATTTTTAATGGCATCTTGGTAACAAATATCGCGCGCACTTAGCCAATTTATTTCTGCATTAGTACGCTTAACAACGAGGGTTTTACTGATGTTTGGGAAGTCTTGTAAGGCTTCATCAACCATTTTTTTTAGCGGAATTTTCCTTCCTCCGCGTAATGCTTCATCAGCGGTGATGATAATTTTTGGTTGGCAATCTTTGATGCGGCCTTTGAGCGATTCAGCAGAAAAACCAGCGAATACAACAGAATGCACAGCGCCAATTCTTGTGCAAGCAAGCATGGTGATTGCGGCTTCTGGAATCATGGGCAGATAAATTAAAACGCGGTCGCCTTTGCTAATGCCGTAGCTTTTGAGCAAATTTGCGCAGCGGCAAACTTCTTGATGTAATTCGCGGTAAGTGATTTTTTTCTGCTCGGTTGCAAGATCGCCTTCCCAAATTATAGCGATTTTATCGGCGTTTTTTTCTAGATGACGATCAATGCAATTGGCGGATACGTTGAGTTTTCCGTCTTCAAACCACCGAATAGAAACATCTGTTTTGAAGTTGGTATTTTTTATGATGGTTGGTTTTTGAATCCAATTTAAGCGTTCTGCTTGGGTGCGCCAGAAATTTTCAGGTTCATTTAGCGATTGTTGATACAAAGATTGATATTCAGAAAAATCAATGTGAGCTGCAGATAATTTGGGCTCGTGATTTGCAGAATTGTTCATTTTTATAATTAGCGCTTTCGTTGGAGAAGATTCTTTATCGAATGAATTTAGTGAATCTCGACAATAAAAACCTCTGAAAGCCAGTCAAGCCTGCAGTGATAATTATTAAACGAACTCAAGTTAAACGAACTCAAGTTAAATGAACTCAAGTTAAATGAACTCAAGAAGCGCAGATTTTTGGCGTTTTATGAAGTGGTATTTGCGTAATTCTAAGCGGGCGCGAAAGCGTCTGAGGGGCGAGAGATTTTTTTTCAAGGGCTGGAATTTTTTTCCGCTGCGTGATTCGATATAGCTAATGCATTGCGGCAAAATGCGGCCATAGAAAATTGTAGATAAGGCTGGTGTGGTCTGCAAAACCGCTGATTTCCCCCATTTTGTTGCTTGTTGTGGAACGCGCGCAATTGCTTCAGCGCAGGCGATTGCTTCTTCAACTTCGGGATCGGGATTACGATAAACTTCAGCATCAGGTGCGACATTAGCTTGCATGTCTTCAATAAAAACAAACCATTGTGAGGCTGGATAAGCATCGGGCGGCAATTGATTCAGCCAAGAAATTTTTCTCGCACGGCTGAAATTTATAACCCAGATGCGCAATAAAAAAGCAAAGAAGCGTAAGAATTGGCGTGAGAGACGATGATGTTTTTGTCTGCGATAAAAAAGCACTGAACGCTCGAGGCGCGCAGCAGTTTTTGCGCCAGATTTATTGAGCAAAGTAAGACATTGTTGCAGATTTTGAAAATCGCTGTATCTGGCATATTTGGCTTCTTTCGCAGGTTTGCTTAAGGAAAGATTAGAAGAATATCTTCCAATCCAATCGCCATTTTTATTGCGAATAATGTCAGAAAAATGTGCCATTTCTTGCGCGGCAATAATTATAAAGCGCGCCATTGCGGGGAAGCCGTCGCCCGTATAATGCGATTCTTCTGGGTCGAGAAAAGGATTTCCGCCGCTGGAGACAAAAATTGCTTGGCCTTGTAAGCCGCTATTTGCACCAGATTCTTTCCAGTTTTTGATGTCCATCACATCGCCAACGGAATTGCCGAAGGAAATAAAAAGCTCGATTTGTTCAATCAGCATTAATTCTAAAATTGGTTGTTCAGCGGCAGTAAGGAGTAAGCGCGCAAGCTGGAGTTCTAGCTTTTCTGAGACATTTCCGCGTTTGTGAATATCGACTTTTAATTGTTCAATAAGTTGATTTACGCGCTGCGGAAAGGTTCCGCGATAAGGCATGTGCGGAACCATAACTTCTAAGCGCGGCAAAATACGCTTTGTCAGCGCTGGATCGTATAATTCGCGCGCGGAAAAACTAAAACGCAAATGCGCGTGCGGATCAGTGTAATTAATAAAATTTTGGCGCTCGCCTGCGTCAATTCTAATCAAACCAGAACGGACCAAACGCGTTGCAAACTGCTCTTCTGCGCTTGAGAGGCTTTTCTCAAGAAAGCGCGGCATTTCTTTTAGCGTGTGATAAAGCGTGCGCGGCATTTTTATCTGCGTTTTTGATTGGATTTATTCTTTTGATATAAAGTAACAATTCTTCCATACCAAAGAATCATGCTGTAGCCAAGAAGTCCAAAAAACATTAACAGCAGGGGTAGAAGCATTTGTGCGTCTATGGCGCTGCCGCCGCTGCGAATGAGGCTGGCTGGTTGATGTAGCGTGTTCCACCATTCAACAGAGAATTTTATGATCGGTAAATTTATTCCGCCAATTAGTGCGAAAATACTGGTGATTTTGCCGCGCAATTCTGGCGCTTCAATTGCGGCTGCGAGCATAATGTAGGCGAGATACTGAAAAAATAAAATTAACACTGATGTGAGTCTTGCGTCCCAGACCCACCAACTTCCCCAAATTGGTTTTCCCCAAATCGCTCCAGTAGCTAGACAAAAAGCGGTGAAGAGCAAACCAATTGGTGCAATTGCTGCCGATAAAATATCAGCAAATGGATTTTTCCAAATCAGGCGCGCGGCGCTAAATGCACAAAGAATGCTATAAAGTAACAACGAAATCCAAGCGGTTGGAACATGCAAATACATTAAGCGCACCGCTTCGCCTTGTTGATAATCGGCGGGAGAGTCAAATAAGCTGAAATACAAGCCAGAAGCCAAACACAGGAAGGTAATTAAAAAAATTGCTGGCAAAATTCTGCTGAAGATTTTTAAGAAACGATTGGGATTAAAAAAACGATGCATGTGATACCATTTTGCTTTTATTCTGCAGCTTTCTTCAAAGGAAATAATTTGAAGCAACGATTGCAGTTTCGCGCCCAAATTTCGGCTGGCTATAGAATATGCAGCTAAGCTTAAATAGCAAAAAATTAATGTTATGGTTGTTTTGTGCTGTGATGGGTGCGGGCGATATTAGGATAAGATCCTATACTCTGAATATTGGCAGCAAAAGGAGTTTTTTGCAGCGTTTGTTGTTCGTTTGTTTGAGTTGGCGCTGATGGAGTGTGGGTTTGTTTTTTATCGTTTATATCATCGCGAATGATTGGAGTTTGAGAGTTTCTGGTAGGAATTGTTTGCTCGGGAATTTGCGTGGATTGATTTTCGCTCTCGCTTTTATCTTGGTTGAGCAATTCCCAATCGCTTTTGGCTTCTAGCTGAACTTTGCCGCTGGCAACGGCCTTGAGCGCTAAGCGCTGGCGTTCTTCTTCAAGAAAACGTCGGTCATTGCGCAGATCTTGATCCGATAAATTTCCTGCAACGTAAGTAAAAAAGAAGCCAAAAAGCGAGATAATTGCAGATACTGGCGAGCCAATTACAGCAAGAATAATTGTTGTTACTGCGGTTAAGTATGAAAGCGCATTGGCGTATGGGCTTACTTTTTGCGAAAGATTTTCCTCGTGTTTGGGGTTGAATTGTTGCTCTTTGGGAATGCCAATAATTTCTTCAAACTCACGAATTTGTTTTGTGGTTTCTTCATTGCCTTTTTTAACGCGTTTAGTGCCATCAAGATATGCGCCTGCTTTGGCTGCAACGAAGCCAGCTCCAGAGATAAGCGCTGCAAAAACTAAAAATAAAAGGGGAATTGCAGGAATAAAAAAATGCGCTGCCATTAGCATTGCGGTTGAAGTTATTTGTAGAAATAATCCGCTGTAGCGCAATATTTTATTGCGCTGCGCATTGTTGGCGGTGCTTTGTTTCTCTACTTTTAGTATTAGTAAAGGAGGGCCATTAGAGTTTTTTTGTAGCTCAATTTTTAGATTTAAGCGTCTGCTCATGCCTGCTCGGTAAAATTTTTCTGGGTTTCAGATTGTGTGAAGGCTTGAATTTAACTGGCAAAAATCAATTTTCTGTAAAGTTTTGTGATTTTTTTCTGAGATAGCTGAAGGATCAAATGTGACGATCCGCGCCCAAATTCGTGCATTAGGTCTAGCATTGTCATTCTAAATCGAGTTTTTTTATCGTTACCTGGCGTGGCTGGTGCTAAATGTCGATTGCAAAATAATGGTTGTGTTAAAGCATCCACCAGCTGGCGAGTCCCAGGAAGCTTGCGAATGCAACTATATCGGTGATGGTTGTTAAAAATACAGTTGAGGTTATAGCAGGGTCAAAGCCGCATTTTTCAAGGGTTATAGGAATTAACACGCCAGCAAAATTAGCGGCAATTAGGCTGATTATGCTTGCTCCTGCTAGAATTGCCGATAAAGCCAATGATTGGTAAGCAAGTAGGGCAGCAAAAAACAGCAGAATTGCGAATAAGATTCCGTTTAAAGCACCAACTTGAATTTCCTTCAGCAGCATTCTTTTTGAGTTAGCTTTGTTGATTTCGCGTTTGGCTAGGGCGCGCACAACTACGGTAACTGTTTGTGTGCCTGCATTTCCGCCCATTGAAGCAATAATTGGCATTAAAACCGCGAGCGCTACGAATTTTTCCAAGGCTGGTTCAAAAAAAGTAATCACCCAAGATGCCAGCATCGCGGTAAGTAAATTGATGAAAAGCCAGGTAAAGCGCCGTTTCGTGGTTTCTGGAACCGAGGCGTGTACGTCGCTTTCTTGAATGCCTGCAAGATGGAGAATATCTTCTTGCGCTTCTTCTTCGACAATAAAAACAATGTCTCTGAGTGTAATAACGCCAATCATGGAACCGTTTTTATCTACTACTGGCGCGGATGGGAAACCATATTTGCGGAACAGATGCGCGATGTCATCTTGATCCATGTCGGCTGGAATAGTGGCGGCATGCGGGCGGATTATATCGGCGAGCTGATGATTTTGATTATGGCGCAGAATTTGTGCAAGAGAGATAAATCCAACAGGAATATTATTGCTGTTAACGGCGTAAATATAGTGCGTCTCGCGCGCGAGCATTGGCTGTGAGCGCAGTTGTTTAATGACATTTTTTATGCTGGTTTTATCGGGCAAAATAAGCACATTGCGATTGGCGATGCGGCCAGCGCTTTGTTCAGGAAAGGCAAGGTCTTCCTCAAGGTGAGCGCGGGTTTCCTCTGGCACGGCTTCAAGGATTTCTTCCTGCGAACTCAGATCAAGCGCATCAATTACATCAACCGCTTCTTCTCTGGAGAGGGCTGCAATTGCGCCAGCGCTTAGCGTTCCGCCTAGTTGCTCTATTACTGATTGGCGCAGATCGTCATTCAGATCGAGCAAAATTTCTGGTGCAAAATTATCGCGAATGAAGCTAATGAAACGTTCGCGATAATGATTGGAAAGGCCAGTTATATAGAAAGCTATATCGGCGCTGTGCATGTTTTTTATAATTGCTCTAACGCTGCTGCTAGCATGGTTTTCGAGTGCTTGATCGAGCTCAATAAAAAAAGATGAGCTGTCATCTGGCTGAGAAATTGGGGCGAATGGCTCGTTCGCGTTTTTGGTCATGCGCGGCCCCTTGAATTTCAATTAAAAACCAGAAAAAAATGGTGCGGACGAGAAGACTCGAACTTCCAAGACCTTGCGATCACAGCGACCTCAACGCTGCGCGTCTACCAATTCCGCCACGTCCGCCCAAATGATTTAAGGCATGCGCCTTATAGGATAAAATCGGGGCGCTCGTGTACTCAATAAAGAGGTTTGCGTCAATAGATGAAGTCGAGAGTTTTTTTTATCTTGGTGATTTTTGAAAAATAATTTGCCAGAGATTTTTTCGAGTTTATTAGAGATGGCTAAAATTTCTCGGCGATTCTTTGAAAGAAAAACTTGTGCATGGCAGTTATTTGGCGCGTTTCTGAAGATAAGATTTTATATCCTGATGCGGTGTTGCAGATGGAGGAGAAAATCGCTTTGATTCGTGAAAATTCTGCTGCTGAAGAAGTTTGGTTGCTTGAGCATCCGCCGCTATATACGGCTGGAACAAGCGCAAATGCTGAGGATTTGCTCGATTCACGCTTTCCTGTTTTTGCGAGCGGCAGGGGTGGACAATATACTTATCATGGTCCAGGTCAGCGCATTGCTTATGTAATGTTAGATTTAAAGCGGCGCGGCATGATGGATTTACACGCCTATATTTGGCATTTGGAAGAGTGGCTGATTCGTACTTTAGCAAGATTTAACATCGAGGGATTTCGCCGCGTTGGTCGCGTTGGTGTGTGGGTTTTAAATGCAAAAGGTGGAGAAGCAAAAATTGCGGCGCTTGGCATTCGTGTGCGGCAATGGGTTGCTTATCATGGTGTGGCGCTGAATATTGATCCAAATTTAGAGCATTTTTCTGGCATAGTACCTTGTGGAATCAAGGGATTTGGCGTGACTTCGATGTATGAGATGGGACAGTTTCCGAGCATGGAAGAGGTTGATATGCAGCTGCGTGATGTGTTTTCAGAAGTGTTTTTGTAGGAATTAGTGCTTGCAAATTATTGTTTGCTTTAGTAAAAGCGCGGCCCTTTTTCGGTTCCGTGGAGCGTTGGCATGCCTACGGGCCTAGTTTTTTTATCCTGTTTTTAGGGAGTTTCAAAATGCCAAAGATGAAGTCAAAAAGCGGAGCCAAGAAGCGTTTTTCGTTTACGGCTACTGGTAAGGTGCGTGCAACCCAATCGGGTAAGCGCCATGGTATGCGTAAGCGCGGCAAAGATACGTTGCGTAATCAGCGCGGTACGCAGATCCTGCAGGATTGCGACGCGCGTATCGTAAAAAAATATCTTTTCCAATAATTGCTTCTTGAATGAAAGGAGAGGTTCATGCCTCGTTCAACTAATGCGCCCGCATCAAGGGCAAAACGTCGTAAAATTCTAACGCTTGCTAAAGGCTATCGTGGGCGTTCAAAAAATTGTTTCCGTTCGGCAATCGAGCGCGTCGAGAAAGGCTTACAATACGCTTATCGTGACCGTCGCAACCGTAAGCGTGATTTTCGTGGCTTGTGGATTCAGCGTATAAATGCTGCAGCGCGTGAGCATGGTTTGCGTTACAGCGAATTTGTTCATGGCTTGAAGGTTGCAAATATTGGTTTGGACCGCAAAGTTCTAGCTGATATTGCTGCGCGTGAGCCAGAAGCTTTTGCTGCAATTGTTGTGCAAGTAAAAGCTGCTCTTGCGACGGCTTAGGCTTTTTTAGAGAAGCCTGCGCTTTCTAAAATTTCGGCTAAAACAGAGGCGTTATGGACGAGCAATTTATCTCAGCGCTTGTCGAGCGCGCTAATTCGGCGATTGCGCAAGCAGAATCATTAGATGGGCTTGAGGCTTTGCGTCTGGCTTATTTAGGCAAGAAGGGCGAGCTTTCTGCTGCTCTGCAAAATCTTGGAAAACTGCCAGCGGACGAGCGCAAGAATGTCGGTGCGCGTCTGAATTTGGCGCGCAATTCTGTTTCCGATGCTTTGGATTTACGCAAAGAATTTCTTGAAAAACAGGCTTTGGATTTGCGTCTCAAGCAAGAGCAAGTAGATGTCACTTTGCCGATTCGTCCGCAAATGCGCGGTTCTTTGCATCCAGTTATGCGGGTGATCGATCAGATTACTGATTATTTTTCAGCGCAAAATTTTGTGATTTCTGATGGTCCAGAAGTCGAGGATGATTTTCATAATTTTACAGCGCTTAATATTCCGCCGCATCACCCAGCGCGGGCAATGCAAGATACTTTCTACATGAATAGCATGGACGGTGCGGGGGTTCCGTATTTGCTGCGCACGCATACTTCTTCCGTGCAGATTCGCGCGATGTTGGCTGGCAAGCCTCCGTTTCGTATTATTGCGCCTGGGCGCGTTTATCGCAGTGATTACGATATGACGCACACGCCGATGTTTCATCAGATTGAAGGCATTGTGATTGAACGCGGTATAAATATGGGGCATTTGAAGGGTTGTTTGCAGGAATTTTTGCGTGATTTTTTCGCGCTTCCTGATGTGCCGATTCGTTTTCGACCATCATTTTTTCCATTTACTGAGCCATCGGCTGAGGTTGATATTGGCTGCATAAAAGGCAATGGCACGCTTGCAATTGGTGGCGATGTAAACTCTTGTGATTGGCTGGAAGTCTTAGGTTCAGGCATGGTTAATGCTGAAGTTCTGCGTCACGTTGGGCTTGATCCGAATGAATGGCAAGGCTTTGCCTTTGGTTTGGGCGTTGAGCGTTTAACGATGTTGAAATACGGAATTGCTGATTTGCGCCAATGTTTTGAAGGTGATGTGCGTTGGCTTTCTCATTATGGCCGCGAGGAATAGAGCATGTTGGTAAGTTTAAATTGGTTGAAAGAATTCTTAGATACGAATGCGAAAGCAGAGGAAATTTCTAAAACTCTTACTGCAATTGGTTTGGAAGTTGAGAATGTGCGCGAGCAAGCTGCGGGTTTGCAGAATTTTAAAATGGCTTTTATTGAACATGCAGAGACGCATCCGAATGCTGATCGTTTGCGGGTTTGTCAGGTTTTTACTGGTTCTGAAACGGTGCAAATTGTTTGTGGTGCGCCGAACGCGCGGGCAGGAATTTTGGTGGTTATGGCGCCAGTTGGCGCGGTGATTCCAGCGAATGGTTTAGTGATAAAAAAAAGCAATATTCGCGGAGTTGAAAGTAACGGCATGCTCTGCTCAGCGGCGGAATTAGGGCTTTCTGGTGATGGTGAAGGAATTTTAGAATTTAACTCAAGCAAAGAAAATGCAGGAAAAAATTTCATCGATTTTCGCGGTTTAAACGATGTGATTTTTGAAATTGCAATCACGCCAAATCGTGCCGATGCGCTTGGAATTTATGGTGTAGCGCGTGATCTTGCTGCTGCAGGAATTGGAAAATTAAAAAATTTCTCTGTGCCAAAAAATTCTGCTGATTTTATCAGCGATATAAAAATTGAAAATTCTGCACCGCATTTATGTCCGTTATTTTTGGGGCGTGAAATTCGCGCTGTGAATGATGGCGAAAGCCCAGAATGGCTGAAGCAGCGCTTGGAAGCTGTAGGGTTGCGCTCGAAATCGCTGTTGGTTGATATTAGCAATTATGTTTGCTTGGCCTATGCGCGCCCGAACCATATTTATGATGCGGATTTATTGCGGAGGAATGCGCAAACTCCTGGTTTGCTGGTGCGTGTGGCAGAAGATGGCGAGAAATTTTTTGCTCTTGGTGATGAGAAAAATCCCGTGGAATTATCAGCGGGAATGTTGGTAATTGATGCGCTAAAATCCGACGCAGATTCTGGTGTTCAGGCAGTTGCTGGTGTGATGGGCGGTCAAAAATCTGCTTGTTCTACTGATGGAAAAACCAAAAATATTTTTTTAGAAGTTGCATTGTTTGATGCAGTTAGTATTGCGCAAACAGGCAGATCGCTTGGCATTAACAGCGATTCTCGTTTTCGCTTTGAGCGTGGTGTTGATCCAGATTTTGCTGTTGCTGGAATGGAAATTTTAACGCAGCTGATTTTGCAATTATGCGGTGGCTCCGCGAGTGAGTTGATTGTTGTGGGAGAGCAGAAAGCGCCTGAGAAAATAATTCCATTCCAGACTGCAGATATTTCCCGCTTAGCTGGGCTTGAAGTTGAAGAAAAAAAAGCGCGGGAGATTCTCGAAAAACTTGGTTTTGTTATTCTAGGTGATGAAAAAAATTGGCAAGTGAAAGTGCCAAGCTGGCGCATGGATGTGGCGGGAAATGCTGATTTGGTGGAAGAGATATTGCGTGTGATTGGTTATGACGCGATTCCTGATTTACAACTTCCGCAAGTTAAAAAAAATGAGACGGAAACGCTTTCGTCTAGATTCCTGAAATTGCGTCATTTCTGGGCGCAAATTGGCGGCGCAGAAATTGTCAGCTGGTCATTTATGGATGAGCGTAAGGTGCAAAATTTTGCTCTGCATGAGGCTTCTTCGCTGCTTGCAAATCCGATTAGTTCTGAGCTCAATTATTTGCGGCCATCAATCTTGCCAAATTTATTAGATGTGGCTAAACGCAATATGGCGCGCGGTTTTGCTGATTTGTCGCTCTTTGAAGTTGGGCCGGTTTTTACAAAAGGCACGCCCGATGCGCGCTCTGTTGTTGGTAGTTTTTTGCGTTGCGGAGCTGCGGTTTCGCGCAATATACATGGCAATCAGCGAAAATTTGATGTGTTTGATGCGAAGGCAGATTTACTGCTGGCACTTGAGAAATTGGGCGTGAATATTAGTTCGGCAACTATTGAAAATTTGCCTGTGGATGTGGCTCCTTATCTGCATCCTGGACAAAAAGCTGGTGTGCGTTTGGGCAAAAATTGGCTCGGATATTTTGGTTCTGTGCATCCAAAAATTTTGCAGCAATTTGATATTGAAAATTGTGCGGTGTTTTGTGAATTATTTCTTGATAATCTTCCGCCGATAAAATCTTCTAAACGTAAGGTAAATAAACCTTTTCATGCTTCGCTTTTTCAGGCATCAGTGCGTGATTTTGCTTTTGTGGTTGAGGAAAAAATCAGCGCGGCAGAATTGCTAAAAGCAGTGCAAAAAGTAGATGTTGATTTAATTCAGGATGTTTCTCTGTTTGATTGCTATCGCGGAAAAGGCGTAGAAGAAGGATGTAAATCTTTGGCTATTTCTGTGCGTTTGCAGGCGGATCGCAATTTAACTGAAGTGGAAATTGACTCGGTTTCACAAAAAATTATTGCAGCAGTTGCAGAAAAATGTGGTGGTGTTTTGCGTTGATAGGAAAAATAAATGACCAGCAGTAAATTGTCGCGTATTCGGAATTTCTCAATAGTTGCGCATATTGATCATGGAAAATCTACTCTTGCGGATCGTTTGATTCAGCAATGTGGAGGATTAGAAGCGCGGGAAATGACCGAGCAAGTTCTTGATTCTATGGATATTGAAAAAGAGCGCGGCATTACCATCAAAGCGCAAACTGTGCGGCTTTCTTATCGCGCTCAGAACGGTGAAGAATATATTCTGAATTTAATGGATACTCCAGGTCACGTTGACTTTGCTTACGAGGTAAGCCGCTGTTTAGCTGCATGTGAGGGCTCGTTGTTGGTTGTTGATGCTAGCCAAGGTGTTGAAGCACAAACTTTGGCGAATGTTTATCAGGCGATTGAAGCAAATCACGAAATTGTTCCAGTTTTAAATAAAATGGATTTGCCTTCGGCTGAGCCAGAGCGCGTAAAAAAACAAATCGAAGATGTTATCGGCATTGATGCTTCGGAAGCGGTGGCGATTTCCGCAAAAACTGGTCTTGGAATTGCTGATGTTTTAGAAGCGGTGGTAAATAGATTACCAGCGCCAAAAGGCGATGAAACTGCGCCGCTTAAAGCGTTGCTCGTTGATAGTTGGTATGATCCATATCTTGGCGTAGTTATTTTGGTGCGCGTGCTAGACGGCGTTATGCGTAAAGATCAGCGCATTCAAATGATGTCGAATCGCATAAGTTACGACATTGATCGTGTGGGATTTTTCACACCGAAAAAAGTGATGGTTGATGCGTTGTTTCCTGGTGAAGTTGGTTTTATCACAGCTTCAATAAAACAGGTGGCGGATTGCCATGTTGGTGACACAATTACCGAGGAAAAAAACCCTTGTGCTGCTGCTCTTCCTGATTTTAAGCCATCATTACCAGTAGTGTTTTGTGGTTTATATCCAATTGATGCTTCTGATTTTGAAAAGCTCCGCGATTCACTGGCGAAATTACGTTTGAATGATGCGAGTTTCCATTTTGAAGCGGAAACTTCAAACGCGCTTGGATATGGCTTCCGCTGCGGTTTTCTAGGCTTGCTGCATTTAGAAATTGTGCAAGAGCGTTTGGAGCGCGAGTTCGATCTCGATCTAATTACAACAGCACCGAGCGTAGTTTATCACATGTTTTTACGTGATGGTTCAATGCGCGAGCTGCATAATCCTGCGGATATGCCAGATCCAGTTTATATCGATAGGTTTGATGAGCCTTGGGTGCGTGCAACAATTTTGGTTCCAGATGAATATCTTGGAAATGTCTTGTCGCTATGCACAGAAAAACGCGGCGTGCAGATTGATCTAACTTATGTTGGTACGCGTGCAATGTTAGTTTATCGCTTGCCGCTCAATGAAATTGTCTATGATTTTTATGATCGTTTGAAATCATGTTCGCGTGGATATGCAAGCTTTGACTGGCATATGGATGGTTATGAGGAAAGCGAAATAGTGAAATTATCAATCCTGGTAAATGCCGAGCCAGTTGATGCGCTTTCGCTGATGGTGCATCGCTCGCGCGCGGAGTCCAGAGGTCGCGGTCTTTGTATGCGTTTGAAAGAATTAATTCCGCAGCAATTATTTAAAATTGCAGTGCAGGCGGCGATTGGTGGAAGAATCGTTGCGCGTGAGACAATCAGCGCCCTGCGTAAGGATGTAACCGCAAAATGTTATGGCGGTGATATCAGCAGAAAACGTAAATTATTGGATAAGCAGAAAAAGGGTAAAAAACGCATGCGTTCGATTGGGAATGTTGAAATTCCACAAAGTGCGTTTATTGCGGCGCTTAAAGTTGGCGATGAAAGTTAAATTTTTTGCTCTATAAGTTTTTGGAAATTGGGACGCAAAAATGGAGCGATGCTGTGCAAAATTCTGCGTTTAGAATTTCTCCAACTCAGCCTTTTATACCATGTTTGGCGGAAGGAATTTTCGCGCGTTATTCTGCAGCGGAGCTCGCACAAGCAGAATTATTTTTGCCGAGCTTTCATTCTGTAGAAGAGTTCAGAAAATATTGGTTTGAGAAAAAATATCAGCCGCTTTCAAAGGTTGTGCTACTGGCATCAGCTGATGAGGAATTTTATCCAGAGCATGAAAATAATGCGCAAGAGATATTATCGCGCTCTGATATGCGATTGTTGGTGCATCGCTTGTTTTATGAAGCGGGAAATGCTGACTCTGGGCTGATTTCAGCGCTTTATTCGCTTTTGGTTTTATTAGAAAGACAAGAAATTTCCTTCAAAGAAATTGTAGGAAAATTGCCAAATATTAGCGGCGTTTCGCAAGCGACTTTGCCGCTTTTGCAAGAAATTCTTAGGAAATGGCGTGCTGAACTTGCAAATTTGCGGACGATTTCTTGGGTTGAGGATGAGCAGCAGAAGCTTAGGAATTTGCTCACAAAATTTCAGGAAAGTAATACTAAAAATCCGATCATTATTGCAGGTTCGACTGGCTCAATTGCTTCTGTTTTGCGCTTAATGCGCGGAGTACTAGGTTTGGTAAATGGTAGTGTAGTTTTTTCGGCGCCAGAAATTCCAGAAGATGTTGATTATTATAATGCAATTGATGTGTTGCATCCGTTGTTTGGGATCAAAAAATTTTTTGCGGAGACAAAGCCTGAATTAAAACTTTGGCATGGCGAATTAACAGAACAGCAAAAACAAAAAGAATTATTATGGCTACAATTGTCTATTCCTGCGGATCTTAGCGATAGATGGATTGAGAATAAAATTATAAAAAGCGCATGTGAGAAACCGCTTGTTGTGCAATGCGATACGATTTCTCAGGAAGAAGCGCTGATAGAAAAAATATTGATTGATGCGAAAGAGCAGCAGAAAAAAAAGCTCGCGGTTATTTCTCCTGATGTAAATTTACGCAAAAGATTGGCACAATATTTATCGGCGCGTGCGGTAGTAAATCGACAATATTCAGGCAAGAATCTGCGTGAATATGCGTCAATTCAGCTAATTGAGCGCATCTTGGAGTATATTGCAAAGCCTTGCGCATCGTCACTTGTGGCGATTTTAAATCATCCTTGGTGCTCTGCTGGTTATGATGAGCAGTTGGTCAGAAATGCGCGTAGCTGGTTAGAAGTTAGATTTTTGCGTAAGAAAAATGCTTTTCTTGGCGCAGAATTTTTGCTCGAGCAGGTAAACACAAAAGCAACAACAGAAGCAGAGAAAATATATGGTGAATGGTTAGCAAAAATTTTTCAAATTATTGAGACGGAATTCGCAGATGTTGAGAGCAGAAATATTAGCTTTCTTGAATGGCTGGAATCATTGGAGCGCGCGGCTTCATCGCTTTCTATTAACGTAGAAAATACAGCGCAGCTATGGAGTGAAGGTGAGGAAATTAAAAATTATTGGCAGAATTTTTTGCGGCGCGCAAATTGGTTTGCGCTGATGTCGATTGCGGAGATGCGCAGTTTTCTTGCTGCAATTTGGTCAACGATTTCTCTTGCTGCAGCCGATAAAAATATTGATGAAAATATTGCGGTTTGGATTTTGTCTCCTGTTGAAGCGCGGTTGCTGTCTTTTGATTTGGTGATTCTTGCGCATATGAATGAAGGAAGCTGGCCTGTGGTTGCAGAAAATGGACCATGGATAAATCGTCACGGATTTTTAGCGCTGGGGCTTGATTCTCCTGATCGTGTGGTTGGGCAATCATGGTCGGATGCTTTGTTTTTTATTGCTGGCACTGAATGTATTTTGACGCGCTCTATAAAAGAAAATGGTGAAAATAAAAGGGCTTCACGCATTGTTCAGCGATTGAAAATTTTGCAGACCATTGCTGCAGTTGAGAAGAATGATTCTGTTATTTTATACCAAAATTATTTATCGGAAAAATGGCAGCCAAAGCGTTTGTCTGAGAAGAAAGCTGAAATTTCTGTGAGTTATTCAAAGCGTCCAGAAGATTTATCGGCGACCTCATTGGCGCAATTGCTTGCTGATCCTTACGGATATTATGCGCGCTATATTTTACGTTTGAGGAAATTAGAAGATTTAGATGCGAATTTGGATGGGCGAGATTTTGGTATAATATTACATAAAATTTTAGAAGAAATTGCGTCTAAAATTTCCGATTTTTCTTCTGCACAAAAAATGAAAAATTTGGCCTATGAAATTTTGCTGCGTGAAGCAAAATTCATTGTCTCTAAGCCATATTGGTGGTGGCCAAGAATTGAAAGAATTGTGGATTGGTATAGTAAATATATGCGAGATAATGCGGAAAAAATTCAGGATTTATTGGTTGAGCATAAGTTTGAAGGACAAATTTTTTGTGGTGATTTGGTCTATAAAATTTCTGCGCGTGCAGATCGCTTGGAATATTTTTCCAATGAAAAAGGCCGGAAATTAATTGATTTTAAAACGGGAGATGCTCCTTCATCTGGCGATGTTGCGAGGGGAGTTGCGCCGCAATTAGCCATTATTGCGTGGTTGATTGAGCAGCAGAAGGAGAAATTACTTCCAGCAGGGGAATTATGGCGGGCCGAATTTTGGGAGCTGAAAGGTTCCTATCCTGTTGGTGATATTAAAAAAATAGAAGCGGCGCTGGATTTTCAAAATACCGAGGCAGGTATCAGATCTTTGCTCGAATATTTTTCTCGTGATGATGCGATTTATCGCGCAGTTCCAAATCCAAATATTGCGCCCAAATACAATGATTATGAGCATTTGGAGCGCATTTAAGATAATAATTAGTACTATAAATTAAGCGGCCGCTTTTTGCTGCGCGGTTTTGATGTGAATAATTACTTTTTCTAGAGCGCGATTTTCGATCTGGCGGATTCTCTCGCGCGAGATTTTATAATCTTGGCTTAAATCCTCAAGAGTGGCGGGTGGCTCTTGCAGGCGGCGTGCGGTAACGATTTCGCGTTCGCGTTGAGAAAGTGTGGAAAAGGCTTCAGCAAATAAAGCGCGCTTATAACGTTGTTCAGATGATTCAATTAAGTTTGTTTCCTGATTGGCGCGCGTATCGGCGAGCATGTCAATCCATTCCCCACCATTTTCGTTATCGCCAGAGAGCGGATCATTGAGCGACATATCTTGGCGTGACATGCGGATATCCATATCGAAAACTTCTTGCTCGGTTACTTCCAAAGCTTCGGCAATATGTTTGGCATCAGATGGTGAAAGCGAGAGATTATCTAGCTTATGTAAGCTGCTTTTTAAGCGGCGGAGATTAAAAAATAATTTTTTCTGCGCGGTTGTTGTGCCAATTTTTACGAGCGACCAAGAGCGCAATACATATTCCTGAATTGAAGCTTTTATCCACCACATAGCATAAGTTGAAAGACGGAATCCGCGATCAGGATCAAATTTTTTAACGGCGTGCATCAGGCCGATATTGCCTTCAGAAATCATTTCCATCAGCGGTAGGCCGTAGCCGCGAAAGCCCATGGCGATTTTTGCAACTAAGCGCAAATGGCTGGTTACCAGCGTATGAGCAGCTTCCACATCGCCACGATCTCGCCAATTTGTTGCAAGCAAAAGTTCTTCTTCCTGCGTAAGAAAAGGAAAGCGATTTATTTCATCCAGATAGCGTGAAAGACCTGCTTCTCCGGAGAGTACGGGAAGATTTGAGGCCATGTGGCAGGCTCCTGCGGTTAAAAAAATGGGCTGGAAAAATAATTAATTTATGTTGAAAAAGCAATTTATTCTTTGTTCTAAGGCGCTGTTTCCCGCAATCTTTGCAATAAATTTTTCATATCATCTGGCAGTTCAGTTTTACAAAGGATTGGCTGATTTGAAATTGGATGAATAAAAGAAAGCTGATGCGCATGTAAGGCTTGGCGTGGAAAATTGCTGATTTCTTCAAACATTTCTGTAGTTAGAATTTTTTTGAGATTTGCGGGAGCGTTGCCATAAATTTTATCGCCGACAATCGGATTGCCGATATGGGTCATATGCACGCGAATTTGGTGAGTGCGGCCAGTTTCAAGCTGGCATTCTATCAAACAAGCTTTGGCTTCGGGGAAGCGCTCAAGAACATGATAGTGAGTGGTTGCTTCGCGTCCGTCTTTTTTTCTGACCATCATTTTATGGCGATGAACTGGATGTCTTCCAATTTTAGTGTTGATTACGCCTTTTGGAATTAGCGGTGTGCCAAAGCAAATGGCCTGATAAATGCGTTTTGCTTGGCGTGTGGCGATTTGTTCGGCTAGATGCTTATGGGCGCGGTCATGTTTGGCAATAACCATGACGCCGCTGGTGTCTTTATCGAGGCGATGGACAATTCCTGGTCGCTCGACTCCGCCAATTCCAGAGAGACTATCGCCGCAATGTGCTAATAAAACATTGACCAGAGTATCTTGAAAATGGCTGGCGCCAGGGTGAACAGCCATGTTTATGGGTTTGTTGATGACGAGCAAATGTTCGTCTTCGTAGCAAATATCTAGCTGATAGGTGAGCGGCTGCAGTTCGGACGGTATGGGAGCTGGTATTTTTATGGTGTAGAAATCATTCTCGCTTACAGAATGGCTGGATTTTTTTATGATTTGCGTGCTTGTGCCAATTTTTTTTTCTACATTTCCTTGTTCAATTAATTGCTGAATACGCGCGCGTGAGAGATCTGGGCAAAGCAGCGCTAAACTACTATCTAGGCGCATATGATGTTGTTCGCTGCTGATTTGTACTGTAAGGAAATCTTGTGAATTTGGCATATTCTTATATTTCATATTTTTTTTGGGTTGGTTTTCAGGTGGGGTTATATAGAGATGTCTGGTTTTGATCCACAAGCAGTTGGAAATTTATTGAGGGAAGAGCGCGAAAAGCGTGGAATCACATTGGCGCAAGCGGCAATGGCCTTACATGTTCGGCAAAAATATTTGACGGCGATTGAAGCGGGGCAGTTTAGCGCAATCGCGCAGGAAATCTATGTTGCAGGCTGTGTAAAATCTTATGCTCGTTGGTTGGGAATTGTTTTGGATGAACGCGTAATTTCGATACCGAAAATGGCAAGAAATGTGAGGATTCTAAAGTCAGTTGGCGAAGATTCAGAAGTGCCTTGGTGGTTTGGAATTGCATGGATTTATGGCTGGATTCGTCTGCCGCGCCAACGTTTGATGTTTGCTTCGGCAGTTGGAACTCTTCTGCTTTATAGTTTTTGGTATGCGGCTTTCTATCAGGCTCCGTTTGAGGCTCCTGATCCTACTGTTTTGATGTTTTTTCCTTAAGATTGATGTTTTTTCCTTAAGATTGATGTTTTGATTGTAATCTCGGACTTGATTTTAATTTATCAATCAAGCATTATCTCCGCTTCCGTGAGTTATTTGCGGCGTGGTTTTTAAAAATATCATTTTGGCTTTGGCTAAATTGTTCTAGGGAGGTTTTAATGCGTAAATTTTCTTTTTCTGAAGAATTGCTTGTTTATATGCAGGCGCGTTTTTGTCCAAAAGTTGATCTATTGGCACTGACGAGAGTTGCTGGAATGTTGGCAGTTTTTGCTCTTGCAGCAATGATTCTTTCCGCTCCTGATAGTACTTTTGCTCAGACTAGTACGGGTACAGCAGGCAATACGCCAGACGATGGTATTAGTGGTGCATTGTGTAACGTTATTGACGTATTGACTGGTTCGGTCGGGCGTGGTGTTGCGGTGATTGCGGTTGTGTTTTTGGGCTTCTCATTGTTTTTGGGCAAGGTTTCCTGGGGTTTGGCGCTGGCTTTGGCAATTGGTATCGCAGCAATTTTTGGTGCAAATAAGATTGTAAATTTGGTCTCAGGTTCAACAGCTCAGGCTTGTTAGAGACTGAGCTAGTGTTTTTTGGATTTTTTGCAAAAGGCGGCTTTAAAGAGCCGCCTTTTTTTGTGCCGAATTTATTGCGATAATAAGGGCGGTTGCGCATTTCTTTTGCATCAATATGATCCTGGGCAATCTTTCTTGGAAAAGGCGGGGTGATGTTAGCAAATCTGTTAGGAAATACAGTTCAGAGTGTGCGCTGGCAGCAGGCTTCAGAAGATTTTGTGCCTTATGCTTGCCATTTGGATGATTGTACTTTGCTTACCAAAAATGGTGAGGTTTTGCAGGTTATAAAAATTCCTGCTTTGGGAGTAACAGAAGAAGCGGTGATGGGCGGCGATGTGCGCGCAGCAATTCGTCAAGCGATTGCCGATAATATACCGCAAGAAGAAGCGGCGATTTGGTTTCATACGTTGCGTCAGCCGATAAGTTTTGATACGCGCATTCCTTCTGCTCCGCATTTTTCGCGCTCTTTGCATCGTGCTTATTCAGCGAATTGGGGCTGGGTGCAATCGCATGCTAATGAAATTTATATCACGATTATTTTCCCCGCTGCGACGGCCAGGCTAACTCAGCCAGGTTTGGTTGTTGCATCATTTTCTAAATGGTGGGTTGAGCGCCATTATCTGCATCATGTTGATAAAACTGTCGAGAAATTAAATTTGGTAACAGCAATATTTTGTGCTGCTTTGGCCAAGTTTAATGCGACGATTTTAGGTGTTGAAGATATGGGTGGAGTTCTCTATTCCGCACCGCTTTCTTTTTTGCGTGGTTTGATAACAGGTGAATATTCGCCAATGCCAATGGAAATGGCGGATTCTTCGCATTTGCTTTCAAGGCAAAGCATGGCGGTTGGTTACAATGCCATTGAGCTGATAGGTAATTTTGGCAAGCGCTTTTTAGCGATGTTTACAATAAAAGATTATTATGAATTGCAGCCGATAACGTTAGATTTGCTGTTGGGATTAGATTTTCCGCTAGTTATTACGCAGACATTTTTGAAAAAAAAATTACTGGCGCGAGAAGAAAATCTTCATAGGCAATATGATTTATTGGTTTCAAGTGGAGATGAAGAATTCTCAGTAGCTTCAGGAATTGAAGGTCGGGCGCATCGGAGCAGTAGAGAGCTCGCTGCTTCTCAAATTACTGTATCGATTTATGCGTCTGATCCGCAAAAATTAGAGTCGCGCGTGAAGGAGCTGGTTGCTTCAGCTTCTGAAGTTGGAATTTTATTGGCGCGTTTTGATATTGAACTTGAGGATGTATATTGGTCGCAATTACCTGCGAATTTTTCTTTTCTGCGGCGGCAATATCCAGTGGCGATAAATTTTGTTCCTGGTTTTACGATAAGACATAGCTATCCGATGGGATTTGGCTCAGGAAAAGGCTGGGCTACGCCTTTGGTGACTTTGAATACGAGCCTTGATACGCCTTATTTTTACTCGTTTTTTTCGGATAATTCATTCCATGTTAGTTTGATGGGAAATGGTGGAATTTTTTATTATCAATGGCTGCATTTTTTGGTGGCAGAGGCGCAAAAAATTGCTGTGCATACAACATTTTTAAGCAGCACTGGTCGTTCGTGGTTGCCAGTTAGAGCGTTGGCTGGTCGGGTGGTGTGTTTTACACCACAAGGTGCTTTTTTAAATGGCAAGCCGTTGTTTCTTAATCCGCTGTCTTTGAAGGA
>JBIKYU010000085.1:0-6393 GCA_044355085.1 Rickettsiales bacterium | reverse complement strand
CAAGAGTACCTGATAAAAAAGAATTACCGCCAAGACTATAGTTACATTCCTGGTCACGCGGACCAACACCTGAATATTGGAAGCCACGCAAATTTTGTCCGCCCAGCAAAAAGCGTTCATTGATGCGAACGGTTTTGCTTTCATAACCATAGATATTTCCTGCATTACCAAGAGCACTGAAAATTACGTCATTTTTATAGACAGGGTAATAATATGCGCTCTTTGCCTCATGACGGATAAATTTTGAATCACCGCCGATACCTGCAAAATCTTGCGAAAGGCGAATTGAATAGCCCTTGGAAGGTTCTTGCCTATTGTCCAAACGGTCGTAGAAAAGTGACTGACCAATTAGTGACGTAATGTTGTCGCCAGCCTGGCGTTTGATGAAGAGAGAAGCATCATCGCGAACATTGCGAATAGTGTCATCGCGAATTTGATAACGCACAGAATGGCGCAAACGCTCGGTTAAATCGTAACCTGCACGAAAACCAAAGCCACGGCTTTTACTTTCATATGAGCTTTCGTCGATTAAATCGCGCGTACTGGTGAAGACATCAACGCCCGCCGCAAGTGGCATATCCATGAAATATGGCTCAGTAAAGCTCGCATCAGCTTCAGCACCGCGTGCAGTTTTTTGCAATGACAAGCCAATCTCCTGACCACGACCAAGCAAATTACGCTCACGCAGACTTGTTGTAGCTAGCGCACCTTCAGTTGATGAGAAACCTGCACCGAAATTTAATTCACCTGTTGAGCGCTCCGTCACCGCTACATCAACATCCATTTTATCAGGATCTTCAGTACGCGATTTTTTCATGTCGATTTTTTCAAAATAACCCAAATTTCTGACGCGCTGTTCAGAGCGTTTAAAAGCATCGCTATTGAATGGATCGCCTTCTTGCAGGCGGAATTCACGGCGAATCACTTTATCGAGTGTGCGCACGTTACCAGTTATGTTGATATTGCGGATATAAACGCGTGGGCCTTCGCTAATTACGTAATTTAGATTGAGGATTTTCTGCGCCTCATCACGCTCATAAACTGGGTCAATATCGATGAATGCATAGCCAAATTCTCCCGCTTTTTGCGTCATTGACTCGACACTTTCATCGATTTCATTGGCATTAAAAGTTTCACCCGATTTGGTGACCAATAGTTTTTCCAATTCCTCAGTTGAAAGATTTGGAATTTCACTGCTGATTTTTATTTCGCCAAAATCATAACGCGCCCCCTCTTCAATGGTGAAGGTAACGATGAAAGAATCGCTGTTTTTGGTCATTTCCGCCTTAGAAGCCAATACGTTTACATCAGCAAAACCTTCTGAGCGATAAAAACGGCGGATTAGCTCACGGTCATAGGCGACGCGGTCGCGGTCGTAAGTATCTGCGCTAGAAAGAAAACGATACCAAGATGATTCCTTAGTGTTGATGACAGTTTCTAACTTACGCGCGCTGGCATATTGATTGCCAACAAAAGCAAGTTTCTTGATTTTAATTTTTTTGCCTTCATCAATTTCGTAAACGAGATTGATACGATTTTGGTCAAGCACAATAACTTTTGGCACAACAACCGCTTGATAGCGACCGCTTCTGCGGTAGAGAGCCTGAATGCGCTCGACATCAGCCTGAACTTTAGCGCGACTATAAACCGAACGCGACTTCAGCCGCACTTCGCTTTGTAAATTTTCTTCCTTAATGCGCTTGTTGCCTTCAAATACCAGTTTGTTGATAACTGGATTTTCTTTTAAACGAACATGAAGAATATTTCCTTGCATCTCCACATCAAGCTCTGAGAAAAGACCAGTTGCAAAAAGGCGTTTTATCGATTGATTAAGCGCGTCACTGCTGCATTGCATGCCTACGTCGCAAACCAGATAAGAACGAATCGTTTCGCTTTCGATGCGCTGATTACCCTCGATTAAAACCTGCTCAACACGCGGAGCAACAGATACAGCAGCAGAAGAATTTGCAGGTTTTTGCGGCGCTGCATTAACAGAAAAAGCAGAAGCTAAAAACAACGCAAAAGCTGCAAGAAACAAAGCAAATGTTTTTTTCTCTAAAACAAAACGCAAAAAGCCCATCACGAGCGCCCCAACTGAATAACATCATTAATTGTGACAAAAATTGCCAAAGTTATAATCATCGCCATACCGATTCTTAAGCCCCAATTCTGCACTTTATCAGCCATTGGTTTGCCGCGCAGAGCTTCAACAGCGTAGTAAAGCAAATGTCCGCCATCAAGAGCAGGAATTGGCAATAAATTCATCATGCCTAAATTTATAGAAACCAAAGCCATGAACCAAAAAAGCGTTGTTACACCTAAAGCCAATGATTGGCCTGAATATTTAGCTATACGAATCGGACCGCTTAAATCTTCGGTTCCGCGTTTGCCAGTTACAATTTGTCCGATCACTTTCAGCGTCGCAGCAGAAATGTGCCAGGTTTCTAGCGCAGCTTCCCGCACAGCCTGACCAACGGGAAGTGTCGAGTATTCCTTCATTTCAGCCTGAATACCAACAGTTGGCGTGCGCATGCGATTACCAAATACATCCTCGCGCTCGAGATAACGCGGCGTGACCATGACCGATAAAACCTTATTTTCTCGCTCCAAATCAAAACGCACTGCATCGCCAGTATTGATGCTGATGATACGCTGAATATCAGAAAAACTGCTGATTTCATTACTATCAACAGCGATAATTTTATCGCCAATTTTTAGGCCTGCTTCCTCAGCCGCACTTTCCTGCATGACCGCGCTTACAACTGGCAGAACAACTGCTTTTCCAACGATACTAAACAGACCAGCTATAACGAAAATTGAAAATATAAAATTCGTCAGCGGACCCGCAGCAACAATCGCAGCCTTTTGTACCAAAGGCTTGAGATAAAAAGCTTCTTTTTTTTCTTGTTCAGAAAATTTTGCGATACGCTCAAGATCAGGGTGGCTAGATGGATCAGTGTCGCCCAGCATTTTTACATAACCACCAAGCGGTAACATGCTGATCCGCCAGCGCGTACCGTGGCGATCATTCCAGCCGAAAATTTCTTTGCCGAAGCCGATAGAAAAAACTTCAACCCGCACACCACAAGCGCGCGCAACCAAATAATGCCCGCCTTCATGCACAAAAACGATTATGGAAATCACAACCGCAAAACCAACCAAACTTAAAAGAAGTGTTTCCATAATTTGAGGAATCTTGGTTTTTGAAGTTAAAAAGAAAAGTGAGAAATCTGCAAATTGCGAAGCACACATAGCAGACAAAATTAGAAAAAATATCGGCATGCCGATAAAATTCTTCATCCCTTTTTAAAAGGCAGCGGGCGGTATAGCAAGTTTTGCCGATAAAAACAATTGTCGGATTCAGGAAAAATATCTCCGCTTTTCTCTGGCGAATATTTTAATTCTCTTATCAGATGCAATAAAGGCAAGGTTTAGAGCCGATTTCTTAGTATTTGCAGGCTTTACAACGCCTCTGTTTAAATATAGTTGATCGCCTATATCGCAAGATTTTTTAAATGATTGCAGGCAAAAATGATTTATTTTTTCAGAAAAATTCTGCCCTATGCGATTATTTTTATAGTTGTACAAAGCTTGCTAAGAGCCAGTTTGCTTGTGCGCGGCATGCTGGAAATAGAAATAACTTTCCATGATATTTTGCAGATTTTTGCGCGCGGATTCTGGCTTGATTTAGCGACGCTACCCTTTGTAATTCTTCCTTTTGCGATTTTCTTTTTTCTAAAACCACCGCTGAAAAGCTTTTATTTAGAGCGTTTTGGTGGTTTTTGTTTCCGAACGATATTTATTTTTCTCCTGCTTTTCGACGGAGTTGCAGAGCATTTATTTTGGAGCGAATTTAACTCGCGCTTTAATTTTATTGCTGTTGATTATCTGATCTATACCCATGAAGTTATAGGAAATATCCGCGAATCTTATCCTGTTGCGCTGATTTTATCTGTTCTGGTTGTAATTGCGGCATTTTTTGCTTATCTGCAGACAAAATTTGCAGATAAAAACAGTCAAAATATTGCTGCAAATTTAAAAGAAAGAAGCCAAGGAATGGCTCTGTACGCCGCTTTCACAGCCATTTTATTTATTTTCAGCAATTATTCTCAGGCGCAATACAGCAAAAATGCAGAAGCGGGAGAAATCGCTGCAAATGGAATCTATAATTTATTCTATGCTTTCCTTAATAACGAAATAACTTATGAGCGTTTTTACGCATTAAAAGACCAAAAAATTACCAGTGAACGCACGCATGAATTACTCGCAGAAGAGAATAATATTTTCTCAGATAACAAAGATTTTATGCGCATCATTAAGCCGAAAGCAGCAGAGATTAAAAAAAATGTTGTAGTGGTGGTGATGGAAAGCATGAGCGCAAGCTACATGCAGCATTTTGGTAATCAGGAAAAACTCACACCAAATTTAGATGAACTCGCCAGAAACGGCCTATTATTTACAAACGCCTATGCCACTGGAACGCGCACAGTGCGCGGACTTGAGGCAGTTACTCTTTCTATCCCTCCAACGCCTGGGCAATCGATAATTCGGCGCAAATCTAATGAAAATTTATTTTCACTGGGATTTATTTTTCAAGATCGCGACTATAAAACGCAGTTTCTTTATGGCGGCTATGGATATTTCGACAATATGAATGCTTTTTTTGCAGGAAATGGCTTTGATGTTATCGACAGGACGAAAATTTCTAAAGATAAAATTCATTTTGCGAATGTTTGGGGAATCGCCGATGAAGATCTCTTTGCTCACGCTGTAACTGAGGCAGATCAAGCATTTAAGGCAAAGAAAAAATTCCTCCAACTGATCATGACCACTTCAAATCATCGACCGTATAGTTTTCCAGAAGGACGAATTGATCTGCCTTCAAAATCTTCTGGTCGGAATGGTGGAGTAAAATATTCCGATTTCAGTATCGGAAAATTTATAGAAGCAGCAAAAACCAAACCTTGGTTTGATGATACGGTTTTTGTGTTTGTAGCAGATCATACAGCGGGAGCAGCAGGAGCGGCCGAACTGGATGCAAAAAAATATCACATACCAATTATTTTTTATGCGCCTAAATTTATCGCCCCGCAAATTTACGACAAAATAATGAGCCAAATTGACGTCGCACCAATTTTGTTAGGACAATTAAATTTCCACTATCGCAGCAAATTTTATGGTGAAGATGTGTTGCATGATGATGATGAAAGTCCACATGCTTTCATCAGTAACTATCAAAAAATTGCCTTAATAAAAGAAGATAAAATCACCATTCTTGCGCCGAAACGCAAGGTTACTCAGCTAAGTTGGCCCGAGCAAAATCCACTTACAAATGAAGATGAAGCATTAACCGAGGACGCGATTGCCTATTACCAATCAGCATCATGGTGGAAGAAAATCTATAAACGCTAAAATACTTTGATTAAATAAGCGGCGCTTTTGCCGAGAATTTTATGATGCCTTCAAAAATCTGCTGTATTGCTACGCAACCATACAGGATTTAAGCTGTCCTAATCCAAGAGAAATGCGGATTTTAGCCCTGGTTTGATGATCAAGAGCGAATATCTCCTGCAGATTTTTTATGCTGGAATTTTGATTCACATATTTTGACAAAGCTTTTTCAACGGTTTGAAATATGTCCGTGAAAGAAATTTTTCTCTGTAAGAATGCCTGAACTGCCTCTTCATTAGCAGCGTTCAAAACTATAGCTGCCTGCATTCCAGCTTCCATTACTGGCTTTGCCAAATTAATTGCTGGAAAGCGCTCTGCGTCAATTTCTGCAAAGCTTAAATTGCCTAATTGTTTCCAAGGAATTGGCTGGTAGCTAATAGACTGATGATTGGGGTAATAAAGCGCAACCGCAATTGAAGTGCGCATATCAGGCATGCTCATCTGAGCAATGACAGAGCCATCAATATATTCGATCATGCCGTGAATTATCGATTCTGGATGCAGCAAAACATCGAGCTGATCTACATGTAAATCAAATAAATGTTGGGCTTCGATTAACTCTAAAACTTTATTCATCATCGTGGCAGAATCGACAGAAATTTTTGCGCCCATCGACCAGTTAGGATGGCGAACTGCCTCTTCAGGAGTGACATCAGCCAGGCTTTTTAAAGAGCGATTGAGAAAAGGCCCGCCAGATGCAGTAATAATTGCTTGTTTTACTGCAGAAATAGATCCGCCTGAAAGAGCCTGCATCAGCGCGCTATGCTCAGAATCAACTGGAATTAATTTCGTTCCATATTGCATGGCCAGTTTTTTTAGAATGGGACCCGCACAAACAATGCTTTCCTTATTCGCTAACGCCACAATTTTACTGGCTTTAATTGCATTATAAGTTGGCGCAAGACCAGCAATTCCAACGATTGCGCACATTGCTATATCAAC
>JBIKYU010000084.1:0-6407 GCA_044355085.1 Rickettsiales bacterium | reverse complement strand
ACTCCCTGACCATTCCAATCAATGTCATAAACATTATCGCGCTTCTGAATGAACATCGCTATGCGCTCAAGGCCATAAGTTAATTCGCCAGGAATCGGAAATGTATCAATTCCGCCAACTTGCTGCATATAGGTGAATTGCGAAATCTCCATTCCATCACACCAAATTTCCCAACCCAAACCCCAAGCACCAACGCTTGGATTTTCCCAGTCATCCTCGACAAAGCGCAGATCATGAGCTTTTCCCGAGATACCGATTTCTTCCAAACTTTGTAAATAAAGCGCCTGAATATTCTGCGGCGAAGGTTTTAGAATCACCTGAAATT
Source organism: Rickettsiales bacterium (assembly GCA_044355085.1). Taxonomy (GTDB): domain Bacteria; phylum Pseudomonadota; class Alphaproteobacteria; order Rickettsiales; family JBIKYU01; genus JBIKYU01. Next base: position 6,082 of record JBIKYU010000084.1, on the reverse strand, counting down.
GATAATAATGCTGCAAACGATTAGGGTTTTTCCCGTAACGTCCGTCTTTCGGACGAATTGAAGGCTGCACATAAGCAACATTCCACGGCTTACTACCAAGAGTGCGTAAAACCGTTGCCGGATGCAGAGTTCCCGCCCCAACTTCAGTATGATAAGGCTGCAAAATAACGCAGCCTTGCGCCCGCCAAAATTGCTGCAGAGTAAGAATTATATCCTGAAATGAAAGAACATCAGTCATGTTATATTATTACAATTTGTTCGAACAAAAAAACGCCCTCAAAAAGGCAAAAAAAAGGGCACAGACGAATAAGCAAAAGCGCCATCTAAAGCAAGACTAAAAACTCCATAAACTCTTGATAGTGAAAAAATTTTTTTGACATACCTCAACATGATACTTAGGTTAAAGATTCTTAGAAACAAAAGGTAAAAACATGCAAACAAACAGATTATTTCTTAGCACTGCTCTAGTCATTTCTTTTCCGACATTGGCTCTTTCCTCCGATCCAAAAGCCGTACAAAACAGCGAGCCTGGCTATTATGTAGGAGCAGGAATTGGCGCCAGCATTCCGAATGATTCCGATTACAAATCAACGGCATTGACTGGAGAAATCGATCTGGAAACCAGTCCGCTAGTCTCAGCAACAGCTGGCTATCGTTACGGCAATGGTTTGCGCTCAGAAATTGAACTTTCCTACTCACAACACGATGTAAATAGCATCGCCAACACTCAAGCTAGCGGCGATTTAACTTCAAGCGCTGCTGCTGCAAATATAATTTACGACATCAACACCAACACTCCAATCACCCCTTATTTAGGTGGCGGCTTAGGAGTAGCCCTAATCAACGCCGACACAAAAACCAGTGCATCCTCTGTCGATGACAGTGATATTGCGCCTGTTGCGCAAGGAATTTTAGGCCTAAGCTATCGCACCGAGCAGCCTTTTGATATCTACACTCAATATTCATACAAAGAAAATCTCGGAGATTTAAATTTCCGCGACAACACTGGCGCAAAAGTTGAAAGCGATTACAAGAACCAAGCGCTTACAATTGGCTTGCGCTATCGCTTTGGCACAACAACAAAATTAGCACAAGCAGCTCCTGCTTCGCCAATTGCCACCGATAAATCACGCACCTACATGGTATTTTTTGATTTCAACAAATCAGAAATCACAGCAGAAGCAGAAACAATTCTTAAAAATGCCGTAACCGCAATGCGCGAAGGCAGAGTGATAAAGCTGGAAATAAGCGGACATGCCGATAGATCAGGAACAGATCAATATAACCAAGCCTTATCACAAAAACGCGCGGAAGCCATTAAAGCAGCTATCGCCAATCTCGGCATTCAAACTGAATCAGTAAAAATCATCGCCAAAGGTGAGAGCGAGCCGCTCGTTCCAACCGAAGACGGAGTGAAAGAGCCGCAAAATCGTCGCGTTGAGATTATTTATTCAACACGTAAATAATAAAAAATCAATAAGCGCAGAGATTTTCCTCAGGTAGATTTTGTCTGAAATTTCTCTGCGCATAAGCGCTCAAATCAGCGGGACGCATTTCCAGCACTAAGCGAAATTTTTCTGCTGCATTTTTACAGTAATTTCCTTCGCCATTTTTCAAGCTCGCTGACGATTCAATATTAGAAATTTTTGTTACAAAACTATTGAGATTTTTCTCAGCCTGCGCACCGTAAACGCGGCTAAAATATTGACGCAGATTATTTGAACTATCCTGCAAAACTGGCTTGAACTGCCGCACAAAGCGATTGTAACTTCCTTGTTGCTGACAAGAAAGCGCCGCCACCATCATATGCGTTTGCATAATCCTAAACTGCGCTGCAGCGCGCTCTTTTTTACTCATGCAAGCAGAATTTTCTGCCGCAAATGCGCAAGAAAACGCAAAAAAAGTCATCCCAAAAAATAAAAAAAATCGCATCACCAATCCCTGTTGGTATTTAATTTGCGACATTACAGGTTTTCAATCTCTCGTCGAAAGAAAAACAACAGAAGCGCCAAAATAAAATTTTTAAATTGTCATACAGAAAAATATTTATCTGCCTGAAATCAAAAAGAAAATTTTTCTCTTCAAAAAACAACGGTAAAAACATGCCCCACTCCCCAACAAAACAAGATTCCACACAAAGTTTTTCTTCCAAAGCTTCACAAAACTCATTCGCTGTCGCTGCAGAAAAAGACGACAAAATACGCAGACAATATGATATCAAAGCCTTTCACGATGCAAAAATGCCAGAAGATTTTGAAACAGCACTGAGATCAGGTTTACCAATTTCCACCAATGACCTAGAATTATTCACAGAAGAAAATTATTTTCTTCCTCAAACCTGCATAATTATGACGACAATTTACTTACTTGAACAAGCAAAAAACCACGAAGAAAAATCAGGCGAAAAAAGAAAGGCTCCTGCAGAAAATGAACTAAAAGCTCCAACAGAAATACTAAAAGAAGCCACAAAAATAGCCCAACTAATATCAGACAAAACCACAAAGGAAGAAGACGAAACAACCAATAATTTACTATATAAAACTAAAAATATTTTAGAAGAAAGAACCCAAAACCAAAGAACCCAAACCCCAGGCAAACACGCAATAAAATTAGCGCATCAAGCTGCTGCCGCCGCTGCTGCTGTTAATACTGGTCGTCCATAAAGATAAAAAATCTCAACTAACATCGCTTACAGAAAAAACTACGCAAAAATCCGCTGCCGCAAATCAGCAAATGCGTGTGCCCGGTGGCTAATTTTATGTTTCTCATGCGGCTGCATTTCCGCGAATGTTATATTATAACCATCAGGAATAAAGATCGGATCATAGCCAAAACCTAGATTTCCGCGCGCTGGAAAAGTTAGATTGCCAGAAATTTTTCCCTCACAAATAATTTCATCCTCAGAATCTGGCCAAACAAGAGCCAGCGCACAGAAAAAATGCGCGCGAAAATTGCTAGAATTTTTCTGCTGCAATTCTTTTTCAATCCGCGCTATTGCCAGCGCAAAATTATCGCCCTCAGCCCAACGCGCTGAAAAAACTCCAGGCGCACCTGATAAAGCATCAACACATAAACCAGAATCATCAGCAAGAGCTGGAAACCCCGTCTCTTTGGCGTAATATCTGGCTTTAAGTAAGGCGTTGCCCGAAAAACTATCTTCAGTTTCAGCTGGAGCTACAAGAGGAATATCATTCGTTGATAAAATTTCGATTGATAAATCTGCCAGTAACTCTGAAATTTCTTTGATTTTTCCGCGATTACCACTCGCAATAAAAATCTTTTTATCGCTAAATTTTTTTGCTGAAATAATCATGCTTTAACAGCCTCTTTTTGCAGAAGAATCAATTGCCTGATTCCCTTATCGGCCAAATCAAGCAAACCATTCATTTCATCACGACTACAAGGATTTTGCTCCGCCGCGCCCTGAATCTCAATCAAACCGCCGCTTTCATTCATCACAATATTGCAATCAAGATCAGCGCGACTATCTTCCTCATACTCCAAATCAACCACATTAGTTCCAGCAACAATCCCGCAGGAAACCGCCGCCACATGACCAAGCAAAGGCGAGCTGGATAAAACTCTTCTAGTTAGCAATAAATTTACTGCTTCATGCAACGCCACGTAACCAGCAGTAATTGCGGCTGTGCGCGTGCCACCATCTGCTTGCAAAACATCGCAATCAATTATTATTTGCCGCTCGCCCAGCATTTTTAAATCAACTGCTGCACGCAACGATCTACCAATTAAACGCTGAATTTCAATCGTGCGGCCACTTTGCCGACCTTCATAAGCTTCTCGGTTCGTACGAGAATGTGTGGCGCGCGGCAACATTCCATACTCAGCTGTAACCCAGCCGCTATTTTTTCCGCGCAAAAATTTTGGCACACGCTCTTCAATCGTTGCGCTACATAAAACTTGCGTATGGCCAATCTTTATTAAACATGAACCTTCAGCGTAACGTGTAACTTTTGTTTGCAAAGAAACAGATCGCAACTCATCAATAGCGCGACCAAGAGGGCGAACATGCATATAAATCTTTTCTTTCCTATTGAATTTACTGCGCGAGACCATAAATATGCACTCCCGCAAAGTAAAGGATGGCAATATGAGTAACAAAACATCTCCAGAACAAAACAACCAGGCACAAGCAAATCCGCAACCTATAAATAACGAAGAAAATTCTTCGCCATATGTTATCGATACTGTTGCAGCAATCGCTGCAATTGAGGAAAAAAACCGCGCGCTAAATGATCAGCTTTTGCGCAGCTTAGCTGAGATGGAAAACACCAGAAAACGTGCGCAAAAAGACGCCGAAGATGCACGTCAATACGCAGTGGCAAAATTTGCAACCGATCTAATTTCCGTGATGGAAAATTTATATCGCGCACTGGAATCTGCACCAAGCGGTGAGCTTGATCCTGCGGTTAAAAATTGGCATGACGGAATATTAATTACACAACGAGAAATGGCCGCTGTTTTTGAAAAATTCAGCATAAAACGCCATTTCCCTCTCAATGAAATATTCGACCATAATTTTCATCAAGCAATGTCTCAAGCTCCTGCAGCAGAAGGCGTAAACAGTGGAACTGTTTTGCAAGTACTTCAAGCTGGCTATAGTTTGCATGATCGATTATTACGTCCCGCACTGGTAATAGTTGCTGGATAGGAGAAATTTTTGTTACAAAATAACATTACTTCAGAAGCAGAAAATTTAAATCCAGCCAAGCGCGTTATCTTGCAGGACATCGTTGTCAACGGTGTTAACTCTGTTGCGCGCGCTTATGGTTTTAAAAATTGGTTTTTACGCAATCATAAGGAAAAGCGCACAGATGTTATAATTCCGATCCTGCGCGGCATAAGCCTTGAATTACATGACGGCGAGCGCGTTGGTATAATTGGTCGCAACGGCTCGGGCAAAAGCTCTCTTTTAAAAGTAATTGCGGGAATTTATCCACCGCATGGAGGAAAATTAATCGTCAATGGCAGAGTAGCTCCCGTCATTGAAATGGGAATTGGTTTTGATCCTGAATTAACTGGCAAACAAAATATCAAACTTGGTCTGCTTTATACAAATCGCTTGAGCGAATATAGCAAAGAGCTAGAAGAACAAATTATTGAATTTTCTGAACTCGGCGAAAAAATCGATGTTCCGCTAAAATATTACAGCTCTGGAATGCAGGCCAGGCTTGGTTTTTCCGTGACTGTTTTTCAAAACCCTGAAATTCTTTTGCTCGATGAAGCACTAGCAGCAGGCGATAGTAATTTTCTTGAAAAAGCCAAAACAAAAATGCTGGAAAAATTTCACAGCGCTTCTTTGTCAATTTTTGTCAGCCACGACGATAGTTTTATTGAAAAATTCTGTACGCGCTGCATTTGGATGGAAAACGGAAAAATCATCGCTGACGGAAAAACCAAGGATATTATTCCGCAATATAAAAACAGCGGCAAAACTTCAGCACAGCCAATAATTAGCGCAGGCGAAAATCATGTTTCGTGAACTTCCAAAAACCTTTTTCAATATCAATTATTTGCGCGGCATTGTTTTACTGACGCAAGTTTCTCTTATGCGCCAATATCGCGCAACTTTCCTAGGCAGCCTCTGGACTGCACTTCAGCCAGCTGTTTATATTTTGATTTTATCTTTTTCTTTCTCGCTGATTTTACGAATGCAGGTAAAAGATTACGCGCTCTATTTAATGAGCGGATTTGTGCCTTGGTCTTTTATCATAGCAAGCCTTGTTGATGGCTCGAAAACTCTATTGCAAAACCAGCAAGTTCTACAGCGCTGCCAATTATCGCGCAGCATGTTCGTGGTCGCAAATGTTGCTGTAGCTGCTTATAATTTTCTTGTCGCTTTTGTGGTGATGTATTTCATCGTTGCAGTTTTGATCTTGCATGATTTCAACCCACTGGTTTTTTTAGTACCAATTGTTGCTATACCATTGATTATTTTTTGCATTTCAGGCGCAATGATGTTTTCCTACATAGCACCTTATATCAGAGACGTTCCGCCACTTGTAGCCATAGTTCTACAAGCATTTTTTTGGGCAACGCCAATCTCATATACAATAGAAGCAAT
>JBIKYU010000083.1:0-6525 GCA_044355085.1 Rickettsiales bacterium | reverse complement strand
ATGAACAAGCAAGCCGCAACATCATTTTTAAAACACTATGCTAGGCTTCGGAAAAATAAATTGATCCTAGAGTAAGTAATGGCAGCCAGTCACGACACAATTCCTACTGTAAGTCATCTGCCCAATACGTTTCAAGATATGGCAAAACTTACATATGCGCAGCATTTACTGGCTGGAGTTGTTGGCGCATCTGGCTGGACGCTATTGCTTTCTACAAACCATCAGGACATGATCCTAAAACTTTCAATTTAACCCAAGGAGTTGAATTATATCAGGGTCACGAAAATAATTTTCCTGATGAAACTAAGGGCATTGGCACCGCAGAAAAAAGAGAAAATCTATTTTCAGTAAATAAGAGCCGAAATATCCAGTGATCCACTTATAGCAGAAACACTCTCACTATTAGCTCAACCACCTGCAGAGCATTCTGGTAGATGCTGATAGGATCATCCAAAATTTACCTTCTTCTCGATCAAATCAATTTTCTTCAGCACACTTTCTGGGGTGACGGGAATATTTCCATCATATTCACACTCAACTGCAGCAGCTATAGAGCCAAGAATAACAGCCACAGCCTCGTTCTTGGAAACATACAAACTAAGTGTCGCGTAAGATAAAAGAGCATCTCCTGATCCAACGGCATCAAGAACATGATCAGTAAAATTACCAACCGAGAAAAACGCCCGCGCATCATCTTTAGGTAAATCACGGCAAACCAAAGCACCACGCTCACCCAATTTTAAAATCAAAGTTTTACACTTAGCTCGATCCATCACATCAAACGCCAGAGTACGAACTACCGAGTCTTGATCTCCCAGTGCAAAACGCGCTTCACGCTCATTCGGAGTTATTAAATCAAACCCTTTAAATTCTAAAATATTTCCCCAACGACTTGCCACTTGGCTATCAGCAACACGAAAAACATTTGCAGGAATCGCATCGATCAAATCATCAGCTGTGGTTTTATTAAAAATCCCATGGCGAAAATCACTGAACATCACAATATCAGATGGCGTGCGCGAGATTCCATCTTTCAGAAGATTTAAAATCTTTTCTGAAATTGAACGATTATCAACAGTATCAATTTTCAGCAAACGATACCCACCAGCAACAATCGCATTTTTATTTGTTGTTGGACGAGTTTTATCAATTACATCAAGACATTCAACGCCAAAAGCACGTAGATCTTTTAGAACCAAATCAGCTAATTGATCTTCTCCCAAAACAGTCGAAAAAGTTACATGCGCACCAGCTGCCTTCAAATGTTTAGCAACGATTGCAGCGCCACCAACGAAATCCTGTTTTCTTTCAAAACGTACACTCATAGTTGGTGTTTTAGTCATACCACCAATTGGCGTGCAATGCGTATAGCTATCAACAATTGTATCACCTACCACATGCACTTTTAGATTAGAGAATTTATTGAGCGTCGCACGAAGATCGCTAAACGTAATCCGCTCACGCTCCATGAGCATCATTAGCTTTTCAATCTCAATATCAGGAGGAACGGAGTTAATTATTGCAGACGATGAATAAACCACATCACCTGGCGTGAAAATCATCTCACCACCGTAACTCTCAAGCACGTTTATTTCTTCTTGAGTTTTTGGATGTATAGCACCATCCATATATTCATAGCCTTTAGCAAAAAAATCAGGCTTCAAAATACGAAGATTTTTAATTGGCGTTGGCTCAAAATCAGTAAGCACATAATCAACAAACTCGAGAGCTGCTAAGTTCATTTGCCTTAAATCTTGTGGCACGTAAGGACGATAATTATCCTTCATCACATGAACATCACCAGTAATGCTAACCACCAAAACATCACCCTTGCTTTTCGCATAAAGCAAATGGCGTATATGACCAGGATGAACAATATCGAAAGTACCATGGCACATGACTACTTTTTTCTGACGAGGGAAATGCCCAAGAATTTCTAAAAGCGCATCAAGTGTCTTTATTTTACGATGCAAATATTCCCTACTAGCTTGATCCATAAGGAGCGCTCCTGAAAAATTACGATGCTAAATATTTAAACCAAGTCTGCGTTGCATCAGCTATAGATGCTTCATCCCAAAGCGGCGCATCACGCCAATAATTTATGTCCATCAAAAGATGCTTAACACCTTCCTCAAAACTTACTTCTGGTTTCCAATCTAACTGCGAGGTAATTTTTGTAATATCTGCATGAGTACAGTCAGGCTCTCCAGGACGCTTCGGTATATAAACAACCTCACCTCCCAATAATTCAACCAATCGATTTACGCTTTGCGGCGCACCAGCACCGAGATTGTAAACCTGGCCTACCCGATCTGTATTGGCAGCAGCAAAAAATGCCTTAACCACATCAGTTACATAAAGAAAATCTCTCCTCTGAGTCCCATCACCGACAACGGTAAAAGGTTTATCGGCTAGTTTTTGTTTGAGAAAAACTCCAAAAACCGCTCCGTAAGCACCACTGGTGCGCGACCTAGTTCCATAAGCATTAAAAATACGTATAGAATTCACTGGCAATTTATAAACCTGATGCCAATGAAAAAGAACTTGCTCACCCATATATTTGCTCAGAGCATAAGGATAAAGCGTCGAAATAGAATTATCTTCACGCGTAGGAGTATCAGCCTGTCCGTAACAAGAAGAAGAAGCCGCGTAAACAATTTTTTCTACGCCAGCACTCAAAGCACACTGCACAATATTAACGGTGCCTTGTACATTTACAGAAAGATATTCTTTTGGATGTTCGATTGAAGGAACAATGTCACCAATTCCAGCAAAGTGAAACACATAGCGCGCATTTTTAAACAGAGAGTCATCTTCCGCGTAAGAACGAATGTCTTTCTGCTCAAACACCACATCTTGATTGCTTTTGTGATGCCCTAAATTCAGAAGGTTTCCACCAACTAAATTGTCTATAACATGCACGCGAAAACCACGCTCCAAAAGAAGATCAACCATATGGCTGCCAATAAAACCAGCACCACCAGTAACCACTGCAATAGGTTTAAATGACATAATTAACTAAGCCGCATTCTTACTTTTCATTGTGCGCACATTGAAATAGCTCTCGTCAGTCATACTGTTAGGGAGCTTTCCAGCAACCAAGGCCTTTGCGACATCACGAATAGCATCCTCAACGGTGTATTTGGGCTTGAATCCAAGCAACCGCGTTATTTTATCGGCATTAACATGGTAAGAACGCGGATCATTAGATTCAGAAACTTCAAGCTCAATTGGAGCTCCAGGAACCAATTCTTCCACCACTTTTTTAGCGGTATTAGCAATATCCATAATACTCATGTTACAGCAGCTAACATTAAAGGTTTCACCCTGTATTTTTTCAGCAGGCACTGTAAGTAATAATTTATACAGATCAACCATGTCTTGAATATGCAAATTCGGACGCAACTGATTGCCACCAAACACCATAATTTTTCTATTAGTAACCGCGTGGTTGGTCAAAATATTCACCGATAAATCTAGACGCATACGAGGGCTATAGCCGCAAAGAGTCGCTGGACGAATAGTGATACAAGTGAAATCATCACTCTTGTGCTGAAACAGCAAAGGTTCGCACATGCCTTTAAATTTATTGTAGAGAGTAAGTGGCAAGAGCGGATGATCCTCTGTTACGTCTGGAGCATCACTCACCCCATAAACAGACGTAGACGAAGCATAGACAAAACGCTTAACCCCAGCTTTCTTCGCTGCAATAACCATTGGTTCAAAACAATCGTAATTTATAGTTTTGCTCAAATCTTCATCAAGCTCAAAGCTCGGATCATTTGAAATACAAGCCAGATGTATCACTACATCAACACCTTTACAGGCTTCGGCAAAGCGCGCCGTATCACGAATATCAGCTTCAATTACTTGCAGCTTTGGATGCTCCTGCAGAAAATTCCCGAAGTAACAAGTATCATATACTACAACTTCATAACCTTGCTCCAACAGTTGAGGAGCAAGCAAGGTACCTACATATCCAGCACCACCAGTAACTAAAATTTTATTAAAAACACGACTCATAAAACATAAGCTCCTAAAAAATTACGCCGACTTATTGGCAGAAACATTCAATGAATAACCAGCTGCACAAGCATCGTCATAAAACATTTTAACTGTCTCAAGCGAATACTCTTGCAAGTCTTTTCCTACTATTCCCAATTTTCCCAAAATATCTTTCGTTGCTGTTATCACATGACATCCCATAGCATCAGCTTGAAACACATTCAACAACTCACGCGGACTTGCCCACAACAATTCAAGCAAGGGCTTAGATTGTAAAATACGCAAAGATTCCTGCATCAGCGGAACAGGGTCACAACCAGTATCAGCAATGCGACCAGCGAACACCGAAACATAAGCTGGAGTATCAGCACTTAGAGCATCAGCAACTTCACTCACCTGATCCAATGACATAATAGCCGTAATGTTAAGCTTAACACCATCACGAGCAAGACTACGAATTATAGGAGCAGCGGAAACAGATTTTGTATTTGTTACTGGAATTTTTACATAAACATTTTGACCGAATGTTGCCAGATAGCGCGCCTGCTCCTCCATTTCACCCAATTCATCCGCAAACACTTCTAAAGAAATAGGATACTCATAAAATTCTTCTATTACTTGACGCGCGAAGGCTTCATAATTCTGAATCCCAGCCTTACGCATTAAGGTAGGATTAGTCGTAAATCCCTTGATCAAAGGATTATTTGCCATTTGGCGCATAACTTCAATTTCAGCACCATCAGCAAATAATTTTACTTTTAAATTTTTCAAATCTAAACCCATAAAAACTCCGATCAAAACATCTAAGACTAAAAGCCAGAATCAGCAAGAAAAACAGACTAAGCCAGACTAAGCAACTGCACTCTCCCACTTGCATCTTTTTTCCTTAAGTTTAGGATTAGATACAATACAATGCCACACAACAGCTTGAAAAGCCTCAGATTGTGGCGTTACGTGCTCAGCCTCAATAGATGGTATAACAACTACAACATCACCTACTTTTTTTGTATATCCACCATCGCGCCCAACTATACCAAAAATTTTAGCGCCGAAAGATTTTGCCTCATTCAATCCCTTAACAAGATTTGGACTAATATTTTTTTCTATGTTCCCACCACCGACAGAAAGCACAAAAACAGCGTCTTTAGAATTTATTTTACTCACCTTTAACCATTCCGAGAAAACTGTATCCCACCCTTCATCATTGGTACGTGCAGTTAGCTCAGAAACATTATCGGTTGGTGCATAGGCTTCTATGCCACATAATTTACGAAAATCATTAACAGCATGACTTGCATTTGCAGCGCTGCCACCAACCCCCAAAAAAAACAATCGGCCACCAGATTTTTTTAAATCAACTAGAGAATCAACAATATTTTCAACCTGGGAAGCATCAATAGACAAAGCTATATCAGCTGATTCTTTCAAAAAATCAGAACTAAACATCAGAACAACACACCATTTAAAAATTATTAGTTAATCAAGCCATATGAACTATTCATGTCACGAATAGTTGAATAAATAAATTCATGCAAACATTATCTAAACACGCAAAAACTTCCTAATAATATTTTTTATTTGCGGCGGAATACTTTTTCCAAAACAGCGAAAAATATCATAACTCAGCAATCTCCAGACCAGTAAAGGAGTTAAAAAAGCACGCTTTCTGGCACTCCCAAGAAACCAAAACAATGCCTGCCAAGGATAAAGAGGAAGCAAAGCGCCCTTTTTAAAGGCAGGATAAAGATCTGAAAATTCGCCACACAGTAAATCTAATAACGCCTCAAACACCAAAGATTCGCGCCTCCAATTAAACCTCGCCGCAGAATATTGAGAATCTGATACGCGCATCTTAACAAAGAATTTTGGCACTGCCGCAATGGGTTCGTAACGCAGCGCCAACACAAGATACAAAAACCAATCAGCATGCCAGCGCAATTTTTCTCTCATTCCTCCAACTTCAAGAATAAAAGATTTTTTCATCATATTTGCACCACCAAAAAAGGTGAATGCATAATCACGCGCCAACTGAATAACCTTTTCTCCATTCCAGCTCACAGGAGAACCACCTACAATAGGCAACATGAATTCACGGCTCCAGCCTTCCGACACCGAAAAAGCGCCAGCATTACCAGAAATCATCGACAAGGAACCGCTTGCCTGCAAAATATTTTCGCATTGCTCAATAATTTCCAATGAATATTCATCATCAGCAGAAAAAATATAGACATATTCAGATGAAGCTTCTCTAAGAGCTATATTTACCGCCTCGTTAACACCGACATTTTTTTTAAGCTCTATCAACCTAACATTTGAATGGGCAGAAGTTATTTTTCTTAGCAAATCAACACTACTATCAGTCGAGGCATCATCGACGATTAAAATTTCATCAAATTTTCTGGTTTGACCAATCAAAAGTGACCATATTCTCTCTAAATATTCTTGATGATTATGATTGGAGAGTATGGCGGTAAAACTATACCGACCCGAAAAAGATTCCATTCTTATATTCCTTCACAC
>JBIKYU010000082.1:0-6566 GCA_044355085.1 Rickettsiales bacterium | reverse complement strand
ACTCCATCAAAGCAAGGCTGCCCAATGTTTTGCAGTTCTTGCGCCACGCTGCTCCCGATATTGTTTTATTCCAAGAATTAAAATGCATAGACGAACAATTTCCCGCCATGGAAATTGAGGATCTAGGCTACAACATCTCAACCTGCGGACAAAAAACCTATAACGGCGTGGCCATAATTTCTAAATTTCCACTAAGCGATGTACGCCGCAATTTACCTGGTGATTCAAACGACACGCAAGCGCGCTACATTGAAGCAATCGCGAACGCTCACACACCAATTCGTGTCGCGAGTATTTACGTTCCCAATGGTCAATCTCCTGATGCTGAGGCTTTCAAATATAAATTAGCTTTCCTCGAGCGCCTACACGCACATGCAAAAAATTTACTTACCTATCAGGAAGAACTAGTTTTAGGCGGAGATTACAACATCGCTCCCGCAGCAATTGATGTTTTCAATCCGCAAATATTAGAAGGTCAAATCTGCTTTCATCCCGAGGAAAAAAAATCCTTCCGCCGCCTGATCAATCTTGGACTTACTGATGCATTCCGCGCCATTCATCCGCAAGCGCAAAATTTCAGCTGGTGGGATTACCGCGCAGGCTCATGGGATCACAATAAAGGCATGCGCATCGATCATTTTTTGATCTCTCCAGAAGCAGCAGATAAACTCAAAGACAGCCGCATAATCAGCGAAGAACGCGGCCGCGAGAAGGCTTCTGACCACGCACCTGTTGCAATATTTTTAGAGCAATAACATTACTGTTTTTTAGCCAGCCCCTGTTTTTTCGGCACGCAATTTACTCCAATAAGCCAAACGCTCTTTCACCGAACGCTCAAAGCCGCGCTCAACTGGCTGATAAAAAACCTTGCGCTGCATTTCCTGCGGAAAATAATTCTGCCCTGAAAATCCATCCGCAGTGTCGTGATCATAGATATAACCGCTGCCATATCCTTCCTTGCGCATGAGATCAGTTGGCGCATTCAAAATATGTTTTGGTGGCATGAGCGAACCAGTTTTTTGCGCCTCCAAACGCGCCGCTTTATATGCAACATAAAGCGCGTTTGATTTTGGAGCGGTTGCCAAATAAATAACTGCTTGTGCGATAGCTAGCTCTCCTTCAGGCGTACCAAGCATTTCAAAAGATTGCATCGCCGATAAAGCCTGCACCAAAGCTTGCGGATCAGCCATGCCAATATCTTCCGATGCAAACCGCACCAAGCGCCTCAATAAATAAAGCGGATCTTCTCCCGCTTCCAACATGCGCGAAGTCCAATAAAGCGCTGCATCAACATCAGAACCGCGCAAAGATTTATGCACAGCACTGATCAAATTATAATGACCATCTTGATGTTTATCATAAACAGGCCGACGCTTTGAAACCAAGCCAAGCAGCTCTTTTTCACTCAATACAACAGTAATTTCTGCTGCATAAATTTCCTCACATAACTGCACTAAATGCCTGCCATCACCATCAGCAAGAGCACGCAATAAAATTCTCGCATCGCTATCAAGCGGCAAAGTTTTTTGCTTGTGCTCCTCAACACGCAGCAGCAAAGCCTCTAGCGCTGCGTCTTCCAAACGCTGCATCACAATAACGCGTGCGCGTGAAAGCAGTGCTGCATTTAGTTCAAACGAAGGATTTTCTGTTGTCGCACCAATTAGAGTAATGGTTCCATCTTCCATAACGGGCAAAAATACATCTTGCTGCGCGCGGTTTAGGCGATGAATTTCATCAACCAATAAAACCGTGGACTGGCCAATTCGCTTACGCTCCAAGGCATGTGTAAAAATTTTTTTAATCTCCGCAATCTGAGCTGACACTGCTGATATTGTTTCAAACTCAGCGCCGCTTTTTCCTGCCATTAATCTGGCCAGAGTTGTTTTTCCACAACCAGGTGGGCCCCACAAAATAACATTCGGCAATGGTTTCTGCCGCATAATGCGCGCCACAACACCATCATCACCAAGCACCGCTGTCTGACCAACCATTTGCGTAAATTCTTCTGGACGAATCCGCTCCGAAAGCGGAGCAAAATTATTAGAAAATGAAGATTTTTTTTTCCTCTGCACTGGTAAATCATGCTCGTCGAACAAAAAATTCAAACTATCCTCCAACCCTAACGCGTAGCGTTTCTCCACCGCGCTTAATTACAATTTTCCAGCTTTTTTGATCTATCGTCATATATTTTTCGAGATTTTTACTGCTTGTGATTTCAACATCATTAATTGAAACAATAATATCACCGCGCTCGACACCTAAACGGGCAGCAAATCCTTGACCAACATCTAAAATCACCACGCCTTTTTCTAAAACTGGCAAGCCAATTTCTGTTGCTAATTTCGGCGATAGATTAGCAATCTTCGCACCAGCAAACGGCTGATTTCCAGATAAAACGCGCATATCACGACGCGGCTCTTCTGGCGGAGAAAGCAAGCGCACCTTCGTTGTTTTTTCCTCTCCCGCGCGTATAAATTTCAACAATATTTCTGCATCAAGCGGATATGTTGCAACTCTAAACCTTAATCCCTGTTCATCTTGCACCAGATGACCATCAATTTGCGTTACCACATCACCCTCACGCAAACCAGCAAGCGCACCAGGTCCTTTTGCATAAATTTGCGTAATTAATGCTCCCTCAGGCGTTGCTAACTTCAAATTATCTGCCAATTCCTGCGTTATCGGCTGCGTTGTCACGCCAAGCCAAGGGCGCTCGATTGCTCCGCCTTTTTCCAAGCCGCGCAAAACTGTCGCCACCATGTTTGAAGGAACGGCAAAACCAATACCAATTGAACCTTGTGTTTTTGATAAAATCGCTGTGTTAATTCCTACCAATTCACCACGCATATTAATCAAAGCACCGCCTGAATTTCCAGGATTAATCGCCGCATCGGTTTGGATAAAAAACTGATAATCAGAAGCTGAAACTGAAGTTCTAGCCACTGCAGAAACAATGCCGCTGGTTACCGTTTGACCAACACCAAAAGGATTACCAATCGCTAACACTACATCACCAACTTCCACTGTTTCTGAATCCGATAACTCAACCACAGAAATACCTTTTGGCGGGCTTTTCAAGCGCAGCAAGGCCAAATCTGTTTTCTCATCACTCAAAACTATTTGCGCTTCGAATTCACGTCGATCATGCAACACCACGCGAATATCTTCTCCACCTTGCACCACATGGTGATTGGTAACAATCAAACCATCTGCTCCTACAATCACACCTGAACCAAGCGAACTCTCGATTCTCTCACGCACCGCACCAGCTATTCTGCCACCAAAAAAATGCTGAAAAATCGGATCAGAAAATAATGGATTTACTACTTTTACTCGTTTTTTTGCGTAAATATTCACAACCGCAGGAGCAGTAGTTTTTACCAAAGGTGCAAAAGATAACTGCATCTGCGCTGCTGATTGTGGAATAATTTTTTCAGTTTTCTCGGCCATCGCCGCGACAGAAAACAAACTCAGCAAAAGCAAAAATAATAACTGCATAGCTAGACCAATCGTTTTTTAAGAGCTGAAAGCGCGAGCCATATAGACATTTAAACAACAACTTACAACGTTGTTACGACACAAAAACAGCCGCCGATAAAAACTTCTTGGCGAACCACACCTCTATACCTATACTGCGCACCCTTTTGCCGAGAGAGCGAAAATCAATGTTCGTATTGATTCATTTTTTCTCTCTTTAAAAAATAACATATAGCTGGAGGTATCTAGTGGCCGGTTCAATGGAGCTCGACGTTGGTCGTAAACTTAAATTGTGGCATCGTGTTGTATTAGGATTATTCCTTGGCATCACTTTCGGATTTGCTGTTCAGCGTTATGGCAATTTTGTCGGCATAACCGACCATGCTCACTTCCTCACTGAATATATAAAACCAATCGGTACTATATTTATAAATCTAATCAAAATGGTCGTTGTACCTCTGATTTTCTTTTCGCTCATTTCTGGCATCACTGGCATGAATGATCCAAAAGCTCTAAGCAGAATTGGTCTAAAAGCCACTATTGCATTTATGATAACCGTAGCTTTCGCTGTAACGATTGGCCTAGTTGCTGCGAATATTTTCCATCCTGGAACTGGCGCCTCTCTGCATTTTTCTGATATTGCAAGCAAGGTAGATGAAAGTTCTCCTGTTATACGCGGAATAAAAGATATTATCCTCGATATCGTTCCTTCAAACGGAATAGGAGCCATGGCGGAAGGTCACATTCTGCAAGTCGTGTTTTTTGCGATTTTCGTTGGTATAACTTTGAACCTCATGGGAGAAACAGGAAAAAGCTTAGTTTCATTCTGTCATGATGCTGCCAAACTAATTTTCCTGATGATCGGTATCATTATCCGCATGTCGCCTTATGGTGTTTTTGCTCTAATGGCCTGGGTTGTAGGCACACAAGGCCTGGACATCATCATGTCGCTTGGCAAACTTGTTCTAACCGTTGTTGCGGCATGTTTTTTCCAGTATCTGATTTTCGGATTGCTGATCGCGGTATTTGGTCGTTTATCACCAATGCCTTTTTATCGCAAAAGCTTGGAATACCAAACCTTGGCATTCTCCACCAGCAGCAGCAAAGCAACCTTAACCACCAGCATGAATATTGCTGAGCATAAAATGGGAGTTTCTAAATCAACCACATCTTTTGTTCTCCCGCTTGGTGCTTCAATCAACATGGATGGAACCGCAATTTATCTTGGTATCTGCGCTGTGTTCTTTGCCCAAGCATTAGGCGTTGATTTGCAGATGAGTGATTACATAATGATCATTCTAACCTCAACCATCGCTTCAATCGGCGCGGCTGGCTATCCAGGCGGAGCCTTAATGATGATGTCGATGGTTCTAACTGCAGTTAACTTACCAATTGAAGGTATTGCATTGATTGCTGGAGTAGACCGAATCCTTGACATGCTCCGCACCACAATCAACATCACTGGCGATACCACCATCACTTTATTGGTAGATCGCAGCGAAGGTAAGCTCAATGAAAAAATCTACTACAGCTAAAGGAATTTAAATGTGGTCTGACGTTTTACTGCACGTACTTTCCTCGCCTTTTATTTTATTTTTTGGGCTAGGAATTTTGTCCGGTCTTATTCGCTCAGACCTTGAATTTCCTGAAGCATTTACGCGCGCTCTCTCTCTCTACATCATGTTAGCAATCGGGCTAAAAGGTGGAATCGGCTTAGCCAAGACTTCTCTGCATTTCAGTGATCTTGCTGCTTTGCTTGTTACTGGAATTTTACTAAGTTTTTTCCTGCCCTTTTTAGCATATGTTTTGCTGCGCAAGGCAACTCGTTCATCACGTCTTGATGCCGCAGCAATAGCTGCCCATTACGGCTCGGTTAGTGTCGTTACATTTAACTGCGCCACCATGTATTTAGACATGCTAAATCTGCCCTATCAAGATCACTTCGTGACCTTACTAGCACTGATGGAAAGCCCAGCAATTTTCTCTGGCTTAATACTGGCGAAATTCAGTCGTCGCCTACAAGAAAGCAAACGAGCGGAATTACTATCACCGCATTTATTGCGCGAAATTTTTTGTAACGGCAGCAGTGTTTTACTTTTGGGCGGCGTAGCAATTGGTTTTCTCGCAGAACCAACCCAGCTGCAAGTAGTAAAGCCTTTTCTTGTTGATCCTTTCCACGGCATACTTTGCCTATTCCTGTTGGATATGGGACTCCTAGTTACGCGCTACACTCATAATCTAAAAAGCCTTTCTCTTCCCCTACTCGCTTTCGGTTTATACATGCCAATAATTGGAGCTAGCATCGGACTGGTTCTCGCAAAAATGCTTGGGCTTGAAGCATCAGACTCTCTGCTGTTCATGGTTTTATCTGCCAGCGCTTCATATATAGCTGTTCCTGCTGCTATTCGAGTTGCTTTGCCGAAAAGCAATCCTCTGATTTCCATGACCCTTTCACTCGGCATAACCTTTCCCTTTAATATCACGCTTGGGATTCCGCTTTATTGGTACGCGCTGAATTTTTTCAGTAAATAGAGTTTTTCCACAACAGAAAAACATCTTGAAAATTCTAATCTCATACATAATTATGCTTGCACAATTAGCGGGCCGGGCCCCTCTGGCGATAGGATAAATAATCTACTTTTCTTGTCGTGATGTCGGACCGCATCGGGAATAATTTTTCTGGTGCTGGTTTCGTATTTTTCTGAATCTGACACAAAAAAACTCCCGATCAAATCTAAAACTTTGACCATAACGGAGGCATTATGTCAGTAAAACTTTTCAAATCACTGCTAATTAAATCGGCTCAAATCGATAGAGAAATCGAAAAGGAGCATAACCGCCATTGGCCGGACTGGATGCGCTTACTCAGGCTCAAAAAGCTACGTCTGGCAATAAAAGACAATTTAGCGCGACTCTTAAAAAACCCTGCAACCGCGCAAAAAGTAAGACCTAATAAAATCAAATTTTACCGCAACAATTATCGCGAAATATAATTTCTGTAATTCCAGAAATTATACCATTCCATATTTTAAAGCATGAGGAGGAGATGCAAGTTTTTTAGGGCGGAGTGTACTAAAACATACATGAGT
>JBIKYU010000081.1:0-6650 GCA_044355085.1 Rickettsiales bacterium | reverse complement strand
GCACATCGTCTAGATTACGAAAGATATTGCGGTCCAATACTTCGTCGCGGTAAGTGCGGTTGAAGCGCTCAATAAAACCATTCTGCGCAGGCTTGCCTGGCTGAATATGCGAAAGCTTAATACCGCGTTTCTCCGCCCATTCACGCAGGCGCTTCGAAATAAATTCAGGCCCGTTATCCATCCGCAAAATCTCAGGATAACCGCGCCGCCGCGCAATATTCTCAAGGCATAAAATAACCTTCTCCGAATTAATCGAAAAATCCGCAAAAACGCATAAAGCCTCACGGTTATAGTCATCCATAACATTAAACGTACGAAAGCAAGTGCCATTCATAAGAACGTCATGCATAAAATCCATCGACCAGCAATGTTGCGGAACAATCGGCCAAACTAAAGGCTTTGCCTCGCTCTTAGGAATACGCTTGCGCATTATTTCTTGCGCAAGCTCCGCTCGACCAGCCCAGGGAACTTTTTTTCCAGAACTTCCCGCAATATCGTGTTGTCTAAACTTGCGTCAGCGTACATCTTCTTCAGGCGAAAATTCTCCTGCTCAAGTTCACGCAAACGCTTCAATTCAGAAAGCGACATGCCGCCATATTGCGATTTCAATCCGTAATATGTCGCTTCAGATACACCATAACGACGGCACAAAACCTCAATCGTCTCATGGCCAGAAGCCCCTTCCTGCAACAACTTCACAATCTGTGATTCACTCAATTTATGCTGCTTCATAGAAAATCTCCTTGCTTCTTTAATTACAAGAAAATCTTCCAGTTACAATCGGATCTATTCTAGGGGAGTAAGGGATTTATCCATTAGTGAACCATGTAAATTTAGTGTGCTGCTTTTTGATTCTTGAGCGACAAGACCAACGTCATGGGCTGCGTTGGCGAAGAAACAAACCCATGCTTTTCGTAAAAGGCCTTTGCCTCCTCAGAAAGAGCGTGAACTAACAAGCCACGCACTCCAACAATCTCAGCAGCTTCCCGAGTGCGAATAACTGCATCTTGCAACAGAGCAACGCCAAGCCTCCTGCCCTGCCATGATTGATCAATTGCCAATCTTCCTAATACAACCATCGGCACGGGGTCAGGCATATTACGCCTTACAGAACCAGGGGCATTACTTAGCAGTAACGCACCGGAAGCCAAGCAGTAGTACCCAACGACCTTTTGTTCACTAGCAACTACATAAGTACGAGACGCACCCACCACTTGATTTGCATAAGCACGTCTTTTTAACCAATCATCGAGAGAGATAACACCACATGTAAAATTTTGCAGGTCATGCTGCTCTGATAAAATAACAGGAGCAGACAGAATCATGAAACCCAAGGCCTTGGCGCCTGCATTAAACGCTCAAATCCCTTACCACTTGGCGCTCGGTCAAGCACCTCCAGGAAATGATCGTAGGTTGTTTGATCTACACTGACTAGGGTCTGGTCAAGCAACGCTTCCTCCGCCGCACGTCGGGCAGAATCAATCATAAAATCAGAACGGGTTTTTCCTCGGGCTTTTGCGGCTCTATCAATTAATGCCTTAACATCCCCTCGCACACGCAAATTAACTGCATGCGTCTGAATTTCTGTTGGCGTGGTATGTACGTCCATGGTGTGCTCCTTGTTTTATTGCTCTACTTGTAACACACACGCCAGAGATACACAACGTGTATCCAATCCACAGTCTCTAAAACGAAGGTTTCCTTGACTGTCAGGCCACTCCACGCATTAAAAATAAAAAGACCTGTCGTGTGACATTATGGCGCCAGCTGGAAACAGCTGGCGCCATTTTTATCAATCACAATGCTTTGTTTCTATGCCTTGTATGTAGTCGGCTGCTTTCTGTGCTTGGCCTGCTGCCTGGATTACAAATCTTTTATCTCCTCTCAAAACATTGATCCATGAATTAATGTAAGCCGTAGAATTGTCGATTGTTTTGTTGCTAATTCCTGTCTTGTTGCAAAGAAAAGCTGCGGTCATCTCGGCTACCAATTCTTCTTTTGAATAGTTTGTGCTACCAAACGGGCACAATTCCATTAGGTTTGCTCTATTGAGTCGAGAAACATGTCCTGTTGCGTGTCCTAATTCATGGAACAGCGTTGAATAATAATCCTCCTCGGCAAGGAAGCGTTCTTTGCCTGGCATAAAAACTTTGTCAGTAGAAGGCTGATAACACGCTTTGTTGTATTCGTGGATTATTTGAGGAGGTGAGGGCATGGTTGCGATTATTTTTTCGCATGATTCTATTGGTACAAATTTTAGCGTTTCAGAATGTAGGTTATTTTCTTTGTGATTTAGGTTTTCCACTTGGTCGCAGTTAAAAACCTGGTAGTAACGAATGACAGGAAAAGATTCAGTGATTTCTTTTTCATCAGCATTCTTCTTGGTAACAAAAACATTTTTCCAAAAAACAATTTCTGCAGCGGTAGCGCCTTTCTTGACCTTGCCGCCTAGTGCTGAGACTTGCTTGAAAGACAACCAGTTTGGAGACTCAAACCCATATAGAGGCAGTAAGAAAGCGTTAATGCCACGATATGATTTGCCGCTTACAAGATTTTTGGCTGTTCCACATTTCCATGGCATTTGCCAGGGCACTATTTGGTCAGTAAGTTTTGAGATTATGAAATCGGTTACTTCTTGGTAGATATCGGTTCTGGACATATTATTAGCTCCACTTTTGATGTTGAGCGGCGAAAGCGCCGCCTTACTTCAAAAGCGATTGCCAAGATTTACGTGCTGCGATTTTTATCACGGTAGGATGAGGGCAGGGGGGACCACCCAAGCGCAAGGCGCGTACCTGCAAAGCAGTGAAGGTTGGGGGATGCCCACATCCTCCCGCAGGGTTGCCTTGATAAAAATCGCTGCACGTGTTTATTAAGTTGAAAGAGATGCAATTAATTATAGAAGAAGCTTTGGAGTCGAAAGTGACAGCTCATTCGGAAAATAAGAGTATTAGTGCTGGAGATTTAACACTGCGCAATCTCTCTGGAATCAATCTCATTCTTGGGAAGAATGGGTGCGGAAAAAGCAGTATCCTTCGCCAATTAGACTCAAATCGTGACGAGTGGAACTTAGTGAAATACCTTTCTCCTGAAAGGGGTGGAAGGATTGCTTACAACGTTTCCGTTGAACAATCCGTTGAACAACACAGAAGTAGGCCCAATTGTTATGATGCAAGTAATCCCACTTTGTATGATGCGAAGAGACGGAGTAACTGGTATTGGTATGATGATGCAAGACGGAGTAACAGGGATGATACGTTTAGAGAAAAAAGTTTTGTTCAGCTGAAAGATTTAAAGTCGTTAGTAAATAGCCAACGTTCCCGTCGCTTGAAGGAGGGAAAGAAACACGGTGAAGAAGGTGTATTCCCTGATTTCTCCGAGATATTAGGGCAGCTTAATAGCCTTCTTGATAAGATTTTTTGGGATGAAGTGGATAGCGATATGCCATCCATTAAAGGAAAGGAGGACAAAACAATCCGTGATGACTTTCACTTATCTAGTGGTGAGAAAGAGTTGATCAGCCTTGGTATTGAAATATTAAGCTTCGTTTATCTTGTGAAAAGTAGCGATGAACAGATCAAAGAATCTTTGCTGCTTTTGGACGAACCAGATGTCCATTTGCATCCTGATTTGCAATATAGACTGATAGATTTTTTGTGTTCTCAGATTCAGCACTTGCCAATAGTGGTGATCATATCCACACATAGCACGGCAATATTAGGTGCTCTTAATGCACGTAAAGCAAATGTCTGTTTTATGAGAGAGAAAACGAACGATATTTCCTTTATTCCAATTGATGAGCAATTAAAAAATATCGTTCCTATTTTTGGTGCGCACCCTTTATCCAACGCATTTAACCAGGTTCCGATCATGCTTGTAGAGGGAGAGGATGATGAGCGCATTTGGCAGCAAGCCGTACGATCTTCTCAGGGCAGGATAAAGTTATGGCCATGTGCGGCTGGAAATATAGACACACTAAATGAGTATGAGACAAAAGCGGCGGAGATTATCGATTCCATCTATGACAATGCGCAGGCGTACTCTCTTAGAGACCGAGATAATGAAACATACAAAATTAATGACATTTCCAAAGTTATTCGGTCGCGTTTAAATTGCTACGCTGCCGAAAACCTAATCTTATCTGATGACGTTCTTTCTCTCCTTGGAACTAACTGGGATGAAATGAAGGAAAGCATCGCAAAGTGGCTGCGAGAAAAACCCAACCATCCTAAACACGCCGAAATGCAGGCTTTTGCAGAAAAGTTCGACCGCCAGAACCATAAGGTAAAAGATTTAGAAGTAATTTTTATTTACTTGTCACGCAAGAGTAAGCCGTGGGAAGTGGTTGTGGGGCAAGCAATCGCAAATCTAAACTCTGGCTCTAACAAAGCAAAGGGCAGTTTGGCAGATTTCTTGGGACCAAAAATTGTTGAAGCATTAAAACTCTGTTACTGATTCTTGAAATTATCGCGTGCATCCTTTCGGCGCGGGATTTATTGCAGACAGAGCGGAGAAAAAAAGATCATCTTAGTTTCCAGCAACTCGGCGCAGGCACTGATAAATAGTTTCTCTGGCGATACCAAATTCCCGCGCAAGCGCGGCTTTTTTTTCTCCGCCAGCAATTCTTGCAGTAATTTGTGCAACTTTCTCTTCGGAGAGAGCCTTCTTGCGCCCGCGGTACACACCGCGCTGCTTTGCTAGCGCGATTCCTTCGCGTTGCCTCTCGCGAATCAACGCTCGTTCAAATTCTGCAAATGCACCCATAACAGATAACATGAGATTAGCCATTGGCGAGTCTTCGCCGGTAAATGACAAATGTTCTTTGACAAACTCTATCCTCACGCCTCGGCGTGTCATGCTTTGTACGAGTTGCCGCAAATCGTCTAAATTTCTTGCGAGGCGGTCCATACTGTGGACAACCACAGTATCGCCTTCGCGCACGAACGATAGCAGAGCTTCGAGCTGTGGACGCTGGACATCTTTGCCGGATGCTTTGTCGATAAATAATTTATCTACGGCTTGCTCTAATTGCCGATCTGGATTTTGGTCAAAGCTACTCACTCGTACATAGCCAATGCGCTGTCCTTTCAAGATCACCTCCAATTAATGACTTCTGTCATGTTAGGGTCTATAACCATCAGATACATATGTCAAAGAATAAAAATTAAGACCCTATTCTGACATTATAGACGTTTTGGCCTGACGTAAGGTTAGAGTATACCCTAACATTACATTTTAATTAAGAGCGGCGGCATTTTTAGTTGCTGTGTATGATTTTACCAAAGCACAAGGCAGATAGTTCTTATAAAACAGCCTGTTGCCCACTGCTGCTAAAAATAATTATTTTTTATAAAAATTCTTGTAAAAAACAATTTTATGTTTTATGTTAATAATTGCCCAGTGGGGCGTCTAAATTGCTTGTATAAAGCTGGTTTATGTATTAAGAAATCCTTGTATAATTCAAATACAAGGATTTTTTTCATGCGTGTTTCTCACCCTATAAACAAATCATATCCTGCAGTGTTGCTGCATAGTGAACAGGTCCAGAAAATCGAAGAATTTTTGCATAAAAGTTTACCTGAAGCAGAGTGGAAAGTCAGCATGGAAACAAACAAGGCCGTTCTATATGGCGATCGTTTTGGAGAAATCACTTTTGATGGATCAGAATATATTAAGGAATTAGTTTTTTTTGGAAGCAGGGGGCAAGATGAAAAAATAGAGCTATGGTTTAATAAAAGTTTATGTCCAGGGGTGTTCTTATCCATAAAGCTTAACGATTCACAGAAGAGTGCTGGCTTTATACAAGAATTGGAAACGCTACTTGCTCCATACACGCGTAGACCACGCTTCTTTGCGAAGAGCTCTATTTTCTGGGAAAGAACATTCAAGATATTAGCGTTGTTACCGTTTATTCTTTTTCTGTTGCTATTAGTCTATGGAAAAACAATAACTCACTCTATCTGGTTTCTTGCAGTGATTCTTACCACTTACCTTATAGTTGGTGTAGTAACGATAGGATGGAGAAAGAGTCATATTTATTCTGGCAAAGAAATCAGTAAGAGAAGTTTATTTAAGCGCCACTACAAAATGACAACTTTAATAATTTCTTTGCTAACTGTCTTGCTAAAGAAATTCGGCCAGTTTTGGTAACCCAAGCAAATCCTCCAGTTGCAATTGGATCTATTCTAGGGGAGGGTTACCAGGACACCCCCGTATTTGTTAAAAAAGTGCCGCTGACTGATCTTGAGCAACTGCCTCAGCATTCTATGCCTGCGCTATGCTGAGCTAGAACAAGAGATTGAGGCCGAGTCTATACATTTTGTTCACATAAAATGAAGAGCTGTTCTACATTAACATAGCAGCACGCTACCGTAGCACTATTATGCATTTTTGCGGGTTGCCTGGGCTTTTTTGTGTAGGATGGCTGCATCGCTTGGTAAGCTAGCTTCAAATTTGGCAAGGCGGGACGGTAAATCTCTGGCCGCGTGTTGGATAGTAAGGACGCTTAGGCAATCTTCGTTCACATCACAAAAAATGAGGTGCTTTTCGACGCGATAGAAAACCAAATTTGCCGAGATTCTAGCATTACTTTTCAGCAGATGAGACGGGGCTTCCATAATGCGGTCTATCGCGGCATAGATTGAATCAAG
>JBIKYU010000080.1:0-6667 GCA_044355085.1 Rickettsiales bacterium | reverse complement strand
GAAGTTAACTAAAGGAAGTTCTGGTAGTAATTCGCAGGAAACATTGCAGGCAAAATTCTTGCCTGGTTCAGGCAAAGACTTGTCAATGTCAAATGTTGCTAGGCCATTTTTTGCATGTTCCTCTGAGATGTTTTTAAAAACATTGCGGAAGATTTCATCAGCAACATCGCGCACTGCATCATTGTGGTAGCGCTTTTTTATAAGATTTAGAGGAACTTTGCCTTTGCGAAATCCAGGCATAGCAATAGTTTTGGAGATATTAGCCATAATTTCTGAGTAGCGATTATCAACATATTCTGACGGAACGTTGACTTGAAATTCGCGGGTGAGTCCATCGCGTTTTGTCTCTTGAATCTGCATGGTTTAATATCCCTTGGAGTTGCTTGCTTGGTGTTCATGCCAAGCTTAAAAATCTTGTGATTCAGATTATCTGAGGCTTTTCCTGCTTAACTATTGGTGCGGGTGGAGGGACTTGAACCCCCACGCCTCGCGGCACAAGAACCTAAATCTTGCGCGTCTGCCAATTTCGCCACACCCGCGCGCCAAAAAAGTTAAGGGCGGTGCTTTTAAAAGCAACTTCTCTCTATTTCAATCGAAATATCAGCTTTTATGTAAAGTTTCTGGAATAAATTATTTATTCCTTCCAGAAATCAAAGGATTTTTGTTTAAAAAGTCACTTCTGAAACAAGGGGAGCAGTTTATTAAGCCGCTCCCTTTTGTTGTTAGAAAGAGGTTTAATGCTCTGGAATTAGAATGCTGCTTTGTAGCGAACTAGAGCACCTAGGCCATTTTTATCGGCGCTAGATTCTTGTGTGCCGCGATAGCCAGCTTCTGTGGTGAAGCCGTTACCAAAATCATATCCGCCAGTTAGTTGGAATAGATGATCATCAACAGTCGCTGCGTCAATATCAGAGATCTGACGTGAGGTGTATGCGGTGGTAACGTTCCAGTTTTTATATAAACGCGTGATTACGCTGCCAGTGATATAGCGACGATCTGCAGTTGCGGAGCCATCGTAATTCTCGAAATTTGCATATTCACCAAAAGTGTCGAACGATAAATTTTCAACAACTGGGATGGTGTATTTCAAAGTTGCAGCTGCGCCATGCTCGTTTTTATTGTCGGTGTTTACATCGCCGCGTGCTTGGTGGCGATAAGAAAGCATATATTCGAGCGATTCAATTCCGCCAGCATTTGCTCCAGCTAGAGAAAATACGTAGGAAGAAAAATCGTTGGTATTGCTAACGCCGCCGCTTCTGTGACGTGTGCGGCCTTTTGCAGTGACAACTGATTCAGTCAGCAGGCTGGTATCTTTGAAAAATGTGCTACCGTTTAATGTGTGTGAGCCATATTTTTCAGTTGCAAAACTATAGCCAAGTGAGCCGCCAATGCGCTGAGTAATTTCGTAATCTTCAGCAAAATCTTCGCCCCAAATACCACGACCATAATCCCAGGCTTTACCAAAATTTGGGCCGAATTTTCCGATTGATCCTGCCCATGGTCCGAAAACTGCATTGAGTTTTAGGTCTTTAAAATAAGCGCCTTCATTTTCAAAGCGACTGTCGCGGCTGGTGCGAGCGCTGGTTTGTACTGGCTCGAAAACGATATTTCCATCCAAGAAAAAATTCTCGTTGAAATTCAGTTTCGGCATGAATTCTGTGCGAAAAATACTTCTGGTAAGATCGTTTTCAGGGTTGTCGGCGCTGTAGAATTCTTCGATTTGCAGTTCTGAAACTAAGTTTGCGGAAATACTTGGTTTGAAAGACAAAAGATCGCTTGCATTTTCCTGCGCGAATGTGGCTTGAGAAAAGCAAATTCCTGCAATTAGAGGAAGGGAATATTTTTTCATAGGCATGATTAAAGAGTCCTTACAGAATATTGATAAATAAAAAACTTGTTTGTTATAAAATAACAAAAATAAAAAATATTGTTTGCGTTTTTTCTAGAAAATATGCTTTCCCTAGGTTAGGGAAATAAAAGAACAAATCAATATCAAATGTTATAAAATAACATTATTTATTATTTTTGCTTTTTAAATAGTGATGATAGTAGTTATTAACAAGTAAAAATTATTGTATCTCTCTGTAGTTCTCCTTCTATTCAACTCAACTTGCAGTTTTTTTTGCTTGATGCAAGCATATTTTTTCTGCTGAAAAATTTTTTCTGAATCCTAAAATTTTAGTGATTAATTCGCGCGCAATTTTTTTCGAAAAAACTTTTAACAGCAAATTATTGCGCGCAATTTTTTCGCAGATATACAATCTGTTTTTGCCTGATAATAAAAAATGAAATATTGAAAAATATGCGCAACGTAATCGTGCCGATTATCTCTTTATTGCTTAGTCATGCTCTGCTTGGATTGGGGCATGGGCTGCAAAATACATTGCTTGGCGTGCGTGGTTCTATGGCCAGTTATCCTGATTGGCAGATGGGATTGATGATGTCAGCATATTTTTTTGGCGTCACTTTGGGTACGCGTTTTAGCGAACGCGTGATTATAAAAATTGGTTACATACGTTGTTTTGCTGCGTTTGCTTCTTTGGCTTCAATGGTTCCTTTGCTGCATGGTATTTTTCTGGATCCTTTTGTGTGGAGTGGATTGCGTTTTGTTTATGGAATTTGCGTTGCATCCTTATTTGTAGTGATTGAGAGTTGGCTAAATGCGCATGCAAAACAGCAAAATCGTGGCAGATTATTAGCGATTTATTTTATTATAAACTTCAGCAGTCTGGCTGTTGGTCAGTCTTTCCTGGCGTTTATTCCGCCTGAAGGTTTTGTTTTATTTGCGTTGATTTCGATTTTAATTTCAGTTGCGCTGTTGCCGCTAACTTTGAGTAATAAAATTATTGAACCAAAAATTGTCATTACTAAAGCGCTAAGTTTAAAGCGTTTGTATGTGATTTCTCCGCTGTCGATTATTGGTTGTGTGATGAATGCAATTGCGCAAGGTGCCTTCTTCGGTTTGGCGGCGTTGGCGTTTTCGAAGCTGCAATTTTCTCCTGCTGATGTGGCGAAATTGATCGGTGCAACTTTTATCGGTGGATTGCTCTGTCAGTGGCCAATTGGTTGGCTTTCAGATCATTGGCAGCGGAACAAAACGATAGTTTTAGTTTTGTTTGTGACGATTGTTTTGAGTGTTGTTTTGGCAATGATGTTGAGTGCGGAAAATCTGGCTTCGCAAAGTCCATCATTATTTTTGCTGCTAATGGTTGCTCTTTTTGGTGGCATGAGCTTCACTCTTTACTCGCTGTTTGTGGCGCTGGCTAATGATTATCTCGAGCCACAACAAATCATGAAAGCCAGTAGTGCTTTGATTGCTTGCAATGCTTTTGGCTCTTTGCTTGGGCCATTTTTTTCGGCGTTTTTTTTGCATATTTATGGCGGAGTTGGGCTTTTTTACTTCATTACAATAATGTATGTGCTGACGTTTTTTTTCTCGGTTTTTCGCATGATGCATGGGCGAAAAAAACAGCGTGATTTACATCATTCATTTGTGCCGATTGTTTCATCTAGCATTTCTGTTTGGGAGGATGAAAAAAAATTATCTAAATAGAATCTCAAAGGCTGGCTCTTGATTTTTGGCGCATGCGCACTATCTTTCAACGCGCGCTGTTTTTATTCGTTTGTAATGCGCTTTTTACGTATCTTTTACGCTATAGGAAAAATAGATGGCTACTAACGAAAAAACCTCTTACGCAATTTTGCCACTGCGCGACATTGTGATGTTTCCTGGAATGATTGCGCCACTTTTTGTTGGGCGTGAAAAATCTATCAGTGCTTTGGAAGAAGTTGTGCGCGGGGAAAAGCGCATTTTGCTTGTTACTCAAAAAGATGCTTCGATTGATAATCCAACTGCGAAAGATATTTATAGCACTGGTGTTGTTTCAACAATTTTGCAGCTATTGAAGTTACCAGATAATACAGTAAAGGTTTTGGTTGAAGGTCATAGCCGCGCTGTCATTAAAGATATTGTTGAAAGCGAGCGCTTCTTTCGTGCAAATGTAGAATTTGCTGAGGAGATTTATCAGGAAACAAAAGAGAACGAGGCGTTGCGTCGTTCTGTGGTGGCGCAGTTTGAGCGTTATGTAAAATCGAATAAAAAAATCACGCAGGAAATTGTCACTTCAGTTGCGCAAATTGAATCTCCAACTAGCCTTTCCGATACAATTGCTGCGCATATTAATTTGAAGATTGAAGATCGTCAGGCGCTGCTAGAAGAGTTCGATATAGCAAAACGTTTGGAGCGATTATTTTCACTGATGGAAGGTGAAATAGAAGTTCTCAATGCTGAGCAAAAAATTCGCGCACGCGTAAAAAAACAAATGGAGACCAGTCAGCGTCAGTATTATTTGAACGAGCAATTAAAAGCGATTCATAAAGAGCTCGGCGAAGGCGAGGAAAAAGATGAAATTGGCCAGCTTGAGCAAAAAATAAAAACCTCAAAACTGTCTAAGGAAGCGCGTGAGCGCGCAGTTTCAGAGCTAAAAAAACTACGCAATATGGCGTCAATGTCTGCTGAGGCAACGGTGGTGCGGAATTATTTAGACTGGTTGCTTGGAATTCCTTGGTTTAAACGCAGTAAAGTGCGCAAAGACTTACCTGCTGCGCAAGCGGTTTTGGATAATGATCATTATGGCTTGGATAAAGTAAAAGAGCGCATAATGGAATATTTAGCGGTGCAGAAACGCGTTCAGAAAATGCGCGGTCCGATTCTATGCTTGGTTGGCCCTCCTGGGGTTGGCAAAACTTCTTTGGCAAAATCAATCGCTGATGCGACAGGCCGGCAATTTGTAAAAATGGCTTTAGGTGGTGTGCGTGATGAGGCGGAAATACGTGGACATCGTAAAACTTATATTGGCTCAATGCCTGGGAAAATTATCCATTCAATGCGTAAAGCTGGTACAGTAAATCCATTATTTTTGTTAGATGAAATCGACAAAATGGGTTTGGATTTTCGCGGTGATCCAGCCTCAGCGTTGCTTGAGGTTTTAGATCCAGAGCAAAATGGCAAGTTCAATGATCATTACTTGGAAGTAGATTACGATCTCTCTGATGTGATGTTTGTGGCGACGGCAAATTCGCTTAATCTCCCCTCACCTTTGCTTGATCGTTTAGAAATTATTCGTCTTTCTGGTTATACCGAGGAAGAGAAAATCGAAATTGCCAAGCGTCATTTAATTCCAAAACAAACAAAATTACATGGCTTGCAAGCGGGAGAATTTTCTCTGCAAGATGAGGCAATCCGTGATTTAGTTCGTTATTACACGCGCGAAGCTGGCGTGCGTAATTTAGAGCGTGAAATTGCGAATCTTGCGCGTAAAGCAACAAAAGAAATTTTGATGGATAATGTTGAGCGTGCCGATATTTCTTCGGAAAACTTAGCAAAATACGCGCGTGTTAGGCGTTATAATTTTGGTCAGACCGAGGAGTTTGATCTGAATGGTATCGTCAACGGCTTGGCCTATACGGAATTTGGCGGAGAGCTTTTGACGATTGAGGCGGTTCTTCTGCCTGGTAAAGGAACTGTGCGCACAACAGGAAAACTTGGCGATGTGATGCAGGAATCAGCGCAGGCGGCATTTAGTTATGCGCGTTCAAAATGCGTTGATTTTGGCTTTATTCCGCCTTTTTATCAGAAGCGTGATATTCATATTCACGTGCCAGAAGGAGCAACGCCAAAAGATGGACCATCAGCTGGAATTGCAATGTTTACAGCGATTGTTTCTGTGCTGACAGGAATTCCTGTTCATAAAAATGTTGCGATGACTGGTGAGATAACTTTGCGTGGGCGAGTTCTTGCAATTGGTGGTTTGAAAGAAAAGCTTTTGGCGGCTTTGCGCGGTGGCGTTCAAACTGTAATTATTCCAAAAGAAAATGAAAAAGATCTGGTGGAAATTCCAGATAATGTTTTGAAGGGGTTGAATATCGTTCCAGTTTCAATGGCCGAGGAAGTTTTGGCGATTGCTCTTACTAATATTCCTACACCAGTGAGTTGGAAGGAAAATGTCGATGATTTGCTTGCAAAATCTGATGAAGATGATGCTGATAGCGCTGAAATTCGTGCGCATTAGTTTTGCGGATTTTTTATTTTATTGGCAAAAAATAATTCATTCACATGATAAAAAATGCATGAATTTTAATAACAGCTATAGACGAAGAAAATCTATGATGTTATAAGCCCTGCCTCGTTTTGTTCCGCGATAGCTCAGCGGTAGAGCAATCGGCTGTTAACCGATCGGTCGTAGGTTCGAATCCTACTCGCGGAGCCATTTTTCAAATTTGATCACATTTCCGGTTTTTTGAGTCTTTGGCTCCTGTTTTATTGGCGCATATTCTGCAAGCATATCAAAAGGTTGCTTGTAATTTGCTGTTAGCTTTCCATCCTTCCAAACGCAGTTCGATACCAGAAGATTCAATAAGCGGCGTTTTTCATGCGCAGACTGTTTCATAAACAAAGAATGGGCGTTTTTGGCAAGTTCGAGTAAGAGAACGCCTTCTTCAATATATGTTTGGCTGGCATTTTGAATGTTTTCGATTTTTTCTAAAGTGCGCTTTTGTTCTTCGCGCCATGATTTGGATTTTTCTTCAAAGAAGTTCTCTGAAATTTTGCCGTCCAATTTATCAATGTACATTCCGTTGATTCTGTTTTCGAGGCGTTCATATTCTT
>JBIKYU010000079.1:0-6855 GCA_044355085.1 Rickettsiales bacterium | reverse complement strand
CGATAACAAAACAAAATCTCTGAAAGGTCATCGTTTAGCGGTTTTGCGCGTTGATGAACCAATCGAGCCGCTGCCTTCGCTCGCGCAAATGGAAGTAATTCTGCCTCCGCCAGAGGCAAATACTTATTGGCCAAACAGCAGCAATGTTGCGCCATCTGGAGCAAATCATTTGGCGCTTTCAAAACAATTATCGCTCTATAAAAGAGTAAAAATTGGAAAAGGAGGCGACGAACTTGATTATCTTTCTGTAATTCCAATTGCTGTTGAAAACCAACTTGTTACTTTGGATGCAAAAGGGTTTTTAACTAAATGGAATATAGAAAATTCCATTAAACCAGTTTGGCGTGTTTCTTTGCCGCTCCCCAAAAAACAGCGGAATGTTAAAAACGGCGGAGTTACTGCGGTTGATAATATTCTCTATGTAACTAGCGGAAATAACATTGTTTTTGCCTATCAATTATCTGATGGCGCATTAATTTGGAAAAAAGAAATTGCTGGAATCGCAAGGGAAGCGCCAGCTTTCGATGATGGTCGAGTTTTTGTTTCGACGATGGAAAATACTCTCTACGCACTTGATGCAAAAAATGGTTCGGTTGTTTGGTCAAAACAAGGACCAAATGAAGAGCTAGCAATGCGCGGAAATGCCGCACCAATAGCCGCTGGCGGCTTGGTGTTTATGGCGCAATCATCTGGAGATTTAGTAGCGCTAGATAGCAGAAATGGTGATGAGGTTTGGGGCGAATCTTTGGCGCAAACAAGCAAGTCGGTTCCTGATGCAGCGCTTGATATTGATACTCCACCAGTTCTTTCTTCTGAACGCTTATATGCTAGCAGCTATGCGCATGTTTTTGCTGCTATGGATCCTGCATCTGGTGCGCGTTTATGGGAAAAACCTTTTCTCGCGAAAAATCCTGCTTGGGTTGCCGAGCCTTTCGTTTTCGTATTAAGCGAGCAGCCTTATTTGCTTTGTCTACATGCTGTAACTGGTGGCGTGCGTTGGTCTCTACCGTTACCTGGGTTTAAAAATCCTAAAACTCGCAAGAATCCGATTGGCTGGAAAGGTCCAGTTTTAGCTGGTGATAGGCTTTGGATTGTCTCTTCAGCAGGTGATCTTGTTGCAGTTTCTCCACAAAGCGGAGAAGTCATGACGCGTTACCGTGTCGGGAAAGATATTTTTCTTCCACCAATTATTGTGAGTGAGCGCTTATTCCTTCTGCAGAATAATGGCAATCTATCTATGTTTGGCGCTGCTGATTCTAATCATTCAGAGCTAAAAAAATATTCTTGGGAATGGAATATAAATGCTGAAAAAAAATCAGAAGAAGAAATCTGGATGCCAGAATCACAACCAAGCACTCCGCCCGAGGCCTTAGTGCAGCCTGATCCCGCTGCTGGAGAAAAAGAAAAAAACCGTTGGCAGCGCGTAAAATCTTGGATTTCAGGTGATTAAATTGAAAACAAAAATGTCATCACCCCGCCGTAAGCAAAAGGCTCCAGAAAGCCGCTGTCGTGTAGCGCTTCTTGGTCGTCCGAATGTCGGAAAATCAACTTTATTTAACCGCTTAACGGGAAAAAAACATGCAATTGTGCATGATTTTCCTGGTGTAACTCGCGATAGGCGGGAAGGTGAGGGTAGGCTTGTTGATATGGCGCTGTCTGTGATTGATACGCCAGGCCTTGAAGATGCTGCTGCAAACACGTTGGAAGCGCGCATGCGCGAACAAAGCGAGATGGCTCTGCAATCTGTCGATGTTTGCTGTTTACTTCTCGATGCGAAAAGCGGAGTCACTGCATTTGACGAACATTTTGCCCGCTGGTTGCATCAAAAAGATGTTCCAGTGATTGTCGTTGTCAATAAATGCGAAGCAAATCACGAGCGCGATATTATCTACAAAGCAGAAAAATTAGGCTTCGCACAAACAATCGGAATTTCTGCAGAACATGGCGAAGGAATGGGCGAGCTCTATAACGCGCTACAGCCTTATTCATATAAAATTTCTGCTGAAGAAAAACAAACTGATGATGAAAATTCTCCGCTAAAACTCGCTGTGGTTGGTCGTCCAAACGTAGGCAAATCAACACTTATAAACCGTTGGCTTAAAGAGGAACGCCTTTTAACCGGGCCTGAAGCTGGTATCACGCGCGATGCGGTACGCATTCAATTTACTTGGCAAGGAAAATCTCTGCAGCTCATGGATACTGCGGGGATGCGGAAGCGCGGAAAAGTTACCGACGAGCTAGAAAAATTCGCCGTGCAAGATAGTATTCAAGCAATTCGTTTCGCTGAAATAGTGATTGTTTTGCTCGATGCAACTTCAGCACTTGAGCAGCAAGACATTAGCATTATCCATCACGTTCTGCGCGAAGGTCGGGCGCTAATTATTGCGGTTAACAAATGGGATCTAGTTGAAGATCCAAAAAATGTTACGCGCAATTTACGTGAAAAAATTGAACATTCTTTGCCCTTAGCGCGCGAAGTGCCAATGGTAAATCTGTCAGCAAAAACAGGCTACCAGCTTGAAACTCTTTTAAAAACTGCAGTTGCAATTAATGTGCAATGGAATCAGCGCATCAGCAGTTCGCAGCTAAATCAATGGCTGCGCGATGTTGAGGAACGCCACACACCGCCTCTTGCTTCCGATGGCCGCAGAATTCGCTTGAAATACATTACGCAAGTCGCAATGCGTCCTCCGCGTTTTGCACTTTTTGTCAATAAGCCTGAATCGCTGCCAGACAGCTATCAGCGTTATTTGCTGCATAGTTTGCAGGAAGTTTTTAAATTCCGTGGCGTGCCAATTCGTTTGCTTCTTCGTCGCAATGAAAATCCATATGCAAACGGAGAACAAGGCGAAAAGCGCAAGACCAGCCTGACAAAAAACAAAAAACTAACAACAGAAGAAAAAACCAAGCAGCGCAAAAAAACTGCTCATGCCAAGAAAAAACCTAAGGCTAAAAAATCCTAGCATTCCAAAATATGATTTTTAAAAAACAGCAGAATTTTAATCGCGTGCGAAAGCAGAAATATAGCTAGGTAATATTTCTTCAAGTGTAGTTGGAGTTATGCCAAGAGCTTCAAGTCCAGGCAATAAGCCATTAGAGCAGTTATCACCTTTAAGCAGAGCAATCTGGTCGCGCGTTAAAAAAGGCTTTGGCAGAATGCTCACTAAGGTTGCAAATATTTCTGCCAGCATAAAAGGCAAAGAAATAAACAAAGCTTTGCGTTTGAGCAGAGCAGCCAAATAACGCAGCATTTCTTCAAAAGAATAAGTTTTTTTTCCAGTTAATTCATAGCAATTGCTAATATTTTTCTCGTTCGTCAAAATCTTCAAAACTGCTTTTGCTACATCTCCGACATAGACGGGCTGAAATCTGGTTTTTCCTCCGCCAATTAAAACTACGAGCGGAACAAAGCGCAGCATTTGTGCAAATAAAGGAAAAAAGCCATCTCCAGGACCAAAAATCAAACCAGGACGCAAAATTATTGCATTCGGAAAAGCTGAAGAGACAGCTTTTTCACCTGTCATTTTTGTGCGGGCGTAACGCGATTTTGAATTTCTATCAACTCCGAGTGCAGAAATATGCACGAGAGTTGTGGCGCCAGCAGCATGAGCGAATTTTGCAACTCTCTCCGCCGCTTGCGCGTGAATTGCAGGAAAACGCTGCTTTTGTTTTTCGAATAAAATTCCAACTGCATTTATTACGGCTTGAGATCCAGCAACAGAGCGCGCTACATCGGCATCAGAAAGCACCGATCCATAACAAACGCTAAGCTGTCCAACTGCTCCGCTTGGTAAAACAGATTTTATTCTTTCAGGATTTCTTGAAACTACGCGTACCGACCAGCCAGCGCCAAGTAATTGCGCAACAATTGCTCGACCAACGAAGCCACTTCCACCAAAAACCGTAACTAATGGACGCATATTTTTTAAAACCAAATAATTATTAGAAAATTTTCTGAACCGCTTAAAAAGCAGGTAAACAGCGGGCTGAAGCCAATACAGCAACAAAGGTTGTTTGGGCAAATGAAAAATATTTTTTGCGCAATTACAAGCCACAGAAGCGCTTCTGAACTTTAAAATTCTCTGTCCATTCAAACGATTTTTTAGTTATTGAAGGCGCAAATAAAAGCCTTTTATTTTGGCAAAGCTATGAATTTAATTCTAAAATTTCTGGCGAAGTCTTGACAAAGACCAGGCGATAATAAATAAGGGCGAATCTTTGGCCCAGGTGGCGGAATTGGTAGACGCACTAGCTTCAGGTGCTAGCGACTGCAAGGTCATGGGAGTTCGAGTCTCTTCCTGGGCACCACCTCATTATTCTCTGGCATTCGCAAGCAACCGCAATAATCGTAATAATGAAGGAAATTGAAGTAGAAAGTGTTCTTGCTTCTTTAATTACAAGAAAATCCTCCAGTTACAATCGGATCTATTCTAGGGGATGGGTAGCCTGGGACCCAAATTATAAAATTCCATATTTTTAGCCCGACATTTTAGCTGTATCTTTTTTGGGCCGTATTTTTACTAAAACTTACATTGGTAAAGTTCAGCTTTAGTGGCAAAGATCTACAAAAAATAAGCAGCTTATGGAACACAGCATATACAGCACTGCAGATGTGCAGGCAGCGCGTAAGGCGCAAAAACTAAGCCAAGAAGATCTTGCAGGAGTTACTAATACAGGTCGCCGTTTTATAAGCGAACTTGAAAGTGGCAAAGAAACCGCTCAAATTGGCAAAACTTTGCATGTCTTAAAAAGCCTAGGTATTGCGATAACTGCTAGCCATAAGTGGAAGGCTTAATATGTCCACAAAAACAAATATTCTCGCTGTCTATCTGCAGAATAAGTTCGTAGGAAAACTCACCTCAAGCAATTAAATTAAATTGGCATAAGGCTGAAAATACGCTTCACCATTTTTATTTTGTAATTTCATCCGCGCGAAAAGACATAATTCGTCAATCCAACATAATGCTCAACTTGTTTCGCAGATTCACAGAAAAAGCCATTTTCCTCGAGTATTGCAATTGATTTTTTCTCTTCTTCGCCTTCCATTAGTTCAATAAAAATTTCTTTTAGCTCAGGGTTTCGCAGAAGATTTTTTGCCCCCGAAAGCGCCGCATATTCGGCACCGTCAATATCAATTTTCATGTAATTTGGTGCAGGAAAATTGAGTTTCTCAATCAACATATCGAGTGGATATTTTAGAACTGCCTGCACATGAGTAGGTTGAAATAAGCTTCCATCAACGTTTTTAGGGTTATCTAGAATTTTTTGATGCGAACCTGTCGCGCCGTTCTCTGAAAAAGAACAAAATATTTTTCCCAACGAAAAATTATCGCTAATCGCAATATTGAAGGCAGAAAAATCATGTAAGAAATTTTCTCGATTTATAAAATGATTTTTCTCAAGTGCAGAAAAATTTTGTGCTTCAGCTTCAAAAGCAAAAACACGCAACCCGCGCAAAGCGCCGTAAATACTGAAAGGTCCAACGCTTGCACCAAGATCATAAAAAATTTGATTGGCGGAAATTTTATCAATCCAATCGAGAAGATCTGGTTCAATTTTCTCAAGAAAAAGCGCGCTTCTTGCCGTATGAACATTGCATATGTAAGATTTTACAATTCTGCCGCGCAGATTGGTTTCTAAAATAAAATTTTCAGCGCTAATGGCATCCTGAAGTTGCTTTAGTAGATTTGCAGGCAAATTTCCTTTGTAGATTTGGCCAAAGAAATCAAATTCAAATTCTGGTATTTTATTTATCTTCCTTTTTGGAGGCGATTTGTCTCAGTTTAGTTTTTTAAATTTTGCTAAGAAAACTCAACTCTTGAATCATCAGCTATATGTCTCTACAAGCAGTTTTTACAAAGTTTTTTAAAAAATATGAAAATAGATAAAAGCCAATGCCCAAAGAAAACAAGCAGATAATACGCTACACAATTCATAAAAACGATCTCCCCGATAGCCTTGTATTTAGCCAATCTGTGGCGATTGATACCGAAACAATGGGTCTAAATAATCACCGAGATAAACTTTGCTTGGTGCAGCTTTCAAGCGGAGATGGCACTGCGCATTTGGTTCAGCTCGATCGAGAAAAATACAAAGCTCCTAATTTATGCAAATTACTTGGCGATGAAAAAATAGAAAAAATTTTCCATTTCGCGCGCTTTGATGTCGCTGTGATTTACAAATATTTGGGCATTTGGGTAAACCCAATCTATTGCACAAAAATTGCTTCTAAGCTTGCTAGAACCTATACAGATTCTCATGGTTTGAAGGATCTTTGTCAGGAGCTGCTAAACAAAAAAATTTCCAAGCAGCAACAATCATCAGATTGGGGCGCTGAAAATCTCAGCGTTGCGCAAATGGAATATGCATCATTAGATGTTTTGCATCTGCATGAAATCAAAGAAAAACTAAATTCAATATTAGTTCGCGAGGGAAGGGATAGCTATGCAAGGCGCTGTTTTGCTTTTCTTCAGACGCGCGCTGAAATGGATTTAGCGGGCTGGGAAAATCTCGATATTTTTGCGCACGGACATGCTTCTTAAAATTTTTATTGTGAAAAATTTATGAAATCAACAATCGAACGCTACTCGCCGTTAATGCGACTTTGGCATTGGAGCATGGCGCTGGTAATTATCGGCTTAATATCTCTGGGTTGGTGGATGACCGAGCTTGATAAAGAAGATCCAGCCAGAGGTTTTTGGTACGGCATACATAAATCTTTCGGTGTTTTGCTGATATGTCTTTGGTTTGGCCGCTTCATAACCAAAATACTCAGCGAAAAACCATCTACGCTAAATGGTCAGGCTTTCTGGAAAGTATTTCTCGCGAAAGCCACTCATTTAGCACTTTACGTGC